>DFBO01000088.1:1912-15860 GCA_002366675.1 Flavobacteriaceae bacterium UBA3078
AACCACACCAGAAATTGCACAAGCAACTCTTAAAATGGATGAATTAGCTAAAATCATGCGTAGAAAACGTATGAATTCTGGAGCTATTTCGTTTGATAAAGTAGAAGTGAAGTTTAATTTAGATGATGAAGCTAATCCTGTTGGAGTCTTCTTTAAAACTAGTAAAGATGCTAATAAGCTTATTGAAGAATTTATGTTATTAGCAAACAGAAAGGTAGCAGAATTTATTGGAAAGCAGTCACCTAAAAAAACCTTTATCTATCGTGTTCACGACGAACCTGACGATAGTAAACTAGCAGCTTTACAAAATGTTGTAAGTCGTTTTGGATATAAATTAAATTTTAAAGACAGAAAAAGTATAGCTTCATCTTTAAATAATTTATTAAGCGAAGTAAATGGAAAAAAAGAGCAGAATTTAGTAGATACTTTAACAATCCGAACCATGAGTAAAGCTGAATATACGACTAAGAATATTGGACATTACGGTTTAGCTTTCGATTATTACAGTCACTTTACATCTCCAATTCGTAGGTATCCAGATGTGATGGCGCATCGTTTGTTACAGTATTATTTAGATGGTGGAAAATCAGCTAACGAAGAGGTTTACGAAGATAAATGCAACCATTCTAGTAATATGGAAAACCTAGCTACCAAAGCAGAAAGAGATTCTATAAAGTACATGCAAATTAGATTTATGCAAGATCATAAAGATGAAGAATTTGTAGGTGTTATATCAGGTGTTACAGATTGGGGAATTTATGTTGAAATAATAGAAAATAAATGTGAAGGCATGGTAAGTGTTCGTAACATGAAAGACGACCACTATATGTTTGATGATGACCATTATGCATTGATAGGAAAAAACTCTAAAATTATGTATCAATTAGGAGATGAGGTTATTGTAAAAGTGAAAGATACAGATCTAGTAAAAAAACATTTAGATTTCACTTTAATTGGTAAAAATGAAGATTAAAAAGTAACTTTATAAAAAATTAGTCCACATGAAAAACATAGTAACTATTACATTAATATTAGTATCAACTTTTCTGTTTGCACAAAGTCCAATTACCAAAACAGTAGGAGAGTTTAAAGAATTAAAAGTTTACGATTTAATAGATGTTGATTTAGTAGAATCAGACGAAAACAAAATTATAATTTCTGGTAAAAACACTGAAAAAGTAGTTTTTGTAAATAAAAATGGTGTTTTAAAATTAAAAATGAAAATTGATGAACTGTATAATGGAGACGACACAAAAGTTACCTTACACTATACAGGTGTTGATATTATTGATGTTAACGAAGGCGCTTCGGTTTCTTCTAATGATACGATTAAGCAATTCGAAATTAATTTAAACGCTCAAGAAGGTGCAACTATTCAAATAAATTTAGATGTGTCTTATACGAATGTTAAATCTATAACAGGAGGTAGTGTTAAAGTAGTGGGTGTTTCAAAAAATCAGAATATATCTATAAATACTGGAGGTGTTTATGATGGGAAAGAATTAAAAACAGAAACAACAGATGTCACTGTTACAGCTGCAGGAGAAGCTCGTGTTTATGCAAGTGGTTTAGTAAAAGCTAAAGTAACAGCAGGAGGCAGTGTGTTTATTTATGGCAACCCAGAATCTGTAGACGAAAGTAAGGTTATTGGAGGAAATATTAAACGAATGGACTAAATTCGTTGATATTTCTTAAATTTGTGTAAAGACATTTTTTTGTATGCAAGATGCTATTCTTACAGCAATTCCATTTGGTATTCTCTTATCGTTCACTATTGGTCCAGTTTTTTTTGTACTCCTCGAAACAAGTGCAACAAAAGGGCTTAAAAGCGCCTTAATTTTTGATTTTGGGGTTATTCTTGCTGATATTTTCTTTATTATAGTTGCATTTTATAGTACTACTAAGTTATTAGATAAAATAAAAGACGATCCAAATTTTCTTATTTTTGGTGGTGTTTTACTTGCTGTTTATGGTTTTATTTCTTTTATAAAAACCTCTAAATCTTTCCGAGAAATTGTTAGAGAATACCATACTGTTGAAATTAAAAAGAAGTTTGGAATGCTATTTATTAAAGGTTTTTTACTAAATTTTATTAATGTTGGTGTGCTTTTAGGTTGGTTAGGTTTTATTGTTATCGGAAGCTCTTTAACCGAAACAAATCAAGAACTTTGGGTGTTTTTAAGTACAATTCTGTTGGTTTACTTTCTAGTAGATTTATTAAAAATAGTAGCTGCAAAAACTTTGAAGAATAAATTAACACCAAGACGTATTTTTAAAACAAAAAAAATAGTTTCATTAGTTATTTTAGGCTTTGGAATTTTATTATTGGTACAAGGGTTTTTCCCAAAAGAAAAAGAACTACTAAAAGAGAGTATAGAGAAAATCAATCCGTTAGATTAATAGTTTATTATGGCTAAAGTTCAATACCATATTTATGTAGTAGAACTATCTAAGCGTGTTTTTACTGAAAACAGAAAATTTCGCGAAGCTAATCCACAGTTTAATGGTGTTTTAGAATGCTTATATGTTGGCATGACAAGCAAAACTCCCAAGGAAAGGTTTGTACAGCACAAGACAGGATATATTAATAAAAAAGGCCTCAAACTTTCGTCAAATATTGTAGAAAAATATGGCTCTTATCTAAGACCAAGTCTTTACAACCATATTAAACCAATAAACTCCAGAGCAGAAGCTCTTAAAATAGAAGAAACATTGGCTTTAGAACTAAGAAGACAGCGTTATGCTGTTTGGTTTAATTAATTTTATTTAAGCTTTTAGTCGTTATTTTAAGCCTATAAGGATTCGAGAAGGTTAAATAAAATTAGAATCATTAGCCTTTAAAACATAAAAATAAAGCAATCTCCAAATATTGCATAAATTTTCTTGAGGTGTCAATTATCACTTTCGAAACGCTGTAATAATCTTACTATAAATTTTATTAAAATATAAAAAAATTGAGCTACTTAAGGTAATTCTTTTCAGAGGTGTTGTTCAAAAACTATTCTGCAATGCTGTATTAACTTTAAATAATTTTTTATAAAAATTAGATATAAAAAAACCCTCAACTTAAGTTGAAAGTTTTTTGAGGTGTCGTTTTAATAAACATTCTTAAAAGCTGTAGATGGTGTGCAAATTTTAATTAATTTTTCTTAAAAATTTAAAATAAAAAAACCTCCAAACAATGTTTGAAGGTTTTTGAGGTGTCGAGCGGATTCGAACCGCTGTAGATGGTGTTGCAGACCACTGCCTAGCCACTCGGCCACGACACCTAATAAGACAGCAAATGTAAAAAAAATAAAGTTTTTACACTATTTAGAACTTAGTTTTTACGCTTTTCGGTCATTTTTATTGTAACCATTTCAACATCACCACCTATAGGAGGATTTAGTTTACTAACTTTTATTGTAGCCTTAGACACGTGTTTGTCTTCATTAAAAATTCTTGCTAAAATACGTTTCGCTACTGTTTCAAGTAGATAGGAGGGAATAAGCATTTCCTCTCTTACTATTTTATTTAAAAAAACATAATCAACTGTATCGCTTAAACTATCAGATTTTGCTGAGGTTTGTAAATTAGCTTTTACCTGTAAATCTACCCTGTAGTCACTACCTATTTTAGTTTCCTCTTTTAAACACCCATGATGAGCAAAAACACGTATATTTTCAACTTTTATTATTCCCATAAAGCAAAAATACTATACAGAACGTCACTTCGGGTGAAATTCTAAAAGAATTTGGTGTCGAGAAGTTTATTAATTTGTAAAAAAGTCGAAAATATTACTCAAAGCACCTGTTTTAGATTTGTAAAATTCTGTATAGGTGCATTTTGTGCAGGTTACAGATGTGAATTTTTTATTTTGAATGTTAAAAAGTTTCGTGAAAAGTCCACCTGTTGCTTGCATTTGATCCACGTTATAAGTACGATTATGGCATTTTGGACATTCGTAATTTCTATGTTGCATGATTTAAGTTTTAATTATAGGTATGAAAAACGCTTCAGATGTTACAATTAGTCTAAAATTACCTAATTTTGTGCTTCATATTTTGAATAGAGAATATTTTATGTCTGAAGAATCAAAATCACTCAATTTTATTGAGCATATTATAGAAGAAGATTTAGAAAATGGCTTAAAAAAAGAAGCTTTACGTTTTCGTTTTCCACCAGAACCAAATGGTTATTTACACATTGGTCATACCAAAGCTATTGGAATAAGTTTCGGTTTGGGAGAAAAATATAATGCACCTGTAAACCTTCGTTTTGATGATACCAATCCAGCAAAAGAGGAGCAAGAATATGTAGATGCAATTAAAGAAGATATTTCTTGGTTAGGCTATAAATGGGCTAATGAACTTTACTCTTCAGATTATTTTCAACAACTATTCGATTGGGCTGTTTTATTAATAAAAGAAGGTAAAGCTTATGTAGATTCTCAGTCTAGCGAAGCGATGGCTGAACAAAAAGGAACACCAACTCAAACAGGGGTTGATGGACCATACAGAAATAGAAGTATTGAAGAGAATTTAGATTTGTTTCAACGTATGAAGCAAGGTGAATTTGAAGAAGGTTCGCACGTACTTCGAGCTAAAATAGATATGCAACACCCAAACATGTTGATGCGTGATCCATTGATGTATCGAATTTTAAAGAAAGCACATCATAGAACTGGAACAGATTGGTGTATTTATCCAATGTACGATTGGACGCATGGTGAAAGCGATTATATAGAACAAATTTCACACTCACTATGCTCTCTTGAATTTAAGCCTCATAGGGAGCTTTACAATTGGTTTAAAGACCAAGTTTATAAATATCAACCAGAAGCATTACCAATGCCTCCAAAACAACGTGAATTTGCACGTTTAAATCTAAGTTATACTATTATGAGTAAACGTAAGTTGCTTAAATTGGTAGAAGATAAGATTGTATCTGGTTGGGACGATCCTAGAATGCCAACTATTTCAGGACTTCGTCGTCGTGGTTACACGCCAAACTCCATTAGAAAATTTATTGAAACGGTTGGCGTTGCCAAACGCGATAATGTGATTGATGTGGCTTTATTGGAATTTTGTATTCGTGAAGATTTAAATAAAACAGCTCCAAGAGTCATGGCTGTGTTAGATCCTGTAAAGGTGGTTATTACGAATTATCCAGAAGGGAAAGAGGAATGGTTAGAAGCAGAAAACAATCAAGAAGATGATTCTGCTGGCTTTAGAAAAGTACCTTTTTCACGTGAGATTTATATTGAAAAAGAAGATTTTAAAGAACAAGCAAGCAACAAGTTTTTTAGATTAACCCTTGGAAAAGAAGTGCGTCTAAAAAATGCTTATATTATTAAAGGTGAAAGTGTTGTAAAAGATGCTAATGGACATATTACAGAAATTCATTGTACATATACCGAAGACACTTCAATAAAAGTAAAAGGAACGCTTCATTGGGTTTCCATTTCTCATGCTATAAAAGCTGAGGCAAGAGAATACGACAGATTATTTTTAGATGAAGCTCCAGATGCTCATACAGATAAAGATTTTATGGAATTTATAAATCCAAATTCTTTAAAAATTATCGAAGCTTATGTTGAACCTAGTTTAGTAGATGCTAAGGTAGGAGAGAGGTTTCAGTTTCAACGTATTGGATATTTTAATGTGGATAACGACACAACTTCAGATAAACTTATTTTTAATAAAACTGTTGGATTAAAAGATTCTTGGGCAAAACAAAAACCTACTGAAAATAAAATTCAGCAACAGCCTAAACAAAATCAGCCTCAAAGAAAAGCGATTGATGTGATTCAGAAATTAGGAAAAAAGTATACCAATCTTCCCGAAAACAAACAACAGAAGGTAAAAGCTGAAATTTTAGAGTTAGCTAATAATGTTTCTTACGAAGAGTTGGAGCCTTTATTTAATACAGCTGTTAAAAAGATTGGAACTCGTATTGCAACTATATTAACTTTAAGTGTTTTAATTAAAAAAGGACAAGAAAAAAATAATGCAATTACAGAGTTTATTGACAAAGCATTAGAAGACAGAAACGAACTTTTGGTAGCAGAAGCTAAAGTTATCTAAAAGTTAGGCTTTAATACGCTTAATATATTTTAGTTATATTTAGTATCTAACTAAACTAAACTAAAATGGAATATTTAAACCCTATTGCAATGCTTGCTGCTGCAGTTTCAGCCTTATTTGTTGGATTTATATGGTATAATCCTAAAGTATTTGGAAACGCCTGGATGGAAGCGTCTGGTATGACAGAAGAGAAAATTAAAGGAGGTAACATGGCTAAAATTTTCGGATTTGCTTTATTATTTGCTTTTATGCTTGCAACAGCTTTACCAGGAATTGTAATCCATCAAATGGGAGCTTATAGCTTAATGGGTGGAGACCCATCTTTAGCACTACCTTCTTATGAAGCTTTTATGTCTGATTATTCAGGTGCTTTTCGAACTTTTAAACACGGAGCATTACATGGTGTATTAGCAGGTGTTTTTATTGCTTTACCAATAATTGGTACTAATGCTTTATTTGAACGTAGAAGCGCAAAATATATTTTTATTAATTCTAGCTATTGGATTGTAACTTTAGGAATAATGGGAGCTATAATTTGTGGCTGGAAATAGTTTTGTAATGATTTAACTTTTTAAAAGACTGAAAGATTTTATTTTCAGTCTTTTTCATTTTTTACTTTGATAAACTTTAAAATTTTTAACTCTTATAAACAGTTACCTCCTGAATGGGATGGCTTTGTTTTACATGATATTTTTCTTCAAAGAGCCTATTTTCAATCTTTAGAGGAGGCTTCTCCAGATAATATTTCTATGAAATTTGTGGGTGTTTTTAAGGACGAAAGCTTAGTAGGAATAGTAATTGTTCAACGTGTGGAATTATATTTAAAAGACATTTTTAGAAATGAAACCGATTCATTATTTATTAAAAATTTCAAGAATGCTGTTTCTAAACTATTACAAGGAAACCTTCTGGTTGCTGGGAATCTAACACATACTGGTCAGCATGGTTTGTATTTTAATTTAGATGAAATATCCTATAATGACTTCTTATTACAAGTCTATCAAGCGATTCTTCAGCTTAAAAAAGAGATAAAAACTACAGATAAAAAGCGTATTCGAATGATTATGCTGAAAGATTACTTTCATGATGATGCCATTCATCAAGAATCAGATTTATTCATCAAGAATCAAATACATAAAGTGTCTGCTCAGCCAAACATGATCTTAGAAGTTAAGAATCATTGGACCCTTTTTGATGATTATTTAGCTGATTTACACAAAAAGTATCGAGATAGATATAAAACTGCCAGAAAAAAGGCTAAAAACGTTCAAAAACGAGAATTAGAAATAGAAGACATTAAGGAGAATGCTGCACTGCTACATAAGCTTTATAAAAACGTTTCAGACCATGCAAAAGTAAATACATTTATACTTCCAGAAAATCATTTTTATAACTTTAAAAAGAATCTGAATGAGAACTTTAAAGTGTTTGGCTATTATCTAGATAATAAGCTTATAGGATTTTATACGTTGATTTTAAATGGTAAAACATTGGAAACCTATTTTTTAGGCTATAATAGCGAGTATCAGTACAAAAATCAGTTGTATTTAAACATGCTTTATGATATGGTTTCTTTTGGAATTGAAAACAATTTTTCTTCAGTTGTTTATGCAAGAACAGCCATGGCAATTAAAAGTTCAGTAGGAGCAAAGCCTAAAAAAATGTTTGTCTATATGAAACATACCAACTGGGTTATGAACATGCTTTTAAAGTATATTTTTAAGCTCATGAACCCAAAACATAACTGGCAAGAAAGACATCCATTTAAATGATAAAAAATAAAAGCCTACAATTTTAATAATTGTAGGCTTTTTTAATAAGTAGGAAGTTATTCTTTCTTCTTATTAGTATTCTTCATGGCCTCTCCAATTTGGTTACTTGCTGTAAAACTGGCTACCATATCATTTAGCATATTAGATCCTGCTTGTGGTGAATTTGGTAATAAAATTAAATTAGTATTTGTTTCACTACCTATAGCTTGTAACGTATCGTAATGTTGGGTAACCACAATTAAAGCAGAAGCTTCCTGGCTATTAATTCCAACTTTATTTAAGACTTCTACCGATTCTTCAAGACCTCTAGCAATTTCACGACGTTGGTCTGCAATACCTTGTCCTTGTAAGCGCTTACTTTCAGCTTCAGCCTTCGCTTTTTCAACAATTAAAATTCTTGCTGCATCACCTTCAAATTGTGCTGCAATTTTTTCGCGTTCAGAGGCATTAATGCGGTTCATAGCTTGTTTTACCTGACCATCTGGATCAATATCTGTCACTAATGTTTTAATTATATCGAAACCATAATCTAACATAGCATCGTTTAATTCGGCTTTTACAGCAAGAGCAATGTCATCCTTTTTAACAAACACGTCGTCTAGTTTCATTTTAGGAACTTCGGCACGAACCACATCAAATACATAACTAGTTATTTGATCGTGAGGATAATCTAGCTTATAAAAAGCATCGTACACTTTTTCTTTAATCACTTTGTATTGAACGGACACTTTTAGTTTCACAAATACATCGTCTAAAGTTTTAGTTTCAATTAAAACATCTAATTGTTGAATTTTTAAGCTTAATCGTCCTGCAACACGATCAACCAATGGAATCTTTAATTGCAAACCAGATTGGCGAATGCTATGAAATCTTCCAAATCGCTCAACAATAACAGCAGTTTGTTGTTTGACAATGAAAAAGAGCGAGATAAAAACAAACAAACAAAGTATAATAATGGGAATAGATAAAATGGACATAATGGTTATTTTTAGAGTTGTAAAATAAATGATTACTAATTTAAGTTATATTTGTCACAATCTCACAAGAACAATCATGCAAAAAAGACAACTTATATTATTAGTAGCATTAAGTATATGTTTTGTTACAGTTACTTTCTCTCAACACGGTACGTATAGAATACAAAATGGATTTGGAATCTATGGAGGTATCACACAGTATGATATTATAACTGATAATTTCACTACCAAAAAAGGGAATGGCTGGCAAGCAGGAGCTTCAGCTACAGTAGATATTCCACATAAATGGTACAACGTAAGTTACACAATTCAATTATCTGAAAACAATGTAGGTATAGTAACTAGGCCGATTGCATTAAATCTTCTTGAAGAGTTTGTAGACTATAAAATCTTTACTGCTCAGGTGGCATTAATGATGCACGTGAAGTTAGTACAGAGTTTTTTAACTATCGATGTTGGACCCATGATTCAATACAATAGCGACATGGAAATAAAAGACAAAGCTTATGAGAATTATGTTATTAGTTCTTACGATAATTTATTGGCAAAAGATTTAAAGGATATTACAAATTTTAATATTAATGGAGCAGTAGGTGTTTCGGCTGGATATGCTTTTTTTAGACTGAAAGCCCAATATATTTATGGCTTTACTAATATGTTAAATAAGTTAAACGATAGTAATTTAGATTTAACAGGAAACGATAAAAAGATTAAAGGAAACCAGTCGATGTTAGCTTTTACAGCTATGATTACGTTTTAAACTATGTCATCCTTTGTTTATTGCTCTGAATAACACTATAACAATAAAAAAAGCGACCATTAGGTCGCTTTTTTTATGATAATGTATTGATTAAATTATCTATTCTTCTAACGCTTTCGTCTTTTCCTATTAAATACATAATATCAAACACATCTGGACCTTGTAAAGCGCCAACCAAAGCCAAACGTAAAGGCATCATAACTTTTCCAAAACCTATTTCCTTAGAAGTAATCCAACCTTTAATACTTATTTGAAGGTTTTCAACTGTGTAATCTTCAACATTAGAAACAATAGTTATTAATTCTTTCATAAGTTCTGGAGAATCTTCTTTCCAGGCTTTTTTCACTGCTTTTTCGTCTAAACTTGATGGCGTGTCGAAGAAAAAATGACCTAAGCCCCAAAAATCGGTTACAAAAGTAGCTCGCTCTTTTATTAGATTAATAACCATTGCAATGTAGTTAACATCGATATCTTTCAATTCTTCAGGAAATAGTAATTGAAACTGTTTTGCGAGTGCATCATTATCTTGCTCTTGCATGTAGTGATGGTTAAACCATTTTATTTTATCTGGATCAAAACGTGCTCCAGCTTTGTTCACTCTGCTTAAATCGAAAGCCTGAATCAATTCTTCCAAGCTAAAAATTTCTTGTTCAGTTCCTGGATTCCAACCTAAAAAAGCTAAAAAATTTACAACAGCTTCAGGAAAATAACCTTCTTCTCTATAACCACTGGAAACTTCATCTGTTTTATGGTCTTTATAAGCTAGTGGAAAAACGGGAAATCCTAATTTATCGCCATCTCGTTTACTTAGTTTTCCTTTTCCAGTTGGTTTTAAGATAAGTGGTAAATGAGCAAACTCAGGTGCTTCCCAACCAAATGCTTTGTATAAAAGGTCATGTAAAGCTAGAGAAGGTAACCATTCTTCACCACGAATCACATGGGTAATCTCCATTAAATGGTCGTCCACAATATTTGCTAAATGATAGGTTGGCATACCATCGCTTTTAAACAAAACCTTATCATCTAAAACATTGGTGTCGATAGTCATGTTTCCACGAATCAGATCTGTTAAATGCAACGTTTCATCTTGTGGCGATTTAAAACGAATCACATAATCTTCGTCAGCATCAAGTTTTGCTTGCGTTTCTTCAGTAGAAAGTGATAACGAATTTTCTAACTTCAAACGGTTATGCCAATTATAAATAAAAGTTTTGCCTTTAGCTTCATGATCTTTTCTATGAAAATCAAGAGCTTCAGAAGTATCAAACGCATAATATGCATTTCCAGAAGCAATTAGCTTATCTGCATATTCTTTATATAAATGTTTACGTTCGCTTTGTCTGTAAGGACCAAATTTTTCGTTTTTATTAGGACCTTCATCAAATGCAATTCCACACCAATTTAATGATTCTACAATGTAATTTTCAGCTCCTTCAACATATCTATTTTGATCTGTATCTTCAATTCTTAGAATAAAAGTTCCATTATGTTTTTTAGCAAATAAGTAGTTGAAAAGTGCTGTTCTAACACCTCCAATATGTAATGGTCCAGTTGGACTTGGTGCAAAACGCACTCTAACTTGTTTTGACATGTTGTTTTGTTTGAAGTTGCAAAGATAGACTGATAAGACAAAAGATAAAAGAAGATAGACAAAAGACTTTTACGAAATCATTTCACGTGGAATACGTTTGTTCATTATCTTAAACCACAAAGGAGGAATGAGTGAAATAACCATTGAGGATGGGTAGCCATATGGCATTTGAGGACTATCATCATGGTGTTCTAGGACTTGATATTTTTTAGAAGATTTATAATGATGGTCGCTATGTCTGGTTAACTCGTAAAGCACAATACGTCCTATGGCGTGATTGGAATTCCATGAATGAATTTCACGAACACGCTCATATCTTCCAGAAGGTAATTTTAAACGCAATAAACCATAATGTTCAATATAATTTACAGTTTCTAACAAAACAAAACCAACAATACCAGATACTAGAGCAAAGAACAATCCATCTGTTCCAAAAAACAAGAAAACCAACAAGAGGTAGCTTATTTGAATAATACCAAACCAAAGCATATCGTTTCTAACAGAAAAGAAAGATTTTTGATTATTTTTTAGCAACATGTTTTGAATCTTCCAAGAATTAAAATATTGTCTTAAAGTGGAAGTAAACCAAAAAGAATAAACCGACTGATTGTATTTTGCTGTGGCAGGATCTTCAGGCGTTGCTGCATGTAAATGATGTCCAAAATTATGTTCTATATAAAAGTGCATATAAAAAGAAGGAAGCAATAAGGCCTTGCCTAAAAAGCGCTCGTTAGTGGATTGCCTGTGGCCAAGTTCGTGTGCTACATTGATTCCGTTAACAGCTAATACAATTCCTACCGTAATAATAAGTCCTATTGTTTCAAATAGCTCCAAATCAATTGACGAAACCGTTATTAATGCAAACAAAACCAGCCCATAAACTACAGGAAGATTTAAATACAATAACCAATCGAACAGTTTGTTTTTAAGGTTATTGGTTACTTCTTCTGGCGATAGGTTTGTTTGATCCATTGGGAATAGTAAATCTAAAATTGGAAGAAATACAAAAGCGTAAACAGGTGTTAAAAAAACATAATAACCTTTAAAAAACATACCAACAAAAGCCATAATTGGTATGGATAAAGCAGCTAAATACTTTAAATCTTTCATAAAAAAGGGTTTTTAGAATTGAAAATTAACTAAGTTTTACCAAATCTAAGTAATTAAGAGTTAAAATATTATTGTAGTTTTATTGGTTAAGATGTTATACATATTGAATTAATGACAAAATTTGCAGACATACAATTAAAACTCGAGCAATTTATTAGGCGATTTTACACCAATGAATTACTTAAAGGAACTATCTTATTTTTTGCATTAGGATTTTTATACTTTTTGTTTACCCTTTTAGTTGAATATGTTTTGTGGCTAAATCCAACAGCTAGAACTATTTTGTTTTGGGTTTTTATTGGTGTAGAACTAGCTTTATTTTTTAAGTTTATTGCTATTCCATTGGCAAAGTTATTTAAACTACAAAAAGGAATTAATTACGAAGATGCTTCAAAAATTATTGGAAATCATTTTCCAGAAGTCAATGATAAATTATTAAATGTTTTACAATTAAACCAGAACTCTGAAGCCACAGAACTTTTATTAGCAAGTATCGAGCAAAAATCTGCCGAATTGCAACCCATTCCTTTTAAGCTAGCAGTAAATTTCAAATCCAATCTTAAATATTTAAAATATGCAGCTATTCCAGTTATTATATTGCTATTAACATTTGTTACAGGTCATATTAACTGGTTTAGCGATAGCTATCAACGTGTTGTAAATTATAATACTGCTTATGAGCCACCAGCTCCTTTTCAGTTTTTTGTTACCAACACAGACTTAAATGCCATTGAAAATAAAGACTTTAAATTACTAGTCTCTACAGCAGGAGAGGTCATTCCGGAAAATGTAAAAATTTCATTTAATAACGAATCTTATTTCTTACAACAGGTAAGTCCAGGTAATTTCGAATATGTTTTTTCTAAACCAAATCAGAACATTGATTTTCGTTTATCTGCAAACAATGTTACCTCTAGAGCTTATCAGCTTAAAGTAACCGAAGTACCAAGTTTATTAGGTTTTGAAATGGCTTTAGACTATCCATCATATATTAAAAAAACAGATGAGGTTTTGAAAAGCACTGGTAATGCTGTTGTTCCACATGGAACCAAAATAACATGGAAATTACAAACCAAAGCAACTAATCAAGTAAGTTGGATTGCTAAAGACACAACCCAATTAAAAGAAACGGATTCAAATACATTTGAAATCACAAAGCAAATATTCAATCAAACATCATATAGTTTAAGCACTAGTAATAATCATATTAATAATTACGAAACACTAGCGTTTCAAATAGAGGTTATTAAAGATGAATATCCAGAATTATCCATCAAAATGGCAGTTGATAGCTTAGATCAGCAAACTTTATATTTTCAAGGCCAAGCAAGCGATGACTATGGGTTGAGAAAGCTTCAGCTAGTGTATTTTCCTGCTGAAAACGAAAAAGATATTAAAGTAGAACCAATACCAATTTATTCGTCTAATGTGGCTGAATTTATTAGCGCTTTTCCAAATCAGTTAGAACTTGAAGAAGGAATAAGCTATAATTTATATTTTCAAGTATTTGATAATGACGCTCTTAATCTTTATAAAAGCACGAAAAGCACAGTCTATTCTTATAGAAAGTTAACCAAAGAAGAAGAAGAAGACAAACAACTAGAACAACAAATCGAAACCATTAAAGATTTAAATAAATCGCTAGAAAAATTCGAAGAAAGACAAAAAGAATT
>DFBO01000091.1 GCA_002366675.1 Flavobacteriaceae bacterium UBA3078
TACCAATCTTTTTCTGTTTGAATTTTAACTCCTTTTTGTTTTTCAGCATTCATTTTTTCTTGAACTTTTTGTTCTTGATTATTCATGGCTTCTAACAAATTTTTTACTTGTTGAGGTGTTAATTGACCTTGTTGTGGCTTTGGCTTTTGTTGCTCTTTCTTTTCATCTTCACCTTTTCCTTGATCTTGCTTTTCATCTTTTGGCTTTCCTTCGTCATCTTTTTGGTCGTCTCCATCTTTTTTATCTTGATCGCCTTGGTCTTTATTGTCTTCTTTATTATCTCCTTCTTCTTTGTCTTGTTGCTCTTTGTTTTCTTTATTCTCGTTTTGGTTTTGATCCTGATCTTGATCTTTATTTTGGTCGTCTTTGTTATCGTCTTGTTGCTCTTGATCGTCTTTTTTATCTTCAGCACATTTTTTAGCTAAAGCAAGATTATATCTAGTTTCATCGTCAGACGGATTATTTCTTAAGGCATTTTTATATGCATCTACTGCTTCTTGACATTTGTTACTTTTCATTAAAATATTACCAATATTATGAAAAGCTTTATGTTTTTCTTCTTTTGAAGTGGCATTTTTGGTGGCTTGTTGTAAGCGAAATAAGGCTTCATCATAGCTTCCTTCTTCTATGTATGACGTACCTAGATTAAAGGCTCCTGCTACCGACGAAGATTGTTCTGAAAGTGCTTTTCGATAAGCCATTTCTGCTGAAATAAAATCGTCTTTAACAGCTTTTTCATTGCCTTCATACACAAAGTTATTAGCTTTCTTTAATGCTAAAAAGGCTTCTTTTTCCTTGTCTTTTTCTTGAGAAAAGCTGGAAACTGAAATGATTGCAAATATGTAAACTATTAAGTATTTCATTTTGTACTTATCTTCTTTTCTAAGCGACCTCTAATATATAAAACAGTTGTACTTCTTATAGTTAAAGGTTTTATAAAATTTAGCTTCGTTAAAAAGCGCATTTTATTTACTTAGAGATTTTCGTTGAATAAATTCAATTTTTTTAACCAGGCTGTTTTTCGTTCTAATAAAAAGATATCTATAAATAATAATGCAATAGCAAATACTAAAAACCATTGAAATTGGTCTTTAAAATCGGCAAATTGTTTGGCTTCAAATTCCTTTTTATCCATTTTATTTAAAATATCTCTTATGTTTTCTACAACGTCGTTTGTGTTTTTACCATTTATATAAACGCCATTGGCCTCATTAGCTATCGTTTTAAGAGTTTCTTCGTTTAAACGAGTAATTACGGTTTCGCCATTATTATCTTTTTTATAATTTAAAACAACGCCATCTCTTTTAATAGGAATTGGACCACCTTTTATATCTCCAACACCAATGGTGAAGATTCTAATACCTTCTTCACTAGCTTCTTGAGCTACATTTGCTGCTTCTTCGCTATGGTCTTCTCCATCAGAAATTATTATTAAAACACGATTTGTTTGCTCATCATCATCATAATAAGTTTTTGCTAATTCAATAGCTTCATTAATAGCTGTTCCTTGCGATGAAAGCATATCTGTATTCATGTTTTGGAGGAACATTTTTGCCGAAGCATAATCTGTAGTAATTGGTAATTGTGGGAACGCCTTACCAGCATAAGCAATTATACCAACACGATCGCTAGCCAGATTATTAATAATCTGAGTGACTAATTGTTTTGATTTTTCTAATCTGTTTGGTGCAATGTCTTCAGCTAACATACTTTTAGAAACATCTACTGCAAAAACAATATCAACACCTTCACGTTTAACTGTTTCTAATTTTGTACCAACTTTTGGATTGACTAAAGCAATTGATATAGATACTAAAGCCAAACAAATGACTATAAGTTTTAGAACAGATTTAAAAAGAGATTGATTTGGACTTAGCTTTTTTAATAACTTTTTATCAGCAAACTTCTTTTGTGCATGCTTTTTCCAAAATTGGAGTACCAAAAATAATAGAATTATTACTGGAATAATTGCTAAAACCCAAAACCATATTTTTTCTTCTAATTGATACATTTCTTAGCTTTCAGTCGCAGTATTCAGTTTTTAAATAAATACACGAATGTTATTTTTTATCTTTTTATCTTGATTTTTTGTTATACAAAACTTCTAAAAACGGTAAACCTTAATAGTAATTCTAAGAGTAATAACATACCTGCTAATAATACTAATGGTCTGTATTTTTCCTCGTAATTATAATATTTAAATTCTTCTATTTCTGTTTTTTCAAGCTTGTTTATTTCGTCGTATATCTCAGCTAATTTTTTGTTGTTTGTAGCTCTAAAATATTTTCCACCAGTTACATCTGCAATTTCTTTTAAGAGTTCTTCGTCTATTTCTACTTTAGCACGTCCATATTGAAAATTTCCATTAGGCAAAATTGACATTGGTGTTAATGCCATACCATTAGTTCCTAATCCAATAGTGTATGCTTTTATGCCATATTCTAATGCTAATTCGCTAGCTATTTTAGGATCTATGAAACCAGAATTATTAACGCCATCTGTTAATAGAATTATTATTTTGCTTTTGGCTTTACTGTCCTTTAATCTATTTACTGATGTGGCTAAGCCCATACCTATGGCAGTGCCTCCATCTATTATGGTGTTGTATTTTATGCTTTCTAAAGAGCGTAAAACAATAGCTTTGTCACTAGTAATAGGTGTTTTTGTGTAACTTTCACCTGCATATTCCACTAATCCAATTCTATCGTTTGGTCTCTCTTTTATAAATTGAGCAGCAACTTTCTTTAATGCTTCTAACCTGTTTGGTCTTAAATCTTTTGCCAACATACTTGCAGATACATCTATTGCCATAACAATATCGATACCTCTTGTAGTTTTTGTTTTTGTAGATACATCTACTGTTCGAGGTCTGGCTAAAGCTGTAATTAAAAATGCTAAAACCAATAACCTTAGAATAAATAATAGGTGTTTTAATTTTGGAAGAATTGAGTTACTAGTCTTAAACCCTTTAAGACTTGAAATCTTAAGTTCGGCTGTTTGTTTTTTGTACTTAAAAAGATGCCAAAACACAGCTAATGGAAGTAGTAATAACAACCAGAAGAACTCTTTATTTAAAAATTCAATTCCTTCAAACATTATTGTTCGTCTTTTTTAAGTTCAATAGAATTTATAATTCTCTCAGATATACGATCTGCATACGTGTCATCCATTGGCCAGATTAGCATGATTTGTTGTAACACTTCCGAATTATCAGAAATAAACTGAAGTAATGCATAATGAGCTTCGTTATAATTATCTGTTTCTGATACAGGAATTTTTAAAGTTCCAAAAGTTTTTAAACCTTCGGCTCCATTAGGTGTTGCAAATTTTTCTTGTTTTACAAAAATATCTGTTACGCCTTCTCGTTCTAACTTTGTAATACTTTCTTCAGCAATTTTAATTGGATCTACTTTCTGCTGTTCTTCGTTTTCGGCTTGTTGCTGAAACCTAGTTGTGCTTAAAGAAATACTAAATTCATTTTGAAGGGTTCCGTAAACAAAAGTTGTTGTTTGTACTTGTTCACTAATATCTTTTGGAACAGGAGGATTATCTCTTTTTAAAACTTTTGGAGTAGAAACATCGATAGGTGGAATGCCATACTCACTTCTAACCCAATGTCCTTCTAAGAGCTCTTTATTATCATGACCAAAGAGAGTGTCTTTAACATAGGTAAAACCATATTTCATTCCAAAACCTACAAAAATGGCTATAAATAAACCTAGAATGGCAGCTCCAGTAATTAGCTTCTTTCTTTGTTGTTTTTTGCGTTCTAGTTCTTCTTTATATTGTTGGTCTAGAAGTTTTTCTTCTTTAGTTGGCTCTGGCAAAGCTTCTTTAACATGATCTATTTCTAAATCTATGGTATTTCTATCTAGTTTTGCCAATTCTATATCTGGAGCAGATTTTGCGAATTTTACTAAATCGGCACGCTTTAAAATGTTATCTAAATTTTTAATATCTTCTTTACTAATATCTATTTGATTACCATCTTTTAGTAGATTTAATCGATAGATTAATTCATCTGTCGTACTTTCTAATGCACGATCGTAAACTTTTTCGTCTAGATATTTTCGAATAATAAAAGTTAATTCTGAATAGTATTCTTTTAATTCTGAATGCTCTAAATAATGACTTTCATCTAACTGTTTTAAAGCAAGTTTAGCTCTCTCGTAAGGAGGAAGTAATGCTATTTTTTCTTCTTTTGATAATGGCTTTTTTCGCCAAACAAACCAGTATATTAAACCACCTGCAACACTTAATATAGCTAATATAATTAGTAAAGTTTTCCACCAATCGCTTGCGCTTTTTTCTACTTCTATAATTGGTTTAATGTCATATAATCCTTGTTTGGTAGTGTCTACAGCAATATTATTTACTAAGATTTTTAAAGAATCTGTATAAAATGTTTTATCTCCAATAAGAATTTTTTGTTTAGGGATGGTGTAATTACCAGAATCGAATTGGGTTAATCCGTATTTTTTAATAAACTGAAATCTAGCATCTTTTTTTGTGGTATCTACTTTATAAGATTCAATCATTTCTAAAGGCAAAAATGTTTGTCCTTCAGGAAATACCACTAAGTCTGTTGAGTCTGCCTCTACTTGAATTCTAAAAGTAGCTTGTTCCCCAATTTTAATTTTTGTAGAATCTATAGATGATGTTACTTGTTGTGAAAATGAAACAAAAGAAAATAGAAAAAAGAAAGCAAAAAATAGACTCGAAGCTTTATTGTTAAAGCACGAAGTAAAACTATTCTTAAATCCTTTATTGTTAATCGTATATTTCATTTTCAAATTAGGTCTCGACTGCGCTCGACCTGACATTTTTATTTTAATTAACTTCTTCTTTTAAAGTAACCTAATAATTTTTTCACATAACTTTCATCAACACGACAATCAATTGTTCCAGCTCCAGATTTTGTAAAACTATCTTTAAAATAAGTTACTTTTTCGTGATAAAATTTGTTGTAATTACGTCTTACAATTTTTGATGACGTATTTACTAACATGTATTCTCCAGTTTCCTCATCCTGCATTTGAACCACTCCAAGGTTAGGAATTTCTTCTTCATGTTTATCAAAAACTCTAATACCAGTAACATCATGACGGTTTGAAGCAATTTTTAAAGTTTGCTTATAATCGTCTGCAATAAAATCGCTTAATAGAAAGACAATAGCCTTCTTTTTCATCACATTCGATAAGAATTTTAATGCTTCAGCTATATTAGTTTGTTTGCTTTTTGGTTTAAATTCAATTAATTCACGAATAATACGAAGTACATGCGAACGTCCTTTTTTTGGAGGAATATATAATTCAACTTCATCTGAAAATAGAATTAACCCTATCTTATCATTGTTCTGAGTAGCTGAAAAAGCTAAAGTCGCAGCTATTTCAGTTACTATTTCGTTTTTAAATTGTGCATCTGTACCAAATAATTCTGAACCAGACACATCTGCCATGAGCATCATTGTTAGCTCACGTTCTTCTTCAAATATTTTTATATGTGGTTCGTTGTAACGAGCAGTTACATTCCAATCGATATTTCTTACATCGTCTCCATATTGATACTTTCGAACTTCAGAAAAAGTCATACCACGACCTTTGAAGGTTGAATGGTATTCACCTCCAAAAATATGATCAGACAAACGACGTGTCTTAATCTCTATTTTTCGTACTTTTTTTAGTAATTCTTTAGTATCCATTTTTAATTTATGATTGTAGATTTACGATTTTCAAAATCGTGATTCGTCATTCTTAAATTCTATGGCACTTCAATTTCGTTTACAATTTTATTGATAATATCTTCGGAAGTTACATTCTCAGCTTCAGCTTCGTAAGTAATGCCAATTCTATGACGTAACACATCATGAACTATAGCACGAACATCTTCAGGTATAACATAACCACGACGCTTAATAAACGCATAGCATTTTGCAGCTGTAGCAAGATTAATACTTCCACGAGGCGATGCTCCAAACGAAATTAATGGTTTTAAATCGGCAAGTTTATATTTTTCAGGATAACGTGTTGCAAACACTATATCTAGAATGTATTTTTCTATTTTTTCGTCCATATAAACTTCTCTAACAGCTTCTTGTGCTTTTAGAATTTGTTGTACAGAAACTACAGGGTTTACTTTATCGAAAGCACCTTTTAAATTGGCACGAACAATAAGCTGTTCTTCGTCCATTTTAGGATAATCAATAACTGTTTTTAACATAAAACGATCCACTTGAGCTTCAGGAAGCGGATATGTTCCTTCTTGCTCTACTGGATTCATTGTAGCCATTACTAAAAATGGTTTATCCAGAATAAAGGTTTCGTCTCCAATAGTTACTTGCTTTTCCTGCATGGCTTCAAGTAAAGCAGATTGTACTTTAGCTGGCGCTCTGTTAATCTCATCAGCTAAGACAAAATTGGCGAAAATAGGTCCTTTTTTAATAGTGAAGTCGTTTTGCTTCATGTTATATATTAAAGTCCCTGTTACGTCTGCAGGTAGTAAATCTGGAGTAAATTGAATTCTACTAAAGCTACCATCAACAGCTTGAGCAAGTGTATTTATTGCTAAAGTTTTTGCTAATCCTGGAACACCTTCTAATAAAATGTGTCCTTGTCCTAATAAACCTATAAGTAATCTTTCGACCATGTGTTTTTGGCCAACAATTACTTTGTTCATTTCTAAAGTAAGTAAATCAACAAAAGCACTTTCCTTTTCAATTTTCTCGTTAATCGATTTAATATCAATTGTACTTGTATCTTCCATCATTTTTAATTTTTAATCTTTCGAATATAGCATCCTTAATTGAGCCATGCAAATTGTTAAAATTTTTGCTTTCTTGTTGTTAATAATTGGTTAAAAATTAACATGTTTAGATAACTTTAAGACTATTATGTTTTATAATTTTAAATTCAATTAAAATCATGCCTGTTTTAAAGGGGATGAGAACAATATTTTAAATGAAAAAAATAGCCTTAATTACAGGAGCAACAAGTGGTATTGGAAGAGCAACAGCACATGAATTTGCAAATCAGGGGATACACTTAATATTATGTGGTAGACGTGAAGAACGACTTGATACCATTAAAAAAGCTTTAAAAAAGCAAACAGAAGTTTATACATTAAACTTTGATGTTAGAGATAAAGAGGGAACTTTTAAAGCTATTGAATCTCTTCCAGATGATTTTAAAAACATAGATATTTTAATTAATAATGCTGGAAATGCACATGGACTAGACCCAATTCAAACTGGAAACACAGATGATTGGGATGCCATGATGGATATAAACGTTAAAGGCTTATTGTATGTAAGTAAGGCGGTAATTCCAAACATGACGACTAGGAAAACCGGACATATAATTAATATTGGGTCTTCGGCAGGAAAAGAAGTCTATCCAAAAGGAAATGTGTATTGTGCAAGCAAGCATGCTGTTTTAGCCATAACTCAAGGCATGCGAATAGACTTAAATGAATTTGGAATTAAAGTTTGCGCCATTAATCCTGGTTTGGTAGAAACCGAATTTTCTCAAGTAAGATTTAAAGGCGATGCTATTGCTGATAATGTGTATAAAGGGTACAAAGCTTTGCAGCCTCAAGATATTGCTGAAATAATTTATTTTGCCATAACAAGACCTCCACATGTTAATATTGCTGATTTGTTGGTGTTTCCAACTGCTCAAGCTTCATCGACCATTGTAAAGAAAGAATTTTAATTTAAAAGATTCCCACTTTCATGGGAAGTTGCTATGATTAACAAACGCCTACTTATAAAAAACTTATTAGCTCATAACGATGAGAATAGTTTTTATGATAAAAAGCGTCGAATTAATATTAGTCACAAAGAGGGTAAAGCAAAATTCTTGAAGCATGTATGTGCACTTTCAAATAGTAATCCTAAAAACAATTCATACATAGTTATTGGAGTAGAAGATGAAGATAATAATATTATAGGTGTCGATTTTTTTGATGATAGCAAAATTCAAAATCTAATTAATGCTTATTTATCAAACCCTCCAATTGTTCAGTATGAAAACATCCCTTTTCCACACCTACCAGACAATAAAGTTGTTGGATTAGTAACCATTAGGTCTATTGATAAAATTACTTCACTCAGGAAAAACATTTGGAAATATTATGGTGGCTCTGTGTTTTTTAGAGATGGAAGTATGAGTATGCCAAAGGTTTTTGACATTGAAATAAAAGACGTCAATTCTAAATTAGTTTCAGCTATTGAAAGTCATTCGCAAAATAATATTGAACACACGCTTGATGGTGTTTTCGATTTTTTAAATACACGACAAGATTTCAATCCTCAATATCACGTCTTTAAAGAGTATTTTGTGTTGTGTTGGTCAGGATTAAAAAAACCTGTGAAGGATGAAATATTTTATTCAAGGGTCGATATCAAATTAATTAACGAACAAGTAAGACTCTTTTATTCAACTTTAGATGAAGTTTCGATTTCTTATGACGATCATTCGTTTAAAATAATTGAATATGTTAATCTAGGGCTTCAAAATTCATATAAATATTATCCTTTAGAGGAAACGGTTATTAATTTTTCAAATAATGTAAATTATAATATTGAAACAACATTGATTTTTGATGCACCACAATTTGATAAAAAGGTTCTTCATCATATTTATAACACTAATAATTCAATTTTAGAAAAATTAAAAAAAGGATTAACGCTTAATAAAATAGAAACACAAGATTTAAAAAATCTTCCAGCTACTTATCTTATTTGCTATTTAAATTTGTTTCATGAGGCTGTAGATAAACTTCAAGAAGCTAAGCCGTATTTAAAAAATTATAGTGATGAAGTGTATACACTTTACAAAGAGTCTACTAGAATTTTAAGAAAAGTAAAGTATAGTTAGTATTATATAAAGTCTAATGGCTCGAAAGATTTGTTTAATATAACTTGATCATTAACATGAAGCCATTTCTTTAATACAGTTGCATAAATAGTTCTAAAATCTATTTCAAATTTCATATCTCCATTGTTATCTAAATCACTTAAACTAGCTAGATTATTATAAACTCCAGGCTTTTTTAAATCTCCACCAATAACAAAAAGCGTATTTGCAGAACCATGGTCTGTTCCGTTTCCACTATTTTGATTGACACGACGACCAAATTCCGAAAAAGTTAAAATTAAAGTATCTTTAAAACTGTCTTTAGATTGTAAGTCTTTAACAAAAGCTTTCATACCATCTGCATAGACTTTTAATAATCTTTTATGTTTATTTAATTGATAGATATGTGTGTCGAATCCTGTTAGAGACGCATAATATACTTTGGTGTTTAGTCCAGAATTAATAAACTGTGCAGTAGTTTTTAATTGCTTTGAAAAATCATGCTTTGGGTAATCTATATTAGAAGAATAAGTTTTACTTGTTTCATAAATATATCTAGCAGAGGACTTAGTGTCAATTAAGGTTTTATATAAATAGCCTAAATTATGTTCGTTTAAATGATTATCTTGATAATGTTTTGACACATTTTTTAAATATGGATCTTGCGTAGTTTTATATAAAAGAGCTGGATTTTTAATAGCCATTCCATTTAATTTATCCCCTTTTAATGCTAAAGAAAGGCTTTCGTCTAATTCGATTGCTGCATCAGGTTTTTGATTGAAATGGTCTAAGTATCTTCCTATCCATCCTGTTTGTAAATATTGATTGGAATCACTAGCTGTTTGCCAGATATCTGTAGCTCTAAAATGAGATCTGTTAGGATTGGGATAACCAACATTATTAATAATGGTTAGATAGCCTTGATCGTAGAGATCTTTTAATGGTCGCAAACTAGAATGAAGCCCTAATTCATTATCCAAGTTAATTAAACCCTCCTTTTTTAGTCCAATAGTAGGTCTGGCTCTATAGTAATCGTCATTTCTAAAAGGCACTAATGTATTAAGCCCATCGTTTCCTCCTGAAAGCTGTATAATTACTAAGCGTTTGTAACCAGTTTCTGAAGTAACCATTTGACTAAATGCGTTAACAAAGCTTGGAACTAAGAACAAACTACTAGCTAAAGATGAGTTTTTTATAAATTTCCTTCTATCCATTTTTTAACACATTTGATATTCAGGAATAGACATAAGTTGCACACAATAATCTAGCTTACTTGTTTTACTTAAACGATTTAAATAGTTAAGAGTTCCTTTATTAATAGGACTCTGCAATACATAATTGTTTAAATCTTCAATTTCAACCTCTTCATAATTCGTTTTAAAAATGTCCCAATCTATAAATGCTTTAATTTTTGTATTTCCTTTTCTGTTTTCATAATACTTAGAAAAAGAGTCGTAAAAATCTCCTTTTACTTTTGTGTCTATTTTTCCATCAGACAATAAAGCAGATGGTAGTTTTAAACGCAACATTAACGTATTACTATCAATCCAGTTTTTACCACCTTTCCATCCAGCAACATTTGGTGGATATAATAGTATTTGACCTAACATTTTTTGAATACCAAGAACCTGTTCAGTTTCTTTAAAAGTTACAGGAACAATTTGAGACATGCCTACAATTAATTCTACTGGAGATTTAATTTTAGTACCAATGTGTTCTGGACTATAAAACCAATCTTGTGTAAACATGTACTTTAAAACGGTTTCAATATGATAATCTGAATAGAAAACATCTGTCATATCTTCAATATGAGCCTGATTTAAAGTTGAATTTACAAAATAGCTATATAGTTTTGTACAGATAAATCTAGCGCATTGCTTTTGTTCTAAAACAATGTCAATTATGTCGTCTCCATCGTAACGCCCAGCTTTATCAAATACATGTTTAAAGTCGTAGTTGTGCTGTTTTTCGTTAAAAACAAAATCGCCTTCAAAATTGTAATTATAACCTGTAAAAGCTTTAGCGCTTTCTTTAATATCATTTTCTGAATAGTTGCCTACTCCAAGAGTAAATAATTCAAACAGTTCGCGAGCAAAATTTTCGTTAGGCTTATTTTTTCTATTTTGTTTTAAGTCTAAATAGTCTATCATAGTAGGTTCTTTAGAAATTGCTTTTACAAAATCTTTAAAATTACCAAGGGCATTTTGACGAAGAGTGTTATTGAATTTTTGAATATAAAGGATAAATCTATCTTGACAAACAAAATGATTTGCCCAAAATAAAGTCATTTTTTCTCTAAGGGTTTCATTAGAGAACGACATTTTATGAATCCATTCATGATTTAATTCCTTGACCTTTAATTTGCTCTTTTCAATGTAGGCTCTATGTATTTTCTTAGTTTCATTGAATTCTTCAAAAGTAAGGGTATCAAATTCTGGAGTATCAATTTTTAAAGGAATATAGTTACTTGACTCATAAAAAAGCAAATCAACAACGCTTTTTCTACTTTTATCTAATAGAGATTGCATTGCTTTTGGATTGATTCCAAAAGCAGCACGCCAATATAGATGTTGTATATGTTCCTTTTTCATGGTTTAGTTATCATTCTAAATAATATTTATTAAACGCAAAAATCTTTCCAATTAGTCTATAAACAAAAAAAGTCACTCAATTGAGTGACTTTTTTTGTTTAATCTAAGATTATTTTTTAACAAATTTTCTGTTTATTATTTTCCCTTTTTCTTCTAATCTTATAACATAGACACCACTATTAAGTTGTGATACATCTAAAGAATTATTTAAAAGTTTTGAACTAAATATTTTCTTTCCAGTTATATCAAATACAGTTGCAACTTTATTTGAAATGTCTGCAGTAGATTCAAAATTTAAGATACCTTCAGTTGGGTTTGGAAACATAACTAAGTCTGAAAGCGTTTCATCGACAATAGTTAAAGATTGCCCTTCAACTACAGTATGAAGCATATTAATATTAGGAGTCATAATATTATCAATAACTCCAGAAGGCCAGTAAATAACCATACTATTTATAGTTGTATCTGAGCCTAAACCAAAATGAACGTTTAATGAACTCATGTATTCGAAACCTTCACCACTTCTTACATCTCTAATTTGTGTGCCAGAATCTGTATGAATTTCAATTCGAGCTCCAATTCCATTGTAATTACTTTGTACTCCAATAGTATGTATCATAACATAATTATTACCATTACCACCATTGTTTTTATATAAATTTCCATTAAAGACATCTAAAAACCCATCTCCATCTAAATCACCTATAGCTCCACTTGGTGGCATATCTGTAGAAACAACCGTAAATGAATTGTCACCATTATTTAGTAAAATTCTTCCGTTAGATAAAACATCTACATAACCATCGTTGTTAAAATCTCCAGGCGCATTTTCAATTCCAAAAGGAGCTCCAGCTACATTAGCAGAAGCAGTTGCATCAGTAAATGTGCCATCACCATCATTTAACATGAATTTATGTGATCCATCAGCTCCAGAGCTAGCTCCAACATATACATCCATATCACCATCGTTATCATAATCTGCCCATGCAGAAGACCAAGTTTGTACTGGATCTGCAAGATTAGCTTCAGTAGCTACGTTAATAAAATTTCCATTTCTATCGTTTCTCCAAAGTTCATTAATTTTATGAGATACGTTTCCTCCACGACATTTTGCAATAAACATATCAATATCTCTGTCGTTATCATAATCTATCCATACAGTTCCATAATTCCCACCATTTGGATGTGTCCCTAATCCATTAGGAACAGCAGCTGAAGGTCCTTGATAAAAAGCTAAACCAGCATTTATAGTACCATCATTAATAAAATAAACGTTTGGTTGCACATCATGACAAACAAAGGCATCTAAATTTCCATCGTTATCAATATCGACAAAATTTGAACGTTGAGAGAATACATAATCAGTTGTAGTGTATGACTGTGCATACGATGTGCCATCATCATTTGCCATGACAAATGACACGCCACTTCCTGCTCCATATAATAAATCGTTATAACCATTTCCATCTAAATCACCTGCTGCAATACTCCATGATGGACCATAATTTGTTGGAGCAGAATAATATGCTGAATAAAAACCACCTGTAGTTTGATAGTTTATAGTAATGCCAGATGATGAAGCAGCAATTAAATCATCTGTAGTATCATTATTCATATCTACAACAGCATAACTTGTCCCACTCATAGAAACATTATTATCTCTAATAAAAACAAAATCGCCTGGTGCAGGAGGTGGATCATTAGTCGTAAAGTTTATAGAAACCCATTCACTAAATCCATCGCTTACACAGTTAGCTCTAACATATGCTTTATATGCAGTATTAGCATTTAAACCAGTTGCTGGATAAGGATCATTTAAGTTAGTATCAATACCAGAGGTTGGAGGAGAAGCTCCTGCTAGTTGAACAACAATTTCCCAAGATGTTTCACTTTGACCTGCTTCCCAACTAACATTAGCAGAGTTATGAGTAATATCACCTACATTTAAGTTAGAAATCACTAAACAACTTGGTGGTGTTGACGATTGGATGTTTGGTGAAGCAAAACACATTCCCCATCCAAACGAACCATTGTCATTATAAAAAATTCGATATCTAAATCCTGCTAATTGTGAGTTTGTAAACGAAGAGATATTTAATGCAGTACTATTAAAAGAAGCAAAAGGTCCTGTACAAAAATCTACATTTGGAGCACCATCTGTACCTGTTCCATAAGGAGTTCCCCAATTATTCCATGTATCTGTATCTTCATCCCAATATTGTAAAGTAATGGTTTCAGTTTGATATACATTTAAAACATAGTCTGAAGTTACATTAATACTAGTTTCCCCTGCATTAAATGCACTTGTTAAGTTTATTACTGGAGATTGAACAGCAATATTATTTATCGAACCTCCACCACCTTCATCATCATCAAAAGAAAAATGTGTTGATGTATCTGTTGGGTTTCCTGTAAAAATTAAAGGGTTAGAATCATAAGATCCTGCTAAATCCCAATTAGCATTTGGCCAATTAGCATCTTGATTTAATACTTGTGCTATGGAACAAAAGCCACATAAAAGCAAAGTGATTAATAAAATAGTTTTTTTCATGGTATAATTATTTAATTGCATTGTGTTGTTAATGAGTTTATCCACTCTCTAATTAATTGAACACCTTCTTGGTGCTTAAGGGATCTACCTAAAAGTGGCATTCTTTCCGATTCCTCAACCGAATTTAATCTATAATATAAAACAGATCTATCAAAGGATCCAGGGTTTACTATATGTGTTAATCCAGCACCAACAATTTCTGTGTCTGGTTCTACACAAATACCTAAATTTATTGGGTTGGCTGACGACTCGAAATCAAATCTAACTGGTCTGTAAGCACAATGAGATTCTTCAGAATGACAATGAGCACAATTAATATCTAAATAAGATCTAGCTCTTAATTCTAAAGATACTGATTCGTCGTCCCAACTTGGTAGTGTTTCAATATTTGAGGGGTAATTTTCATTTAAATAGCCCATTTCGGCCCATTTTTGTATTTGATTTTTAGTTTCGTTCCCGTAGTTAAAAGGTAGGTTAATATTTCTTGGTTTTGGACCAATAGGAATTGGAATATCTCCTGTTTTATGACATGTATGGCATTCTGCACCAGAAGGCACTCTAAAATTAACACTATTTGTTATATTGTTTTCATTCCATTGAATGTAAACATCTCTACCATCTAAGTCAAAGTCAGCTTCAGTTTGGGTTTCATTCCAGATATAATTTGCAAAAATCCAACCTTCAGCTTTTTTAATCATTAAACGGGTTTCAATTATTTTAGTCGTATTTGTTGGTAAGACATTATCAAAATAAAAATTCTTTATAAGAACAGTTCCAATTGGAAAATTAAAGATAGTACCATCGCTAGTGTAATTGGCACTTACATCATTTGGCATCCAAATAAATCTTTTTTTATGTGCGTAATCTGAAAAAAGAGGCGAGCTTAGTTCGTAAGGAACAACGCCATATACAGGGTCTAAGTCTTTAATTACTCCATCAAAAAAATTATATTCACTTAATGTTTGATAAGGAACTTCATCAATATTAAAAACTACAGGTGATATTTCTTCTGGCTCTGGAGAAGATGGGTTTGATACATAGTCGTCATCTGATGCACAAGAAATGAAACTTATGCACACACAAAAACATGCTATTAATTTAAAGTAATTTTTAACCATCTGTCTTAAAAGAGGCTTCTAAGATAGAGAAAAAATACAATTCATTCGTTATAAATAAGTTGTAAGTTTAAAAATAGATTCTAGTAAACAGCAAAGATTTCTGAAACAAAAAATTAAATCAGATTATTCGCTACTAAATATTCAGCAATTTGGACGGTGTTTGTTGCAGCACCTTTTCTTAAATTGTCGCTTACAATCCAAAGATTTAAGGTGTTAGGTTGAGACTCGTCTCTTCGAATTCTTCCAACAAAAACATCATCTTTCCCATTGGCATATATTGGCATTGGATACGTGTTTGTATCAATATTGTCTTGGACTACAACACCTGGTGTTTTGTTAAGTAATGTGCGAATTTCGGAGACATTAAAATCTGTTTCAAATTCTACATTTACTGCTTCACTATGGCCTCCAGAAGTTGGAATTCGTACTGCTGTTGCTGTAATAGAAATGGTTCTATCATCTAAGATTTTTTGCGTTTCTCTAACTAGCTTCATCTCTTCTTTAGTATATCCATTATCTTCAAACACATCGCAATGTGGAAGTGCATTTTTATGGATAGGATAAGGATAAGCCATGTCGCCTTTTAATCCAGCAAGTTCGTTTTCTAATTGTTTTATGGCTTTCATTCCTGTTCCAGAAATAGACTGATAGGTGGAAACCACGATACGTTTAATTTTAAATTTTCTATGTAAAGGAGCTAATGCCATAACCATTTGAATAGTCGAACAATTAGGATTAGCAATAATTTTATCTGTTTTAGTTAGCGTATCTGCATTAATTTCTGGAACAACCAATTTTTTACTTAAATCCATTCTCCAAGCTGAGGAATTATCTATAACAGTTGTGCCAATTTCTGCAAATTTTGGAGCCCATTCTAAAGATGTCTCTCTTCCAGCCGAAAATAAAGCAAGATCTGGTTTCATTGAAATAGCTGTTTCTAAAGAGATAACTTGGTAGTCTTTTCCTTTGAAAGAAATTATCTTGCCAACAGACCTTTCAGAAGCTACTGGAATTAATTCAGTTATTGGAAAATTACGCTCTTTTAAAACATCTAACATTACCTCTCCAACCATTCCTGTGACTCCAACTAATGCTACTTTCATTATAAATCTATTTTAAGCAAATTTATACATTTATTTATGTAGTCATTCAAAAAAAAAGCATAAAAAAACAGCTTCAATTGGAAGCTGTTTTTCTAAAAATTGTAGATGATGAAATCTATTTTTTCAAGGCATCTCTAATTTCTTTTAAAAGATCATTATCTGATGGTCCTGCTGGAGCTGGTTCTTCAGCTGGCTTTTTAGTTTTATTGTAAGCTTTAACAATTATAAACATTACTAAACCAACAATTAATAAATTAATAATTGTGTTAACCCAACTTCCCCACATAACTGCATTCTCTGGTGTAGTTACTACTCCAGCAGCATCTATCACAGCTTCATCTAAAACAATTTTTTTGTCTGCGAAATCGGTTCCTCCTGTAAAATGACCAACAAATGGCATAACAATATTGTTTACAAAACCTTTTACTACTGCACCAATTGCACCAGCCATGATTACAGCTACTGCAAATTCAATAACATTTCCACCTGTAATAAACTCTTTAAATTCTTTAAACATAATTAGTGTTTTTTAATGGTTAGTGTAAGTTACGAATTTAATTAAAAAAACCTAAAATGGAAATTATTTAATAATAAGTCGTTTAACTCGTTGAGAAATAGCTGTAATTATTTCGTAAGAAATGGTGTTTGCAGTTTTAGCAAATTCTGGAGCATTGGGTTGTTTTCCAAAGAGAATGACTTCATCTCCTTCTTGACAATCAATATTTGTAACATTTACCATAATCATATCCATACAGACATTTCCAACAATATAAGCTGGCTTTCCATTTATAGTTACGAAGCCTTTTCCATTTCCATATTGTCTGCCAATACCATCTGCATGACCAATTGGGATAGTTGCTGTTCTTATTTTAGAGTCACTTTTAAAGGCTCTATTATAACCAACGGTTTGTCCTTTTTCAATGGTATGAATTTGAGAAATAACTGATTTTAGAGTAGCTACAGGAATCAAGTTTTTATTTTCTTTTTCTGAATTACCAAAACCATAAATGCCAATACCACTTCTAACCATATCTAAATGTGCTTCAGGATAATTTAAAACGCCAGACGTGTTACACAGGTGAAGCATGGGTTTGTAGCCAAAAGTGTTTATAAATGTTTTTGAAATAGTTTGAAACGCTTCAATTTGATTATTTGTAAACTCTTTTTCATTTAAATCTTCACTTGCTGCTAAATGAGAAAATATCGATTTTACTCTTACAGATGAAGTGCTTTCAAGTTCATCATGAATCATTTCAATATCAGCTTCATTAAAACCCAACCTATTTAAACCTGTATTAAACTTGATGTGAATAGGATAATTTTGTTGCTTTTCTTCCAATGCAACTTCAAGAAAGGTATTAAAACTATTAAAGTTATATAAACTTGGTTCCAAACAACGTTCAATAAGAGTTCTATAATTTATAGGTTGTGGATGTAGAACTAAAATAGGTTTTGTAATACCTGCGTCACGCAAAGCAACACCTTCATTTGTATAAGCTACAGCAAAATAATTAACTTCCAGATTTTGCAAATACTCAGCAATTTCTTTAGCATCACTTCCATATCCATAAGCTTTTACAACTACTAAAAATTTGGTATGTGTAGAAATTCTGGATTTAAGATATTCAAAATTATGCTTCAGAGCATTTAAATCTATTTCAAGGACTGTTTCTTGAGTTCTAGGCATACTTATTTGTCTGATTTTGGAGAAATTTCCTCAGCATCGTTTACCTTTAAATTTCGAACTTTATCTCTTGTCATGGCTTTGTAATATGCAGCACGACTTAAAGGTTCGTACTCATCTACTTCGCCTAGTAAAACAAGATTATCGTTTTTAGACAATCGGTAACTATACTGAGCAAGGTTACCTGTACGAGTACAAATAGCATGAACTTTAGTCACGTATTCTGCAGTAGCCATAAGATTGGGCATTGGCCCAAATGGATTGCCTTTAAAATCCATATCTAATCCAGCAACAATAACACGAACACCTTTATTTGCTAAATCGTTGCAAACACGAACAATCTCATCATCGAAAAACTGAGCTTCATCAATACCAACAACATCACAGCCATCTGCCAAAATAGGAATGTTGGCAGCAGCAGGAACAGGAGTCGAGCGTATTTCGTTAGCATCATGAGAGACAACCATATCTTCATCGTAACGAACATCTATTGCGGGTTTAAAAATTTCCACTTTTTGTCTTGCAAATTGTGCACGCTTGAGCCTGCGAATCAATTCTTCGGTCTTTCCTGAGAACATGGAACCACAGATAACTTCTATCCAACCAAATTGTTCTTTATGATTTACTGTATTTTCGAGAAACATTTTGTAATTTTAACACTAAAACAAAGCGAAATTTCGTTTTGTATAAAGGTGGCGTAAATTTATTAAAAATCAAACCCATAAAATAGATTAAATTTTAAAAGTTATGAAGAAGAAACTTGAAGCAGAATTAATGAGTATTGCTCATAGAATTTTAAAGCTGAAAGGCAAGGACGATTTAGATAAAATGCATAAAGAAGTAGCAACTCTTTATGAAAAACTAACTGTTTTAAAGTTTGCAAAGGAAAATTTTGAGAAAGACCTTCCTACAATTGGTAGCGATTCCTCATTCTTTGGAATGTTAGACATGGCATTTAATAACAAGATAAGTGACAACATAGAATTTGATAATAAAACCTATATTAATTTAGACGATAGAGAGCACGATGAAATTATGGAGCCAGCTATTGAAAAAATAAAAGACATGGTTGCTCAAATGCCACAAGAGGCTCAGCACATTGATGCTATTTTTGAAAAAGTAATTCCAAAAAAGCAGTACCATAAAAACGATTTAGAAGAGATTACAGCAGGTTTTGAGGAAATTCCAGAATTTGAACCAGTAACTAATGGTAATAAAGAGGATGTAAAAAAGTCTTTAAACGATAAACTGAAAGGTGGAGGTTTAAGTATTGGACTAAACGATAAGTTAGCTTTTATTAAGCATTTGTTTAATGGTGAAGTTTTAGATTATGATAGGGTACTTTCTCAATTAAACACCTCTAGTTCTTTCGAAGAAGCCGAGAGTCTTATACAAAATGTGGTAAAACCAGACTATAATAATTGGAAAGATAAAGAAGAATTCGAAACACGATTTATGGAAATTTTAGAAAGTAAATTTAATTAGATTCTTATTTTCAAGGAATAAAATATGAGTAAACTTTATATAGTGCCTACTCCAATTGGGAATTTAAAAGACATGACATTTAGAGCTATTGAAGTTTTAAAAGAAGTCGATTTAATCCTTGCTGAAGACACACGTACTTCAGGAAAACTTTTAAAATATTTCGAAATTTCTACACCTTCGCAATCGCATCATATGCATAACGAACATAAAACGGTTGCAGGTTTAATTAATAAATTAAAAAGTGGTTTAAGCATAGCCTTAATTAGTGATGCTGGAACACCAGCCATTTCAGATCCTGGTTTTTTATTAACGCGTGCTTGTATTGAAAACAATATAGAAGTGGATTGCCTTCCAGGTGCTACTGCTTTTGTTCCTGCATTAGTAAATAGCGGCTTACCAAACGATAAATTTGTATTCGAAGGTTTTCTGCCTGTAAAAAAAGGAAGACAAACCAGGCTCTTGCTTCTAGCTGAAGAAAACAGAACTATTATCTTCTATGAAAGTCCACACAAACTCATTAAAACGCTCACTCATTTTTGTAAATATTTTGGTGAAGACAGACTAGTTTCTGTATCTCGCGAATTAACCAAACTCTACGAAGAAACTGTAAGGGGAACAGCCAAAGAAGTTCTTGAACATTTTACCAACAAACCTCCAAAAGGAGAGATTGTGATTGTGGTTGGCGGAAGGCCTTAATGTAAAATAATGGATAAAGTATTTAATGACATATATGCAACATCATTCTTGGCAGTAATTTCATTTGCTATTATAGTTTATCATAAATATTATAGAGAATCAGCTCCTTCTGATAAATGCATTAATTATTAGATTGTTTAATTTTGGATTAATATTTTTAATCCTAACTATATTCAATGCATTTAAATAAATATTCGTGAATTACAGGTAAAGAAAATCTAACAATCTAGAATCTTACTTTCATAGGAATAATAAAACTAATATTGTGATCCATCGTGTTTTCCAACTTCGTAACCATGCTTTCCTAAATATTTATTTCCACTTTCTACAGCACCTTCTTCTATAGATGTTCCCATAGAATCGTTCCAACGGTTGAGGTATCCAAATAAAGAAATAACACCAAGCATTTCTACAATTTCTCCTTCATCCCAATGCTCGTATAAGCGTTTTTTAATGTCAGCATTTACATCGTTTGGCACTTGACTTGCAGCCAAACTAAAATCTAACGCAGCACGTTCAGCTTCGCTAAAAGCAGAATGCGTTCTGTATTCCCAAATATTATCTAATTGTTCTTGTTCTGCTCCATAACGTTCTGCAGCTCTTATTGCATGAGCTTGACAATACCTGCAACCTGTAGAGTTACTGCTTACCCAAGCTATCATGCGTTTTAAGGCTGAAGTTACTCGACCTTCATTAGCCATTACAGCTTTGTTGAGGTTAATAAAAGCTTTAGATATGGCTGGTCTTCGTTGCATGGTTAAGACCGAATTTGGACAAAACCCAAGCGTTTCATTAAAGAATTCTGCTAATTCTTTAGTTTCTAAATCGTGTTCGGCTGATAATGGTGTTACTAATGGCATAGTCTAATTTTTATTGGTATTTTTGATATATTACAATAAACGAAAAATTCTTCACAAATGACTAATAAAGTAATAACCCATTGGAAAGGCAATATGCAATTTGAATCGGATAATCCAAATGGAAAAATTGTTTTAATGGATACGTCTCCAGAACATGGAGGTTACAGTTCCGGATTAAGTCCGAAAGCTATGATGCTTTCTGCACTTGCTGGTTGCTCAGGTTTAGATGTGGTTTCTATTTTGGATAAAATGAAAGTGAAAATTTCAGATTTTAGAATGGATACTTCTGGAGAATTAACAGAAGAGCATCCAAAATATTATCATACTGTTTCAGTAGAATATCATTTTTATGGTGAGAACCTAGATGAAAATAAAATTAAAAAGGCTATCGATTTATCTATTGAAAAATACTGTGGCGTTATGGAAATGTTTCGCAAGTTTGCGACTGTAAACACATCAATTCACTGTCATAATAAATAATTTTGTCATTCAGAACAAAGTGAAGAATCTCTCTAATAGATGCTTCGACAAGCTCAGCATGACATTAATTTCATAAAATATGCGTTGGACTCTAAAGCCAAAACCAGAGGCAGAAAAATTATCTCATTTAAAAGAATCTCTTCAAGTAGATGAGGTTGTGGCAACGCTTTTATTACAACGTGGTATTGAAACTTATCAAGATGCTAAAACCTTCTTCAGACCAAGTTTTGACCATTTACATGATCCGTTTTTAATGAAAGACATGGATCAAGCTGTTTCACGTATTGAACTGGCTTTATCCAACAATGAAAATATCCTAGTTTTTGGCGACTATGATGTGGACGGAACCTCTTCAGTAGCCTTAATGTCAACATATCTTAGAACTAGAACAGAGCAAGTTGCAACCTATATTCCTGATAGATATGATGAAGGTTATGGTGTATCCATAAAAGGTATCGACTTTGCAGACGACAATGATTTTTCACTAATCATCGCTTTAGATTGTGGCGTAAAAGCTATTAAAAAAGTAGCTTACGCCAAAGAAAAAGGCATCGATTTTATTATATGTGACCATCACAGACCAGGAACAAAACTTCCAGGTGCAGTGGCTATTTTAGATCCAAAACGTGACAATTGTAACTATCCATTTAAAGAACTTTGTGGGTGTGGTGTAGGCTTTAAACTCATTCAAGCTTTGGCCTTTAAAGAAGGGAAACCCGTTGAAGAATTAACCGAATATTTAGACTTGGTTGCAACAGCTATTGGAGCAGATATTGTTCCTATTGTTGGCGAAAATCGCGTTTTAGCCTATTTGGGATTAGAAGTAATCAATACCAAACCACGATCTGGAATTAAAGCCATAATCAATCAGGTTAATAAAGATATTTTAACTATTACTGATGTCGTTTTTATTGTAGCTCCAAGAATCAATGCTGCTGGACGTATGAAGCATGGAAACTATGCAGTGACCTTATTAAGTGAAACGGATTTTGAATTAGCCGAACAATATGCTGAAGAAATAGAGGCTTTTAATACAGATAGGCGTGAAGCAGACCAGAGAATTACAGACGAAGCACTTCAACAGATTGAAGACAACAGCGAACACGATGGTTTTACAACCGTTGTGTATCATGAAACTTGGCACAAAGGTGTTATTGGAATTGTAGCTTCACGACTTATTGAAACCTATTACAGACCTACTTTGGTTTTTACAAAAAGTGGCGATAAACTTGCTGCTTCTGCACGTTCTGTTTCTGGGTTTGATGTGTATCATGCTTTAGAGGCTTGTTCTGAACATATCGAACAATTTGGAGGTCATAAATATGCTGCTGGACTAACGTTAAAAGAAGAAAATTACGAAGCCTTCAAACAAGCTTTTGAAGATGAAGTTTCGCGAACAATAGACAAACAGTTATTGGTTCCTGAAATTAAAATTGATTTGAAGCTAGATTTAAATCAAGTAGATAATAAATTATGGCGCATTATACGTCAGTTTGCACCTTTTGGACCAGGAAACATGACACCTGTTTTTATGTCTCAAAATATTAAAGATACTGGTTATGGTAAATGTGTTGGTGAAGACGATAAGCATTTACGCATAACTGTCACACAAACAGGAAGGGAAAAAATAGTTTGTATTGGTTTTAACTTAGGAGACAAATTAAGCTTGATTAAAAATAAAAAATTAGTTAAAGCTGTGTATTCTATAGATGAAAATTATTGGCAAGGCAAAACATCGCTTCAATTGAAATTGAGAGATCTTAGAGAATAATTTTTTTATAGATTATGAAAGCAATTTACATCCTAGTTTTCAATTTTAGTTTGATGATTTGTCAATCTCAAAACCTTGTTGTTAATCCAAGTTTTGAAGAAAACACATACTGTTCTGAACTATTAGGAAACTTCAATAAAAATGTTTCACACTGGTCAATTCCAAATATTGGATCCACAGATTATTTTCATTCCTGTAGTAAAGCAGTAGGTTTTGAGAATTTTTTTGGAAACCAAAACCCTAAAACAGGAGAAGCCTATTCTGGAATGTATGTTATGGCTCCAGAAGATTATCGTGAATATATTCAAGGAGAGTTTAAAGATGTCTTAACTAAAGATGAGAAATATACTATTTCATTTTACATTAGTTTAGCTGAAAACTCAAGTCATGCGATTAAAGATTTGGGAGTTTTGTTTTTAAATCAATCATTAAATCAACCTTCAGATAGAGTAATTAATATCAGTAACGTTTTAAATAATGTAGAGAACAGCCATTATATTTTAATAAAAGGTCTTCAATATTATACAGAAAAAGAAAATTGGGAAAAAGTAACTTTTGACTATATAGCTAAAGGATTTGAAAAGTATTTTATTATTGGCAATTTTGATTCAAACAAAAACATTGAAGCTATTAAAGTGCAGAAATCTAAAAATCCTGATGCATCTTATTATTTTTTCGATGACATAAGTATTAAACCTTTTGAAACTGAAATAACGAAAAATATAAGTATTAGCACTATAGAAGCCAAACAAGTACTAGAGAGAAATAAGGTATATACGCTTAAAAATGTATTATTTGAATTTGATAAATCCAATTTATTGGACTCATCAATTAAAGAACTTGACCAATTATATGAATATTTAAAAGTGTATAAATATTTACAAATTGAAATTTATGGTCATACAGATAATGTTGGTTCAAAAGATAGAAACGATGAACTTTCATTACTTCGAGCTAAAACAGTAGCCTTATACTTAATTTCAAAAGGCTTAAAGCCAGAACGAGTAATTGCACAAGGTTTTGGAACTCGGTTTCCATTAACTTCAAATAAAACAGAAGCGGATCGTGCATTAAACAGACGTGTTGAGTTTAAGTTAATTTCAAAAAAATAAATGACAAAAAAAGACCCTTACGCAGCCTTACGAATTAAAGAATTCAACATTTTTTTAGTCTTACGTTTTGCTTTAGTTTTTGCTTGGTCCATGCAATTTATTGTTATAGAATGGCAAGTTTATAGTTTAACCAAAGACCCATTATCTTTAGGAATTATTGGACTTATGGAAATTATTCCAGCTTTATCTATGGCCTTGTTTGCAGGACATATTGTAGATCAAAAAGAGAAACGAAATTTATTGGCAATTTGTATTGCTTTGTTTTCATTTATTAGCTTAGGACTTTTTCTTTTAACATGGCCTAGAATTGTTTCAGATTGGTCTACAAAAACCATTCTATATGGTATTTATGCATTGGTGTTTTTTGGAGGATTTTTAAGGTCGTTTTTTGGGCCAACTATTTTTTCTTTAATTGCTCTAATTGTTCCGAAGAAAATTTATCCAAATGCTGCTACATGGAGTAGCTCGACTTGGCAAATGGCTTCGGTTTTAGGACCAGCAACTGCAGGTGTTTTAATTAGTGTTATTGGTGTGCATTGGTCTTTGTGTATTGTGTTTGGGTTGGTTATGTTTTCTTTAATTGTTTTATTTCAGATAAAAAAGAAACCTATTTTAAATCCAAAAATTGGCGAACCTGTTATGCAAAGTTTAAAGGAAGGTGTCAAGTTTGTGTTTAAAACTAAAGCTATTTTAGGAGCTATTACTTTAGATATGGTTGCTGTGCTTTTTGGTGGTGCAGTAGCATTACTTCCAATATTTGCTCAAGATATTTTAAAAGTAGGTAGCGAAGGGTTTGGTGTACTTCGTGCTGCTCCAGCAGTAGGAGCCTTCTTAACCATGTTGGCAACAGCATATTTACCAATAAGTAAAAATGCAGGTATGAAATTACTTGGAGCCATTTTTGGATTTGGAGTTTGTATTATTGTCTTTGGTTTGTCGTCTATTTTCTGGATTTCGGTAGTTGCCTTATTTTTTAGTGGTGTCACAGATGGTGTTTCTATGGTTATTAGGCAAACCATTTTGCAAATTAAAACGCCAGACCATATGAGAGGTCGTGTGTCTTCGGTAAATTCTATGTTTGTTGGTTCTTCAAACGAACTTGGTGCTTTTGAAAGTGGTGTTACTGCAAAACTTATGGGAACTGTAACAGCAGTCGTTTTTGGAGGCACCATGACATTGATCACTGTTTTAACAACTGGAATTGTATCGCCTTCGTTTAGAAAATTAGATTTGAGAAAAGATATAGAGGAACATGAGAAGGATG
>DFBO01000263.1:0-1486 GCA_002366675.1 Flavobacteriaceae bacterium UBA3078
ATAAATTGGAAGTTTTATTAAACATTTTATTGCTACATGGCAGGAAACATCTGGCTACAGGCTTAGTAAGTTACTTTAGCGAACAAGGCATAAATGATGGCTACAAAAGCTATGAAAATTGGCTCAATAAACTAATTTTAAAAGGAAAAAATTATTCTGAAATATATAAAGAATGTGTTATTCCCTCTCCTTGTTGGATGGTTCATAAAGAAGATTTATTAGCGTGTGAAGCTTTTAATCCAGATAATTATCCTGAAGATTACGATTTAGCATTTAGATTTTACAAAAATCAATTAAAAGTCATTCCATGCGACAAAGTATTACATTACTGGAGAGACTATAGTTACAGAACATCCAGAACTCATGAACACTATGCTCAGAATTATTTTTTAGAAATTAAATTGACCTATTTTCTTGAGTTAGATTATAATAATTCAAGGCCTCTTGTAATTTGGGGAGCAGGAAATAAAGGAAAAGCTATTGCTAAAATGTTAATTGAAAAACAAGTCGATTTTGTTTGGGTTTGCAACAATCCAAAGAAAATAGGAAAACACATTTACGACAAAAAACTCCATAGTTTTATCCATCTTAAAGGGTTAAATAATGCTCAAAGCATCATAACAGTTGCAAATAAAGAATCACAACAAACTATAAGATCCTTTTTTATTAGTAGTAGTAAAGTAGCTATGAAAGATTATTTTTTCTTCTGCTAAACAATTAATTTGTTGTTAAAAGGTTTTCTATTTCGTTGTAAACACTATTTTTGTAAACAAACTAATTGGAATGCAGTTTAAACACCCTGAACTTCTTTACGCGTTATTTGCTCTGTTTATCCCAATCATCATTCATTTATTTCAGTTAAGAAAATTTAAAAAACAGGCATTTACTAATGTCGCTTTTTTAAAGAAAGTTAAGTCTCAAACTCGAAAAAGTTCACAGCTTAAAAAGTGGCTTATTCTATGCACTAGAATGCTTATTCTTGCAGTTGCCATTTTAGCTTTTGCTCAGCCATACACTTCTAAGACAAATACTTTTAATACGAAAAAAGAAACAGTTATTTACTTAGACAATTCGTTTAGTATGCAAGCCAAAGGTGAACAAGGTGAGTTGCTTAAGCGTGCCATACAAGATCTTATTGAAACTATTGATGTCAATGAAAATATTTCAATTTTCACAAATAATTCTACATTTAGAAATACAACTTTAGGAGCTATTAAAAATGACTTATTACAAATAAATTATTCCCCTAATCAATTATCTTACGAAGCTGTTTTATTAAAATCTAAAGACTTATTTAGTGATGAACTAGGGAACTTTAAACAAGTAGTTTTGATTTCAGATTTTCAAATAAAGGAAACGGCATTCAATCCAAATTTAGACTCTCTAATCTCCATAAATGCTGTACAATTAAAACCTGTAACTAGAAATAATTTACTTGTTGATAGTTTATATATTTCCAATCAAACAGCAACTAATATTGAACTGA
>DFBO01000263.1:1577-2483 GCA_002366675.1 Flavobacteriaceae bacterium UBA3078
GTCATTGATGATGCAAATTTATTATTTGACAATACATTATACTTTAATATTAATAAACCAAATAAAGTTCATGTTCTAGCTGTTTCTGAAGCGAAAGATGACTTTTTAAAACGTGTATTTAATGAATTAGAATTCAATTATAAATCAACTTCTTTAAACGAATTAAATTATAGCACAATTGAGAATCAAAATTTAATTGTTCTTAATGAAATAGATAACATTCCATCTTCGTTAAAAACAGTCTTAAATGCCTTTACAAGTAATGGAGGCTATGTGTTAGTAATTCCATCAACCAAGAGCAATACGCAATCCTACAACGATTTTCTTTTGAATTACAGTTTGCAATTAGGAAGTGTGACACAAGTAGAAAAAAGAGTGACTACTATTAACTATTCCCATCCACTCTACAACGATGTTTTTAATAAAAGAGTTACTAATTTCCAATATCCAAAAGTATCTAGCTATTATCAAATAAATTCTAATATAGCAATCTCTCCATTGAAATTTGAAGATGGATTTTCATTTCTGTCAAACTCTAATAATGTATATGTGTTTTCTTCTGCATTAAATTCTAAGAACTCAAATTTTAAAAATTCACCATTAATTGTTCCAACACTTTATAATATTGGAAAGCAGAGTTTAAATACGTCCGAATTATATTATACTATTGGAGAAGATAACAGTTTCGATATTCCAGTAATTTTGCAGCAAGATGAGATATTATCTTTGTCTTTAGGTGAAGAAAAACTGATTCCACAGCAACAGTATTTTAATAATAAAGTATCCATAGTAACAACTGATACACCTTCGTTGGCTGGAACATATAATGTGATGAATAAAACGGAAATAGTTGAAAATGTAAGTTATAATTATAATCGATCTGAAAGTAATATGCAATATTTAGAT
>DFBO01000263.1:2641-17210 GCA_002366675.1 Flavobacteriaceae bacterium UBA3078
AATCAAACTGTCGATATTTTAATTGAAAATGGTACGATTTCTCAAATTTCAAAACGCATTAAAAACACCAACAATATTAAAGAAGTAACACTGGATAATCTCCATGTATCTCAAGGATGGTTTGATAGTAGTGTTAGTTTTGGTGAACCAGGTTATGAAGAAAGAGAAACTATTGAAAATGGATTAAAGACTGCTGCGCATTCTGGCTTTACTTCTATAGCTTTAAATCCTAATACCAATCCTGTTATTGATAGTAATTCAGATGTTTCGTTTATAAAATCTAAAGCAGAAAAACATGCTGTTAATTTATATCCTATTGGAGCATTAACCAAAGAAGGTAAAGGCATAGATTTAGCCGAGTTGTTCGACATGAAGAATACTGGAGCTATTGCTTTTGGCGATTATCAGAAACCCATTGAAAACCCGAATCTCTTAAAAATCGCTTTGCAATATGCCAACAATTTTGATGGTTTGGTTTGTTCTTTTCCTCAAGAAAATAAGATTTCAGGAAAAGGCGTTATGAATGAAGAAATTACCAGTACATCTTTAGGCTTAAAAGGCTTACCAAATATGGCTGAAGAGTTACAAATAGCAAGAGATTTATTTCTTTTAGAATATACTGATGGAAAATTACATATCCCAACAATTTCAACTGCAAAATCTGTTGAATTAATTCGAGCAGCAAAACAAAAAAAGCTAAATGTAAGTTGTAGTGTAGCCATACACAACCTGACTTTAACAGATAAAAATCTAACAAGTTTTAATACTCATTTTAAAGTATTACCTCCTTTACGAACTCAAAAAGATATTGATGCTTTAATTGAAGGAGTAAAAGATGGAACTATAGACATGGTTACTAGTGACCATAATCCCATTGATATTGAACATAAAAAGATAGAATTCGATTTTGCCAAGTATGGAACAATTGGTTTAGAATCTGCCTTTGGAGTTCTAAATACCGTTTTTAGCACTAAAAAAACAATAGAAATTTTAACTAAAGGAAAAGATCGATTTGGTATTGTTTCTAAACCAATACAAATTGGTAATAAAGCAGATTTAAGCTTATTCAATCCTAATGGGAATAATACTTTTGGATTAGAAAACATTATTTCTACTTCAAAAAATAGCATCTTCTTAAATAAACCCGTCAAAGGTAAAGTGTATGGTATTATTGCAAACAATCAAATGATAGTATCAAAATAACGACATCAAATTATGAAAAAAGCAACTGGTAGTAAAAACGATAGCTTAGCAATTGTGGCATATATTACACTTATAGGAACATTAATCGCATTCTTTATGAATCGCGATGAACGTAACCTATTGGTTTCATTTCATGTTAGACAAGCATTAGGCTTATGGCTACTTCAAATGGCTCTGGGTTACTTTATTGGTGCTTTTGATAGCTGGATGATTTCTACGTCCTTCTGGATTTTTTTCATTGTATTATTTTTATATGGTATTTTTGGAGCTCTTGCTAAAAAAATGAACGAAGTTCCTGTTCTAGGTCCTTTCTTTCAAAAATTATTTTCTTCAATCGGACAATAAATTATGCATTTATCTTTAGAATACATTACGAGACCTTCCACGTTAAAAGAAAACGCACCATTATTAATTATGTGTCATGGCTATGGTAGCGATGAAAACGATTTATTTTCGTTCGCATCAGAGTTACCTGAAGAACTATTTATTATTTCTTTAAAAGCACCTTATCAAATGCAGCCTTATGGAAATGCTTGGTATGCAATTAATTTCGATGCAGATCAAAACAAATGGAGTGACGACGAGCAAGCAAAAACTTCTCGAGATTTAATAGCCAATTTTATAGATGAAGCATGTGAAAAATTTCCAGTAAATAAAGACAATGTTACTTTGTTGGGCTTTAGCCAAGGAACTATATTAAGTTATGCAGTTGCGTTAACCTATCCAGAAAAAATCAATCAAGTTGTAGCATTAAGTGGTTATATAAATCCTAATATTATTCCAGATAATGTTTCAGAAAAAGACTATTCGCATTTAAGATTTTATTGTTCTCATGGTAGTGTAGATCAAGTTCTACCTGTTGAATGGGCAAGAAAAGCTCCAAAATTCTTAGAAGCATTAAATATAAAGTATCAATATTCTGAATTTCCTGTAGGTCATGGTGTTGCACCACAAAATTTTTATGAATTTAGAAAATGGCTAATAAATAAAATATAGTTTATCGTGTAGGATATAAAAACGATTCAATTAATTTGAATTTTAATTGTTCGTCTTCGGTTATTTCATAAGTCATAAACAATTCTCCCCAATATCTTCCATCTGAAAAATTAGCGATTATCCATTTATGGTTTAGTAGTCTAATAGAATTGATTAGCATTTTTCCTCCAGTCATTGAAGCATAAGGAATTAATGGATGCTCCTCACCTTTCATAAGATTTAACTCATATATTTCATCTTTAATAAAAGGTATTAACTCTGTAACATTGAAACCTCTTTCTTCAAAATATGTCAATGCAGCTTCAGTTTCATCTAATTTGAATTCAGATAATGTTAAAATTTGATCTCTTAAATTAGATATTGTGTCTTGATAAATTGAGTGCTTCTCTAGAGAAAGCTCGTACTTATCATCATAAGATTCTATAATATTCTTAGAATTTACATATTGAAAGACAACAAGTAAAAGAGAAAAAATAAACAGATACATAAATATTCTATTCTTCATTATATGGTAATTTGTAAGTTATCGTAAGCTAGAAAAACGTTTTCAGGCAATTTTTGTTGCACTTCATCATGAAAACCTAATAAATGACTAATATGCGTTAAATAGGCTCTTTTAGGTTGTATTTTATCAATAAAACTTAAAGCTTCTTCTAAATTAAAATGCGATATATGTGGTGCTTCTCTTAAAGCATTCACCACTAAAACATCCAGATTTTTAAGTTTCTCAATTTCTGTATCATCAATAGTCTTCATATCTGTTAAATATGCAAATCTATCAAATCTAAACCCAAAAACTTGCAAGTTAAAATGCATCCCATTAATAGGAATAACCTCTAAATTCGCTAATTTAAAAGATTTGTTTTCAACTTCGTTAATAACAACATTTGGTGCTCCAGGATATTTGTTCTCGGTTTTAAAAATATAGTCAAATCTACGCTTCAATTCTCCTATAACACGCTTATGAGCATAAATTGGGATATCTCCTTGTCTAAAAAAATAAGGTCTAATATCATCTAAACCAGCAGTATGATCTGCATGTTCATGTGTAAAAAGTATGCCATCAAGTTTTTCACAAGCATTACTAAGCATTTGCTGTCTAAAATCTGGTCCACAATCTATTACATAGACATTATAATCCCATTCAATTAACACAGAAACTCTTAATCTTTTATCTCTAGAATTTGTACTTAAACACACTGGATGTTGGCTTCCAATAACTGGGATTCCTTGAGAAGTTCCGGTGCCTAAAAATGTAATTTTCAATCCTATTTATTTTGAAACAAAAATAAGGTAATTTTTTTGTTTAACATGGTAATTTAATACCTTTGTAACTAAGATTCAATCGAAATTTAGTATGGAAATTACCATTAAAGGAGATAAACAGTTTGAAGAGATTCCTTCACTAAAAACCAAAGCCCTTCGCATAAACTTAAACGAAAATATTTACGGAACTTTTGCTGAAATTGGAGCAGGTCAAGAAACTGTTAGACAGTTTTTTAGAGCTGGTGGTGCTTCTGGTACTATTGCAAAAGCTATGTCTGCTTACGATAAGGATTTTAGTGATGCTATTTATGGAATGGAAGATGATGGTCGTTATGTAACTGAAGCGCGTTTACGTAAAATGCTAGATCATGAAATTAGTCTTATTGAAGAAAGACTAACTAGAGATAAGCATCCAAATAAACTTTTCTTTTCTTTTGCAAATACAGTAACAACCATAGATTTTGCTAAAAAATACAAAGGTCATGGTTGGGTAGGAATTAGATACCAGATTGAAGCAGATCAAGATTATAATGAAATTACATTGCATCTTCGTTTTAAAGAAAATGATGCCAGATTGCAACAAGAAACTTTAGGTGTTTTAGGAACTAACCTAATGTATGGCGCATATTATAAATACAACGAACCAAAAAAATTACTTCGTTACTTATATGACCATTTAGATAAAGATCAAATAGAAATTGATACGATTAACTTTGCAGGTCCTGTTTTTGAAGATGTTGATAACCGTTTAATGAGTTTGCAATTAGTTAAAAATGGCATGACAGATGCCGTTATGTTTGCTCCTGATGGAAATAACGTTTTACCTGCAAGAGTACTTTATAAGAAAAACATCTTAGCATTAAGAGGGAGTTTTAGACCTGTTACTAAAGTAAATATAGACATGTTCCAAAAATCTTACGACATGTTTATTAAAGAAAATAAAGTAGATATTAATAAAACTCAAGTGGTTTTTGAAATTACTTTATCAAATCTTAGAGCTGAAGGTGAAATTGACGAACAAGACTTTATGGATCGAGCAAAATTGCTTTGTTCCTTAGGACATACAGTATTAATTTCTAATTTCCAAGAATACTATAAGCTAGTTGAATACTTCTCTCAATACACTAAAAGTAGAATGGGACTTGCCATGGGAGTTAATAACTTGATTGATATATTTGATGAAAAATACTATCGCCATTTAAGTGGTGGTATTTTAGAAGCTTTTGGAAAACTATTCTTTAAAGATTTACGTGTTTATTTATATCCAATGCAAAATGAAGATGGCTCATTAACTAATAGTGAGAATCTTAAAGTTCATCCAAGAATGAAAGAGCTATATAAATTCTTTAAATACAATGGAAAGGTTATAGATATAACAGATTATGATACGAGCATCTTATCAGTATTCTCAAGAACCGTATTAAAAATGATTGCTAATGGTGATGAAGGCTGGGAAACTATGTTGCCAGAAGGAGTATCTAAATTAATTAAAGAAAAAAGTTTGTTTGGTTGCGAAACTGAAGAAGTTTTTAGAGACTAATAAAAAAAGCGACCAATTTGGTCGCTTTTTTTATTTTAATATTTGGTCTGTATGTGCTTTTGTTTTTACTTTTAAAATAACATCCTCAATTATTCCCTTTTCATCAATTACGAAGGTTGTTCTATGAATACCATCGTATTCTCTGCCCATAAATTTTTTAGGACCCCAAATTCCATAGGCTTCTATCACTTTTTTATCTTCATCGGCTAGTAATGGATATGGGAAATTATATTTATTTCTAAAATTTGTTTGTCTTTTCTCACTATCTGCACTCACTCCAAGCACATCATAACCTAATTCTTGAAACCTAGAATAATTATCACTTAAATTACAAGCTTCAACAGTACAACCTGGAGTACTAGCTTTTGGATAAAAGAATAACACGAGTTTTTTTCCTTTGTAATTAGCTAACGAAATGGTGTTTCCATCTTGGTCTTTTGCTATAAAATCTGGCGCTTTATCTCCTGGTTTTAAATTTGTCATAGTATCTTTGTTTAAATTCAGTTTTTGTAAAAATACAACTTATGACCAAGCAAGAAAAGGTAGATTATGTTATAAATACGTTAAACGAATTATATCCAACTATTCCTGTGCCATTAGATCATAAAGACCCATATACCTTATTAATTGCTGTGTTACTCTCGGCACAAAGTACAGATGTTCGTGTCAATAAAATTACACCATTACTATTTGCAAAAGCAGATAATCCGTATGATATGGCAAAACTTACAGTTGAAGAAATTAGAGAGATTATAAGGCCTGTTGGATTGTCTCCAATGAAAAGCAAAGGGATTCATGGCCTTTCAAAAATATTAATTGACAAGCATGATGGTCAGGTTCCAAAAACCTACGAGTATTTAGAAGAATTACCAGCAGTTGGACACAAAACAGCAGCTGTAGTTTTATCTCAAGCGTTTGGAATTCCTGCCTTTCCTGTAGACACACACATCCATAGACTCATGTATCGATGGGGATTTACCAATGGGAAAAATGTGGTACAAACCGAAAAAGATGCTAAACGATTATTTCCAAAAGAGTTATGGAACGATTTACATTTACAGATTATATGGTATGGTCGCGAATACTCGCCAGCTAGAGGTTGGAATTTAGAAAAAGATATCATTTCCAAAAAAATAGGAAGAAAAAGTGTATTAAAATCTCATTCTCAATACATTAGTGAATAATATTTAATTACTTATTAAAAACAAAAAAAGTCCTAACGACTAATTAGGACTTTTTCAAAGTTTAGTTGAGAAGTGCTTCAAACTTCATCTTATTACAATTTATAACACTTAAAGCCTTAGAATAATCAAGAAGAAATTTTACACTTTCCTCTTTCGGGTTCAAATTAATTTGCTTTTGGGGATTTTTTTGAGAGTAAATTTTTGCCATTAAATCTTATTTATGGGTTATATACTCTACAAACGCAACAAATTATATTTTATTGTTTAATTTGTTAAAATAATTTTATGTTTATCAATAATTTTTCTCATATTAATTAATGCATATCGCATTCTACCTAAAGCTGTATTGATGCTAACGCCTGTTTTTTCTGATATTTCTTTAAAACTCATATCATAATACATACGCATCATTAATACTTCTTTTTGGTCTTCAGGTAACTCATCAATTACTTTTCTTACATCAGATTCTACTTGACTTTTAATAAGACTTTTCTCTGCATCTAATGCATTATCACTTAAAACAGAAAAGATATTAAAATCTCCAGTATTACTAAATTTAGGCATGCGACTATTCTTTCTAAAATGGTCAATGACTAAATTATGAGAAATACGCATAACCCACGGAAGAAATTTACCTTCTTCGTTATATTTTCCCTTTTTTAAAGTTCTAATAACTTTAATAAAAGTATCCTGAAAAATATCTTCAGCAATATCTCTATCGTAAACTTTTGAATAAATAAAACTATAAATGCGTTGCTTATGTCTGGTGATGAGTGTCTCTAAAGCAAATTCTTCACCTTGAATGTAGTTACTAACTAAAGTAGCGTCTGTGATAAGTTCTTTTTGCATAATCATTACTTTTTAACATAAAGAAGTCTTTATGTCTGGGGTTTAAAAAAATTTAAAAAGTAATTTTCTGCTATAGGCTATCTTAGTGATTTTTAGAATTGTAAGTTTCAAATATAACAACATTCTGTTATAAAAAGCAAAAAAAGCATTATTATTTCAAAAAAAATATTCAATATCGATCTATTTTTTAGGCTGATTTACTTATAGTATCTTTGCAAAATTATTGTTGAAACAACTTATGGCAGTCAATATTTCTAAAGTAAACCCTAAAAATAATATCATCATAAAAGGTGCTAGTTTGCACAATTTGAAACATATCGATGTTGTTATTCCCAGAAACAAATTAGTTGTTTTAACAGGCTTATCTGGTTCTGGAAAATCTAGTTTAGCTTTCGATACGCTTTATGCTGAAGGTCAGCGTAGATATGTTGAAAGTTTATCTAGTTATGCTCGTCAGTTTTTAGGAAGACTTAATAAGCCAAAAGTAGAATATATTAAAGGAATTGCGCCTGCTATTGCTATTGAGCAAAAGGTTAATTCTACCAATCCACGATCTACAGTTGGAACGACAACAGAAATTTATGATTATCTAAAACTTTTGTTTGCTAGGATAGGAAAAACCTATTCTCCAAAATCTGGAAATGAAGTTAAAAAAGACACCGTTTCAGATGTTATTAAATTTATAAAAACTTTTGATGAAGGTGAAAAACTCCTCCTCCTCGCTCCTATTCATCTAGAAAAAGATCGTTCTATGAGCGATAAACTTAAAGTCTTACAACAACAAGGATATGCCAGAATAAAAGTTGCAGATAGTGTTATTAGAATTGAGGAGAATTTAGAAGTTTCTGATAAAGATTCTGTGTATTTAGTGGTTGATAGAATTATTACTAAAAACGAAGAAGACTTTTATAATAGATTGGCAGATGCCATACAGACAGCCTTTTTTGAAGGTGAAGGCGAATGTTTTGTTGAAACATTAAGCGATAACAAGCAACGCTTATTTAGTAATAAATTTGAATTGGATGGTATTGATTTCTTAGAGCCAAATGTACATCTATTTAGTTTTAACAACCCTTATGGAGCTTGCCCTAAATGTGAAGGATATGGAGACATTATTGGTATCGATGAAGATTTAGTATTTCCAAATACAGCATTATCAGTTTTTGAAAATGGTATTTTTCCGTGGAGAGGAGAAAGCATGAGTTGGTATCGTGATCAACTAGTCAATAATTCACATAAATTCGATTTCCCAATCCATAAGCCGTATTTTCAATTAAGTGTAGAGCAAAAAGCACTTATTTGGAATGGCAATCAATATTTTGAAGGTTTAAATTCATTCTTTGCAGAGTTAGAGTCTAAAGCTTATAAAATTCAAAATCGTGTGATGCTTTCTCGTTATAGAGGAAAAACTAAATGTAAAACCTGTCATGGTAAAAGATTAAGACCTGAAACAGAATTTATTAAAATTGATGGAGCAACCATTACCAATCTGGTTGACTTGCCTTTAAATAAATTGTCTGAATTCTTTAAAAATATAGAGCTTAACTCTTACGATTTAAAAATTGCAAAACGCTTATTAAAAGAAATAAACAACAGACTCTCTTTTTTAGAAAATGTAGGACTCAACTACTTAACTTTAAATAGAAAGTCTAATACATTATCTGGTGGTGAAAGTCAACGCATTAATCTAGCAACTTCTCTAGGTAGTAGTCTGGTTGGCTCCATGTATATTTTAGATGAACCAAGTATTGGTTTACACCCAAAAGATACAGAAAGACTTGTTGATGTTTTAAAAGCATTAAGAGATTTAGGAAACACCGTTATTGTGGTTGAGCATGATGAAGATATCATGAAAGAAGCAGATGAAATAATAGATATTGGTCCAGAAGCAGGCACTTTTGGTGGCGAAGTAGTTGCTACAGGTACTTATAAAGACATTCTGGCTTCTACGTCTTTAACTGCACAATATTTAAATGGACAATTACAGATTGAAGTTCCAAAAAAGCGTAGAACTTCTAGATATCAAATTCAAATAATTGGAGCCAGAGAAAATAATTTAAAAAATATAGATGTTACCATTCCACTTGGCATGTTAACAGTAATTACAGGTGTTTCTGGAAGTGGAAAAAGTACGTTAATTAAAAAAATAGTATTTCCTGCTCTTCAGAAAAAACTAACCGATTTTAGCGATAAACCAGGCCAGTTTTCAGAATTAAAAGGAAATTTTAGTAATGTGAAACAGGTTGAATTTGTAAACCAAAATCCAATTGGTCGTTCTTCTCGTTCAAACCCTGTAACATACATAAAGACTTATGATGACATACGAGCCTTGTTTGCAAGTCAGAAATTAAGTAAAATTAGAAACTATCAAGCCAAGCATTTTTCATTTAATGTGGATGGTGGACGTTGTGAAACCTGTAAAGGTGAAGGTGAAGTAACCATCGAAATGCAGTTTATGGCAGATGTCCATTTAACTTGTGAAACTTGTAATGGCAAACGTTTTAAGAAAGAAGTTTTAGAAGTCACTTTTGAAGAAAAATCGATTGATAATATTCTTAATCTAACTATAGATGACGCCATCGCTTTTTTTGAAAAACACAAACAAACTAAAATTCAGAAAAAATTACAACCATTGCAAGATGTTGGCTTGGGTTATGTAACATTAGGTCAAAGTTCCTCTACGCTTTCTGGTGGTGAAGCCCAACGAATTAAACTTGCATCGTTTTTAAGTAAAGGAAGTAAAAGTGATCAGGCTTTATTTATTTTCGATGAGCCTACTACTGGATTACACTTTCATGATATTCAAAAACTATTAAAATCCTTTCAAGCACTTATTGAAAAAGGTCATTCCATTATCGTTGTAGAGCACAATTTAGAATTAATTAAATGTGCTGACCATATTATTGATTTAGGTCCCGAAGGTGGAGAAAATGGTGGATATTTAGTTGCTTCAGGAACTCCAGAGGAAATAATTAAAAACAAAAATTCTGTTACAGGCAAATATTTAAAAGAAAAGCTTTAATTAAGTTTATTAATATAGTAAGAATGTTACTAAGGCTACAATTACACCTGCAAAAGGCAATACCATAAGTAAAAATGCAAATGAGACAACATTACATTTAATAAAACTTACAAACCAGCCCTGTCCATAAAAACGCTTTAATGCAAAATATAAATAGAAAAACGAGGACCAAACTATAAGCCAATCTATCCAATCTGGAATATCCCAGATGAAATTTATCCCTATAATCATACTAAATAGCATAAAAAGGAAAGAGAAAAAATAAAAGCTAAAAACTAAATGATGTGCAAACGTGCCTCTTCTCCAATAAAAAATCTTCAACAATAATGCGAAAATTGGTAATAGAAAAAACATGGCTAAGGGAATACTATCTATAACAGCACCTAAGAAACTCCCTCCATCTCTAGTTTTATAAAACTTCAACATTTGACCATAAAGCCTTCGTTTAAAAGAACTTGTATCATCTTTCAAACCCATTGCTTTGTAAATTTCATTATCTTGAGCTCCAATTTCTAACAATGAATCTACTTTTTTCTCATCGAAATCGAAGGTTAAATCATTCCCATCAGTTTTTATATCTGTTTTAATTATAGAATCAAGCACATTTAATTCTGCTTCATCCATACCAATAGACTTATGATTGTCTTTTAAAGGCTGTAGTATATTATTAATATCTGTTGAATCTAATAGTGTCTTCACTTTTAAAGAATCTGAAACAAGAGGTTTGTTAAACGTTTTCTTCAACTCATTATCCATTTTCTCAGTCATTGGTCTCGTTAGAATGGTAAATACAAAGAAAAACACAACTGAAACAAACAGATACATTTGTGCTGGATGCAAATACAATAAGCGCTTCCCTTCTATAAATTTACTTGCTAGATAACCAGGTTTAATTAATAATGGAATAAAACTCTTAAAAAAGCGTGCATCAAAAGAAAAGTAATTACTTATGGTATTGTAAAACAAGACACCTATAGTCAACTCATCTTTAGATTTTTGACCACAATGAGGACAAAAATTGAAATCACTTTCAAAAGGTTTTTCGCAATTTTTACAAGTAGCTTGGTTGGTTGACATTATTTAAAATTGGTTTTATAAATGTAAGAAAAAAGAAGTTACTCAGAATCTTTTACTTCCTTTTCCAAATGGTCTAAATATAAAATACCGTTTAAGTGATCTATTTCATGCTGAAAAATAACTGAAGTAAACCCTTCTACTCTTTCAGATTTATGCACGTTTTCCATAGTGTCGTATTCTATAACTATCTCAAAAGATCTATTATATAGCGTTTCAGATCTATCCGGAATAGACAAACAACCTTCTGTATACGTTTGCTTCTCTTCGGAATATTCAGTAATCTTTGGATTTAAATACACTTCAAAAGGAAATTCCTCTTTATCAAACCTTTGGACCCAAATAATATTCTTTAAAACTCCAACCTGTGGAGCAGCTATCCCAACACCAAGAGACATACTATCTCTAACAGTTCGATATAATCTTTTTACAAAATTTTGAAGGACAGTGTCTTTTGGATTTAGTAATACTGGAGAGCTTTTTGTTCTTAATAAAAGAGAATCAGATTTCGAGTTAATTTTATAAACTCGCATTGGTGTCGAACTATCTGCTTGCATAATAAGTGATATCTCACTTTTAGAAAAGGACGTTTTAGCAATGGATTCTTTATTAAGTTTTTTAGTTCCAGAACAAGCGCTTATTGTTAGAATAATTATAATTGTAAATAAATACTCTTTAAGTTTCATTGAATTAGTTTTTGTTTGGTCTGAAATTAATCATCAAAAGTAAATACTTCACCTTCTTTTGTACCTCTAGAATAGTTTTTTCCATCTATTAATAACACCTCTCCATAGATGCCCTTTTTAATACTAGAATCTACACCAAATATTTTTTGATTGTACAGTTGTACGATTTCTTCATTGGAACAATGACCAACAACAATATGTTCTGAGTTAATGTCTGAAAGAATCTCATTTATTTCGTTATCTGATAAATCATCATTAAAATAGCCTCGATACCAAATTGGACCAGTTGAACCATAATAGTCTTGGTAGAAAGATGTTAATTTTAAAATATCTTTATCTATGTCTATCGATTTTCTCATTAGTTTATTTATGTTCTCAATATCGTATCCTAAGTCAATGAATTTTTTTGATATTCCACCATGTACATAGGTGTCTTTATTGATTTTAATTATTGTTGCTTTAGATCTAAGCCATCTTCCTAAAACAGTTTGATTATTAAATAAGTCTGTATAGTTAGTTTCAAGTAAATCTGCAGTAACTTGATATTTATGGTTTAAATATCTTAAATCTTTATGAAGCACCATATATTCATGATTTCCTAATAAAAAATGAACCTTGCCTCCACTCTTTTCTGCTTGCTTTTCTAGGTTATAGACAAACCAAAGGGTTTCTGTTACTTTTGGGCCACGATCAAAAATATCTCCAACAATTACTAAATGGCCATTTCCAAATTTCCAATTTAAATTGTCATCAATAATTTGATTGTTTATTAATATTTCAATGGCTAAATCAAATTGTCCATGAATATCACTCAATACAACTATTTTAGATGTTGTACTAAAAGTAGCTTTCTCTGGAATAAATGACGTTTGGTATGTTTCTAAAGGCAAATCAGTAACCTCAATTTCTCCATTATTAATATTCTTTTCTACAAGTTTATTATCCTGAATAAAGATATACGGACCATCGTTAATTTTTAAGCTATCTGAAGCTGTTAATTGTTCTTTCTTTGGGTCATCAACAATTGACTCTTTTAAATTTTGAGAGACAGAATTTATTGAAATTACAAAGCAGATTGAATAAAGCCAATATGAATTAAAAAGGTGTTTCATTTTAATAAAAACAATTTATAATTTGAGAATCTACTAATTTAAGTATAATATTTCACAGAATTAATGATAAATATTTTTTGATAAAATTTAATTGTATTCTATTGATTTTTAAGCGATAACAAATATTGAAATTATTCTGGTAACCAACTTTTAAAATTTTTGGCATGTTGTTTGTTTTATAATTGGCAAGTATCAATTTAAATCCCGCAATTATGAAAAAAATTCTATTTTTTATAACAGCTTTAATCCTTGGAGGATTATCTGTTAACGCAACTACAACCGCCAAAGTAAACCATGAAGATCATTCTACAACTTTGAGAGGTTATGGTAATTCTTTCATTTTTGTTGAAAATGGTATTGAATTCTCAGTATTTCCAGATGGACAGTTTGATTTTTACATGCCTTCTTATGGGCCAAACATAAATGTATCTGCTCCAGGAATTAGCATTAGTTTTAATTCTGGATACGATTATAATCCATTTTTACAATACGAAGAGTTTGGTGCTATCATTCAAGTAGAACATGTGCCAGTGTATTACGATTATTATGGTCGAGTTTCACAGATTGGTAATATTTTTATAAACTATAATGGTCGTGGATATGTTACACAAGTAGGTGGACTTTTTATTCACTATAATAGATATCACACGTATTCTCATTATACAGGATTTATTAATTTATACAATAGACATTATGTTTACAGACCATGGCACAATTATTATAGAATTCCAGCATTTAACCACTGCGTAATCTATAATAGGCCATACAGGCAACATTATAAGCCAATAAGATATTCTTATTCGCAACCATATTATAAAAACTATAGACGTACAACTGCTGTTGCTAGTAGAAGAGGAAATACGATTTACAGAAGCGATAAATTAGCAACAAGACCTAGTCGTGCAAATAGCACACCTAGACGTGATGTAAGAGGTGGAAACCCTAGGTCAAACCAGTTGGCATTAAATACAGTTCGACCACGTAAAGGTTCTGAAATGAATTCTCCAAGATCGAATAATTATGTGAGTTCGAAACCAAGAACAACAACAAATAGTGTAAAACCTCGTAAGAGTTCGCAAATAAATTCACCAAGAACTCAAACTAGAGTTAATACAATAAAAAAGAATGGAGCAGTTGGAAAACCAAAGTCTTTAAATAATCGCACATATAATAGTAAGAGTAACAAAAACAGACAAATAGCTTCAAATACTAGAAGCAAAAGGTAATAAGAATTTGGTTGGTTAGTTAGAAAGTCCTGCGAGTAGTTTGCCTCAAAGCAACCTCGTGGGATTTTCTCTTTTTAAACATTACTGTTTTTTTCTAAATAATAACTTATTTAATAAACTAGATATATCATCTGATAGATGAAATGCGTAAATAACAATACCATAACAAATAGCTATTAAAAGTGATTTTAGTGCAATATTAAGTATGGGATGGAATGGGAAATCCCAGAAATAAAATACTCCTAGGCTAACTAATAAAAGCAATACTACTTTCATGGTATTAATTGTAAATGGTAGCATGTGAAACTTAAAATATACAAATCCTATTTTTGCTATATTATATATTAGAATTGCAATAAAAGTGGCAAAAGCTGCTCCATTTATTCCATAAATTGGAATAAAAACAATATT
>DFBO01000263.1:17261-25024 GCA_002366675.1 Flavobacteriaceae bacterium UBA3078
TATTCCCTAAAAGACTATCTGAAAGTTTGGTGATGCTAATTATAAAGACAACTATTAAACCATCCATATAACTTTCATTTATAAGCTTATAAAGTTCATTAATATTTAAAATAATCAGTAGAAAGATAAAACCACTAATTATAAAAAGTGTTAGAGAACTTTTCTGGTAAAGTATTTTTAAATCAATTTTATTCTTTTCATTTAATAGTTTTGCTGTTAATGGGTTTACAATTTGGTGCATAGATCGATAAGGAACTCCAATAACTGTCGCTATATATATGGCTACACTGTAATATGCTATATTTTCAATAGCCACATACCGATTAATCATGAATTTATCAATTTCAAGAATCACATTTGCTATAGAACCAGCAATAATAATTAAAGTCGTGTATTTTAAAATTTCAAGAAGATTAGGAATTTGAACAAATTTAATCTTTGGGAAACGTAGGCTAAAGGCATACAGTTTCATTATAATAGTTCTCAAAGCATACGCTCCTACTACACTTAAAATAAATTGATCGACAGTTAAATAATTGGCATTTAATAAAAGAAGTAATATGGTAGTTGCTAATCTATGAAACACTTCTTTCATAAAGTTACCAAACACTGTTTGCATTTGCACCTTAGACCAAGCATAAAATATTTCAAAATATGCAAAAGTTATGGCTGCAGCATAAATCAACCAAACATAATCTACAATAATCTCATTATCTGCAGCTAACCACGAACTAATATAATTAAATGCAACATGACCAATCAATCCAAATGGTATGATTATAAGTAATGGCAAGAAAAGCATTAAGGTTAAAAAGCTATTCTGAGATTGTTTTGTTTTGAAAGATGAGTAAAACTTAATAATAGCATTATGAACACCAAATGCCATTATAGGCATCATAATATTAGCTGTAGAAAGTAAATAACTAACTAAGCCAAAATATTCATCACTTAAGAATGAGGTATATAAAAAAAGGACATTTATGGCACCAACACCAAAACCAATATACGTTACAACCGTATTCTTTATAGATTGATTAACAACTATTCCCATTGCAACAATTTTGATAAAGTTTCTGTAAGAGCTTTTCTGCTATATTTTTGAAGACCAATTCCATGAGACATTAATTGATCTTCTTGATAAGATTTATAATGTTTTAAAATGGTGGTTTTTAAATTATCATGAGCATCATAATAAAAATAATTTCCTGTATTAGTTTCGTTAATTATAGATTCAACATCAGAACCTTTTGGACCAATGGCTAAAATGGGTCTATTCGAAACCATATATTCAAATAATTTTCCAGGAATAATGCTTTTTGTTTCTTCTGAATCAATTTCAATAAGCAACAGTAATTGAGATTTTTTTTGAAATTCAACTGCTTTATTATGTGTTACATAACTATGGTTATTTACATAATTTCTTAAATTGTAATTTTTTAGATTTTGTATTATATTTTCACTAACAGAACCCACAAAATGAAGCTCTAAATCTTTAGCAAAACTAGAATTTTCATCTATAAGTTCTGTTAAAACCTGCCATAAAACTTCGGGATTTCTTTTTGAAAGCAAAGAGCCAATATGCGATATCGTAAACTTTTTATCTAGGACTTGGTTTGGAATTGTTGAAATATCATACCCATTTGTAATAACCTTAATAGGTTGTTTAGTAATGCTTGCAAATTCATTTTTTGTTACTTGACTAGTTACAATAATGGTATCTGCATTTTGAAGCACTTTTTGTTCTAAAGCTTTGTGTTTATTCTTGGCAGAATTTGTTAGCTTTAATTGTTTGTGATAACCAATGGTAGTCCATGGATCTCTAAAATCTGCAATCCATTTAATTCCTGATAATTTTTGAAGTTGCAAACCAATTAAATGCAAACTATGTGGTGGACCTGTAGTAATAATGGTTTTTATGTCGTTATTCTTTATATAAGTATCTAAATAGCGTACCGAAGGTTTTACCCAACTCACTCTTGCATCAGGAATAAAAAAATTACCTCGAACAAATAATAATAGTTTTTCAACTATAGACTGCTTTTTTTGTTCTGGTATAATGCCTTTACTAATAGTATTAGATTTATTTTTAGATAAAAACCCAGCAAACTTGTATGGTTCTTTTATGGGTTGTTTTAATATGGTTAAATTGTCTGAAACTTCTTTAATAAGACTTTTATCAATTATTGGGTAACTTGGGTTTGATGGAATATAAATAACTGGTTCTACACCAAATTCTGGTAAATATTTTACAAATTTTAACCAACGTTGAACACCAGGACCTCCAGCTGGTGGCCAATAATATACAATTATTAAAACCTTAGTTTTAGTCATTATTTAAAATAGCTAAGTCATCAATTAGATAATTAATCTTTCTTCTTGAAATTATAGAATAGTCCACCAAAAAACAAAAGCACAAAAACAATAGAGCTTGCTAAAGCAATGGTACTTCCAGTTTTTATAACCTGTGGTTCGAATTTAAATTCAATCTTGTGCTTTCCAGCTGGTATTCCCATACCTCTTAATGCATAATTTACTCTTGTATAAGGAGCTAAACTACCATCAATGTAAGCATTCCAACCGTTTTCATAATATATTTCTGAAAATACTGCAAAGCCATTAACTGCACTAGATGAATTATATTTTATATGATTGGGTTTGTACTCTTCTACTTTAATAGAAGCCAATGTATCAATCATTCTATCTTCACTTAAAAATGACGCATACTCATTTTTTGAGTACATAACAGCCACTCGCCTAGTATCTAAACTGTCTAAAGCTAGTATTTCTTCATTTGCTGAATTCACATACGTTATATCTTCAACAAACCAGGCGTTACCATTTGCATCTGGATTCGTATAAGGAAATGGATTTCCTTCTTCATCTTCAGCAATAATATATTTGGTATTCAGCATGTTTAAAACGTTGATATTGTTTTTAGATATATAAAAATCAAACAATTCATCGTATCGTTTTAACTTAGCTGCATGATAACCACCTAAAGAATTATGGAAGTATGAAGCCTTAGCAGGTAATCTAGAAACTAAATCAAACACTCTAAAGTTCTCCGGATCTTGCATAATGGCCTTATCAACTTCTGTTTCTTGATATGGTTTATTCATTTTAATGGAAGGAACAAAATCATCATTATTCACATAACGTCTATCCACACCTACTAAATCAATTAAAATAATAACAGCAAATGCCATAATTACTTTTGTTTCTGATAGTTTCTTTTTCAAAAACAAATAAATAGTTCCAGCTGCTAAGAATACTAAAACCAATGTTCTTAAGGTGTCTTGAGTAAAGAAACTCTTTCTATCTGCTATAAGAGCATCCATAAATTGTTGCCCATAATTCTGACGATAATATCCATCGCTACCACCAACAAAATTAAACAAAGACGATTTAAATAATAGGAATATAACAGCTAATCCAGCAGTAATTATTACTGTAAGTTTTAAAGCTTTAAGCTTCTCTTCGTCTTTATTAAAATTGTTAAACAACCTAACAAGTCCAAAGATTGCTATAACTGGAACACACAATTCCAATATTACTTGAATAGAACTTACTGCTCTAAATTTGTTATATAAAGGCACATAATCTATAAAGAAATCTGTTATAAACTTAAATGGCTGACTGTCTCCATATGATAGAATCAAGGATAATAGAGATCCTCCAACTAGCCACCATTTTAAACGTCCTTTAACTAAAAATAATGCGAAAACAAATAAGAAAATAACAACCGCTCCAACATAAGCTGGTGCCTCAACAATGGTTTGATCTCCCCAATATGTAGGCGTTTGCTTGGTATATTCTCTAGCTTCGATTGGTGGAACACCTTGTTTTAAAAAGAATTGATAAGATTCTGAATCTTTTCCAACATCTTCATGACTACCTCCTCCTAAAAATCTAGGAATGTATAAATTAAAAGTTTCTAAAATGCCATAACTATATTCTGTAATATAATCTCTATCTAAACCTGTAGTTATTTCTTTTGTAGAACCATCTGGATTAATGGTTAATTCACTTTGACCACGATTACTTTCCTTAGCATATTCTTGTGTTGCCAAAATATTTGTTGCATTCAGTCCAATAGCTAAAACAACTGCTAGAATTAATAATCCAACAGACTTAAAATAATGATTTAACTCATTTTTTTTATAAGCATCAAATAAATAAACTGCACCTAAAACAAGAACTAAAAAGAATAAATAATAGGTCATTTGAAAGTGGTTAGCCACCAATTCCAAAGCCATAGCAATGGCAGTTAGTAAAAATCCAAAGATATATCGTTTTTTAAATGTTAGCAAAATACCACTTAAGACTAATGGCATATAGGCAATAGCATGCGCTTTACTATTATGTCCAACACCTAGAATAATAATGAGGTAAGTTGAAAAACCAAAGGCTAAAGCTCCAAGTGCAGCAAGTTTAAAATCAACTTTTAAAACTAATAATAAGATGTAAAACCCTATAAAATATAGAAACAGATAGTCTGCAGGTCTAGGCAAAAAGCGTAGTGATAAATCTAATTTCTTTATAAAATTGTTTGGATAATGAGCTCCTAGCTGATAGGTTGGCATGCCTCCAAAAGCACTATTAGTCCAATAAGCCTCTTCTCCTGTGGCTTGTTTAAAATCTTTTTGCTGTTTAGACATTCCAATATAGTGGACAATGTCACTCTGGTAAATAGATTTCCCTTTAAGTACTGGGCTGAAATATGCAAGGGAAATAATAACAAATCCTATTAAAACTAGGATATGAGGAAGGCATTTTTTAATTGAAATTGACATGAAATAATGTTATACAATGAAAGCGAAAATTAATCAATTTCTTCGTAATCTACATATTCTCCAACCTTTTTATTTGAAGTAGGTGTTTCAGGCACCTTATCGATACTAACTTCTCCTTCTTTATGTTGNNTCTTTATTTTGGTTCTGACGCTGCTCAAATTGACCTCCAAAACGCTCAGCAGCCTTCTTAGAAACATATTTAATAAGATAAGGCGCGAAAATTCTAGAAAGTATTTTTATACCATAATAAATTAATAAAATGATTAATATAACTCTTAAAACACCTGTTATTGATGCATGCTGTAGCATAAATATAATTTTGAACAAAAATACAAATCTGTTTATTTAAAATCTGTAATAAATACTTAAAAAAAATATAAAATCAATATATTTGATTCAAACAAAAAAGCATTCAAAGAGTACAAATCAATTTTTATAAAACAAATATTTTGAATGTTTTATAAGTTATTGTGCTTCAAATCAATAAAACAACTTACATATGATATCCTTAAAACCTTATGTATTCTTATTTGCATTTACCTTTTCATTTCATGGTTATTCTCAATATACCGAAGTCATAAATTCTAATAGACCTGGTGTCTCGCAAAGTGCATTTTCGGTTGGAACAGGTGTTATTCAAGTAGAAGGTGGTCCATATATGCTAAATGAAAATCATGCATTACTAGACAGAGATGATAAAAGTTATGGTATAGATTTTACTGCAAGATATGGCTTGTTATGGCCACAATTAGAATTGAATTTGCAGACAACCTTCCAATCTACAAATAGAACTTACTCCAATACTGTTCCAAACGAAGATTCTTTTAGCAATTTTAAGACCTTAACTATTGGAGCTAAATATCTGGTTTACGATCCATTTAAAAATGCTGAAGAAGATAAACCAAATTTATATAGTTGGAAAGCCAACCATAGTTTTAAATGGAATTACCTAATTCCTGCTGTTGCAGTATATGTTGGTGGGAATTATGATACTAGCGACAATCCTTTTACTGCTTCTGGAGTTGAAGGCTTTAGTCCAAAGGTCGCTATTGCTACTCAAAACAACTTTACTGGAGGTTGGGTTTTTGTAATGAATTTTATTAAAGATCGTATAGGTACAGACCAATCTGACTTTACATTTATATTAACACTAACAAAATCTATTACAGAACAATGGGCAGTTTTTGCAGAATCACAAAATATAAGTAGTGATTTTTATGCAGACAACCTGGTAAGGTTTGGTGGTGCTTATTTATGGAGCAAAAACTTTCAGTTAGATACAGCTTTTACCTTTAATACTAAAGATACTCCTAGTGTTTTTGGTATTACATTAGGAGCTTCGTATAGATTAGATTTCCATAAAGACAAAGAAGATAAAAACGATGGTACTTCTGCTGAGGATGAAATTGAAAGACAAGAAAATAAAGCAAGAGGAAAGAAAAAAAATAAACAAAAAAAAGAAGAAATAAATTTTGATTCTGAAAATTAAATTGATGTTTTTAAGCCTATGATTACACTAAAAGAAGTAAGCAATAAAAATGAATTAAAAGCATTTGTGACTTTTCCATTTAAACTATACAAAGATTCTAAATACTGGGTGCCTCCAATTATTTCTGATGAAATTGCCACATTAAGTGCAGACAAGAATCCAGCATTTTTACATTCGGATGCTCACTTTCTACTAGCATACCAAAACGATGCTATTGTTGGACGTGTTGCAGCTATTGTTAACTGGACTGAAATTAATGAACAGAAAGTAAAAAAAATGCGCTTTGGCTGGTTCGATGCCATAGATGATATCGCTGTTTCTAAAGTCTTACTTGAAAAAGTAATAGACATTGGGAAATCGCATAATTTAGAGTTTGTTGAAGGCCCTGTAGGTTTCTCAAATTTAGATAAAAATGGTGCTTTAACCTATGGTTTCGATCATATTGGTACTATGGCAACATGGTACAATCATCCATATTATATTACCCATTTTGAAGAGCTTGGCTTTTTACCTGAAAAAGAATATATAGAGAGTAAATTCTCTTTTAAAACTATTCCATTAGAACGTTTTACGAGAGTTAACAATATTATTACCAAACGTTTTAAACTAAGACCTAGTCAGTTTACTAAAACCAAAGAAATTGTTCCACATATAGATAGCATGTTCGATTTGTTTAACAAATCATATTCAAAGCTTTCTACTTTTGTACCAGTTTCTGATGCACAAAGAGATTATTTTAAGCAGAAATTTATCAATTTTATTAATCCAGAATACATCAAATTTGTATTTGATGAAAATGACAATATGGTAGCATTTGCCATTGTTTTGCCTTCTTTCTCACAGGCTTTACAAGAAACTAAAGGTAAATTATTTCCATTTGGATTTTTAAAATTACTGAAAGCCAAAAAGAATAGCAAAACGGTTTTGTTTTATTTAATTGGTGTAGAGCCACACTACCAAAATAAAGGCGTGACTGCCATTATTTTTAATGAGTTTTATAAAACGTTTACAGAACAGGATATAGAAACTTGTATAAGACTACCAGAATTGGCAGACAATTTTGCTTCGCAACAAATTTGGAAAGATTTTGATTGTGAAATTATAAAACGACGAAAGACCTTTAGAAAGGAGTTGTAGCTATATACTTATATTGGCATTAATATGAGAAACTCTATTTATACAATCCTTCTTTGTTTATTTTTAATTCATAGTGTTTTAGGGCAGAATGATAACAAAAAACTTATCTATGTTTCAGGAATTGTTAAAGACAGTGTAAATAAACCTTATTATGGTGTAAACGTTGTAATTAAAAGTACTAGGATTGGAACTACTACTGATGAGAATGGAAAGTATAAAATTGATATAACAAATTTTTATAGAGAAAAGGAAAATATTATTCTAATCTATTCATTTGTTGGTTTTAAGTTGGTTGAAAAAGAAATTGATTTGTCTAAAACAGTAAACACAAAAAATTTAAAGAT
>DFBO01000225.1:0-14262 GCA_002366675.1 Flavobacteriaceae bacterium UBA3078
CCACACTGGTACAGTACGTTATTTGGATGGTATGTTTTTGCTGGTATGGCTGTTAGTGGTATTACAGTAATTGCTTTTATATCACTTTACTTAAAATCTAGAGGACATTTAGAAATAGTAAACGATAGTCACATTCATGATTTAGCAAAATTCATGTTCGGATTCAGTATTTTTTGGGCTTACCTTTGGTTCTCACAATTCATGTTAATTTGGTACGCAAACATTCCAGAAGAGGTTACTTATTTTGTGACTCGTATTGAAGATTATAATGGACTTTTCTTTGGCATGTTAGTATTAAACTTTGTGTTCCCATTCTTAGTGTTAATGAATAGTGACTATAAACGAATTCCTTGGTTTGTAGTTATGGCTGGAATTATTATTTTAGTTGGACATTATATAGATGTTTATGTTATGATTATGCCTGCTACAGTTGGTGATAGATGGACTTTTGGTATTCCAGAATTAAGTTCTATCATGTTATTTGCTGGCTTATTCTTATTCATCGTATTTACAGCTTTAACAAAAGCACCATTAATAGTAAAAAGAAATCCATTCTTAAAGGAGAGTGAACATTTCCATTATTAAAAATTAATTAAAGAAGAGAAAAGACAATGACAGCTTTTTTAACAATTATAATAGTACTTTTTGTAGCTGTTGCCATATGGCAAATGGTTAAAATATTTGATTTAGCTCAAATAGGAGAATCAAATAGTCAAATAGCAACAGATAATGATAATAAATTGAATGCATATATGATGCTAATATTTCTAGCATTCATTTATATTATTACCATCGTTTGTTTTGTTAAATGGGGAGATTTACCATTAATGTCAAATTCAGCATCTGAGCATGGTTCAGAGATTGATAATTTGATGATTATCACAATGGTACTTATCTTTGTTGTACAAACAATTACGCAATATATATTACACTATTTTGCCTTTAAATATAGAGGTGAAAAAGGTAAGAAAGCATTATTCTATGCAGATAATAATACACTTGAAGCCATCTGGACTATTATTCCAGTAATTGTATTAGCTGGATTGATAATATATGGTTTATTTACTTGGACAAGTGTTATGAATGTTAATGAAGATAACGATCCTTTAGTTATTGAATTATACGCTCAGCAATTTAACTGGAAAGCTAGATATGGTGGAAATGATAACACTTTGGGTAAAGCTAACGTGAGATTAATTAACTTGGATAACGCTAACATTTTAGGTTTAGATGAATCTGATCCTAATGCTCAAGACGATATTATAACATCAGAATTGCATTTACCAGTTGGGAAACCAGTTTTATTTAAAATGCGTTCGCAAGATGTTTTACACTCAGCTTATATGCCACACTTTAGAGCACAAATGAACTGTGTTCCTGGAATGGTAACCCAATTTGGATTTACTCCAACTGTTACAACTGTGGAGATGAGAGAAACTCAACAGATGAAGGATAAAGTTGCTAACATTAATAAGATAAGAGTAGAAAAAAGCAAAGAATTGGCAGCTAAAGGAGAAGCGGCTTTAGATCCTTACGAATTTGATTATTTATTATTATGTAATAAAATTTGTGGGAAATCACATTATAACATGCAAATGAATATCATTGTTGAGACTCAAGAAGAGTACGACGCATGGATAAAAGAACAAAAAGAATTTAAAAATTCTTTAATTAAGTAATTAAGAAACGGTTTAAAAAGTATATAATAGATTATGTCAACACACGCAGATACTCACGCACACGAAGACGATCACGGACATCATCATAAAGAAACATTTGTGACTAAATACATCTTTAGTCAGGATCATAAAATGATATCTAAACAGTATCTTATTACAGGTACTATAATGGGTGTTATTGGTGTTTTAATGTCCATTATGTTTCGTATGCAAATTGCATGGCCAGAAGAACCAAATGTATTATTTGAAGCATTATTAGGTAAATGGGCACCTGGAGGTGTTATGGATGCTGATATTTATTTAGCATTAGTAACAATTCACGGAACCATCATGGTATTCTTTGTTTTAACGGCTGGATTAAGTGGAACTTTTAGTAATCTTTTAATCCCGTTGCAAATTGGTGCACGAGATATGGCGTCTGGATTTCTAAATATGATCTCATATTGGTTATTCTTCCTTTCTAGTGTTATAATGGTTATCTCTTTATTTGTGGAAGCTGGTCCAGCTGCTGCAGGTTGGACAATCTACCCTCCTTTAAGCGCCTTACCAATGGCTCAAGGTGGTTCTGGAATGGGTATGACCTTATGGCTTGTATCTATGGCAATTTTTATTGCTTCATCATTATTAGGATCTTTAAATTATATTGTTACAATAATAAACTTAAGAACTAAAGGAATGTCTATGACTAGGCTTCCTCTTACCATCTGGGCATTTTTTGTAACTGCGATAATTGGTGTAGTTTCTTTCCCAGTCTTATTATCTGCAGCCTTATTATTAATAATGGATAGAAGTTTTGGAACTTCATTCTTTTTGTCAGATATATTTATTCAAGGAGAAGTATTACATTATCAAGGTGGGTCTCCAGTTTTATTTGAACACTTATTTTGGTTCTTAGGGCATCCAGAAGTTTATATTGTAATATTACCAGCAATGGGAATTGTTTCAGAAATTATGGCATCAAATTCACGCAAGCCTATTTTTGGATATCGTGCAATGATTGCTTCAATTTTAGCCATAGCATTCTTGTCAACTATTGTTTGGGGTCACCACATGTTTATCTCTGGGATGAATCCATTCTTAGGATCTGTATTTACATTTACTACCTTATTAATTGCAATTCCATCAGCTGTAAAATCCTTTAACTGGATAACGACTATTTGGAAAGGAAATATACAAATGAATACAGCCATGCTGTTTTCAATTGGTTTTGTTTCTACTTTCATAACAGGTGGTTTAACAGGAATTATAATGGGAGATAGTGCATTAGATATTAATATTCACGATACTTATTTCATCGTAGCACACTTTCACTTAGTAATGGGTATTTCTGCACTCTATGGAATGTTCGCAGGTATTTACCATTGGTATCCAAAAATGTTTGGTAGAATGATGAATAAGAATTTAGGATACATTCACTTTTGGGTAACAGCCATTTGTGCTTATGGTGTATTCTTCCCAATGCATTTTATTGGAATGGCAGGATTACCAAGACGTTATTATACAAATTCGAATTTCCCATTATTCGATGATTTAGCAAATGTTAATGTAGTAATCACAATATTTGCAATTATTGGTGGTGTTTTTCAGATAGTATTTTTATATAATTTCTTTGGTAGTATTTTCTTTGGAAAAAAAGCATCTCAAAACCCTTGGAGATCGACAACTTTAGAATGGACAGCTCCTGTAAAACATATGCATGGAAACTGGCCGGGAGAAATACCTCATGTATACCGTTGGGCTTATGATTATAGTAAACCAGGACATGACGTCGATTTTGTTCCTCAAAATGTACCTTTAAAAGAAGGAGAAGAAGAACTTCAACATTAATTAAATAATCTTTATACAATACAACAAAAGCCTTTCTATTTTAGAAAGGCTTTTTGTTTATATTTGTGATATATGAATGATAATTTAGATCCAACAAGTGAGAATTTTACACCAGAAGAACTGGATGTTGAAAAAAAGTTAAGACCCTTATCTTTTGAAGATTTTACTGGTCAAGATCAAGTGTTGGAAAATCTTCAAATATTTGTTCAAGCTGCAAATCAAAGAGATGAAGCTTTAGATCACACATTATTTCATGGGCCTCCTGGACTAGGTAAAACTACTTTAGCTCATATTTTAGCAAGTGAGCTTGAGGTTGGTATAAAAGTGACTTCAGGACCTGTTTTAGATAAGCCTGGAGACCTTGCAGGACTACTTACAAATCTTGAAGAAAGAGATGTTCTATTTATAGATGAAATCCATCGATTAAGTCCCATAGTAGAAGAGTATTTATACTCAGCAATGGAAGACTATAAAATAGATATCATGATTGAGTCAGGACCAAATGCTAGAACCGTTCAGATAAATTTAAACCCATTTACTTTAGTTGGAGCAACAACTAGATCTGGACTATTGACAGCTCCAATGAGAGCTCGTTTTGGTATTCAAAGTCGTCTACAATATTATAATACAGAATTACTAACCACTATAGTGCAAAGAAGTTCAACTATTCTAAACGTTCCAATCTCTATGGAAGCTGCTGTAGAAATTGCTGGAAGAAGTAGAGGAACACCTCGTATTGCAAATGCATTATTACGTCGTGTTCGAGATTTTGCCCAAATAAAAGGTAATGGAAGTATCGATATTAAAATCGCAAGATTTTCATTAGAAGCTCTACATGTAGATGCACATGGTTTAGATGAAATGGACAATAAAATTCTAACAACTCTTATAGAAAAATTTAAAGGAGGACCAGTTGGTATAACAACTTTAGCAACTGCAGTAAGTGAAAGTGCAGAAACTATTGAAGAAGTATATGAGCCGTTTTTAATTCAGCAAGGCTTTATTATGCGAACACCTAGAGGACGTGAAGTTACTGAGCTTGCCTATAAACATCTTGGAAAAATAAAAGGACCAACACAAGGAGGATTGTTTTAGAATGAAATATCATTCTGAGTAAAGAGAAGAAACTCAAAAATGAGCTTAAAGCAAAAACATACAGAATTAATTAAAACCGAAGCCAAACGCCTCGGTTTTTTGTCTTGTGGGATAAGTAAAGCACAATTTTTAGAAGAAGAAGCTCCTAGATTAGAAAAATGGCTTAATAAAAATATGCATGGAGAGATGCAGTATATGGAAAATCATTTTGATAAGCGCTTAGATCCAACAAAACTGGTAGATAATTCTAAATCTATAATTTCCTTATTACTTAATTATTATCCAAACCAAGAACAAACAGCAAACAGCTATAAGCTATCTAAGTACGCTTATGGAACAGATTATCATTTCATAATAAAAGACAAGCTAAAATCACTTCTGCATTTTATTCAAGATGAAATAGGAGAGGTTCAAGGTCGAGCTTTTGTAGATTCAGCTCCTGTTTTAGATAAGGCTTGGGCTGCAAAATCCGGTTTGGGCTGGATAGGGAAGCATAGTAATTTATTGACGCAACAAGTTGGTTCTTTTTATTTTATTGCTGAACTAATTATCGATTTGGAATTGGAATACGATTCAATTACTTCAGACCATTGTGGAACTTGCACTGCCTGTATTGATGCTTGTCCAACAGAAGCTATTACAGAACCTTATGTGGTAGATGGAAGTAAATGTATTTCTTATTTTACCATTGAATTAAAGGAGAATCTTCCAACAGAATTTAAAGGCAAATTTGACGACTGGATGTTTGGTTGCGATGTATGCCAAGATGTATGTCCATGGAACCGTTTTTCCAAACCTCATAATGAGCCATTATTCAATCCTCACCCAGAATTATTGTCCATGACCAAGGAAGATTGGGAAGAAATTACTGAAGATACCTTTAAAAAAGTGTTCCAAAAATCAGCAGTAAAACGCACGAAATATTCAGGGTTAAAACGAAATATCAATTTCTTAAAAGATTAGGCTTTAAGTATTAGTATTGTTACATTTGTTAGTTAAAATTTTTTATAAAAGAAGCTTTAATTAATAGCAAATATGAGCAAACAAAGTAAACGTCGTGAAGCCCTAGTATATCATGCCAAACCAACTCCAGGTAAAATTCAAGTCATCCCAACAAAAAAGTATGCATCACAAAGAGATTTATCTTTAGCCTATTCTCCTGGCGTTGCTGAACCTTGTTTAGAAATTGCAAAAGATGTAGATAACGTTTATAAATATACAGCAAAAGGAAATCTAGTTGCAGTAATATCAAATGGTACAGCCGTTTTAGGATTGGGTAATATTGGGCCAGAAGCTTCTAAACCAGTTATGGAAGGTAAGGGTTTACTTTTTAAAATATTTGCAGATATTGATGTATTCGATATAGAAGTAAATACTGAAAATATTGAAGAATTTATTCAAACTGTAAAAATGATTTCACCAACTTTTGGTGGTATTAATTTAGAAGATATTAAAGCTCCTGAAGCTTTTGAGATTGAAAGAAGGCTTAAAGAAGAATTGGACATTCCAGTCATGCACGACGATCAGCATGGCACTGCAATTATTTCTGCTGCAGCTTTGTTAAATGCCGTAGAACTTTCAAAAAAGAAAATTAAAGATGTTAGAATAGTAGTTAGTGGAGCAGGAGCCGCAGCAATTTCTTGCACAAGATTATATATGGCATTAGGAGCAGACAGGAATAATATTGTAATGCTCGATAGTAAAGGAGTTATCAGGCAAGATAGAGCTGACCTTTCAATAGAGAAAGCTGAATTTGCTACAAGTAGAAAAATAGATACTCTTGAAGAAGCTATGAATCATGCAGATGTCTTTATTGGGCTTTCTAAACCAGATGTTTTAACACCAGATATGCTGTTGTCAATGGCCAAAAACCCTATTGTTTTTGCGATGGCCAACCCAGATCCTGAGATTGAATACAATTTGGCAATTGCAACCAGAAAAGATATTATTATGGCAACTGGTCGTTCAGACCATCCAAACCAAGTAAATAATGTGCTTGGATTCCCATTTATTTTTAGAGGTGCTTTAGATGTAAGAGCAACTAAAATTAATGAGGCTATGAAAATGGCAGCAGTAAAAGCTTTGGCTAAGTTAGCTAAAGAGCCTGTGCCAGAACAAGTAAATATTGCCTATGGAGAAACAAGATTAACTTTTGGAAAAGAATATATTATTCCTAAGCCATTCGACCCAAGGTTAATTGCTGAAGTTCCACCAGCAGTTGCAAAAGCTGCTATGGAAAGTGGTGTTTCTAAAGAACCAATTGAGAATTGGGAAAAATATAAAGATGATCTTTTAGAACGGTTAGGCTCAGATAATAAAATAGTTAGGTTGTTACTTAATAGAGCTAAATTAAGCCCGAAACGTGTTGTTTTTGCAGAAGCAGACCATTTAGATGTGTTAAAAGCTGCTCAAATTGTTTATGATGATGGTATTGCAATTCCAATTCTGTTAGGAAGAAGAGAGACAATTGAAAAATTAAAAGAAGAAATTGAGTTCGATGCAGATGTTGAAATAATAGACCCAAAATCAGACGAAGAAGAAACAAGAAAAAATAAATATGCAGAAGTCTATTGGAAACAACGCAAGAGAAGAGGTGTAACTTTTTATTCTGCTCAAAATATCATGAGAGAGCGTAATTATTTTGCAGCTATGATGGTTAACGAAGGAGATGCAGATGCAATGATTTCAGGATTTTCAAGAAGTTATCCATCTGTTGTAAAACCAGTGTTAGAGCTTATTGGCTTAGCGCAAGATTCTACTAGAATAGCAACTACAAATGTCATGATGACCAAACGTGGACCAATGTTTTTAAGTGATACAGCTATTAATATTAATCCCACAGCAGCAGATTTAACTAAAATTGCTCAAATGACAGCTGGAGTTGTAAAGATGTTTGGGATGGAGCCAGTTATGGCAATGATTTCTTATTCAAATTTTGGTTCTTCAAAAAATCAAACAGCAACCAAAGTACGTGAAGCAGTAAATTATTTGCATAGAAGACACCCTAATTTATTAGTCGATGGGGAACTTCAGGCAGATTTTGCATTAAATAGAGAGATGCTTCAAGACATATTTCCGTTCTCTAAATTGGCTGGAAAAAAAGTAAATACGCTAATTTTTCCAAATCTAGAATCAGCAAACATTACCTATAAACTTTTAAAGGAGCTTAATAATGCCGATTCAATTGGACCTATTATGATGGGACTAAGAAAACCTGTTCATATTCTGCAATTAGATGCTAGTGTTGATGAAATTGTTAATATGACAGCTATTGCTGTAATAGATGCACAACAAAAAGAAAAAAAAGAACTTGAAATTAAAGCAGTATTAGAGAAATAAACGGCTGTATTATGTGAATAATTTTATTACATTTGAGAGATTATTAAAGTTTTGTTAATGATTACACATATTCAAGGAAAACTTGTCGAGAAAAATCCAACCGATGTTGTTATAGATTGTAATGGTGTCGGCTATTTATTAAATATCTCTTTGCATACTTACTCGCAAATTCCAAACCAAGAAAATTTAAAATTATATACGCATCTTCAGGTAAAAGAAGATTCACATACATTATTTGGATTTTCTTCAATTGCCGAAAGAGAAATTTTTAGATTATTGATTTCTGTAAGTGGTGTTGGAGCAAGCATTGCAAGAACCATGTTGTCATCTTTAACACCTAAACAAGTAAGGGAAGGAATAGCTGTTGGAGATGTTGCTTTAATACAATCCATAAAAGGTATTGGAGCCAAGACAGCTCAACGAGTAATTTTGGATTTAAAAGATAAAATTTTGAAAGTATATGATATTGACGAACTTTCAACTATTAAAAGCAATACAAATAAAGATGAAGCGTTATCTGCCTTAGAAGTTCTTGGGTTTAATAAAAAACAATCCGAGCGTTTAGTAGATAAAATTATATCTAATCAACCAGATTCAAGTTTAGAATTTATAATTAAAGAAGCTTTAAAAAATTTATAAAAGATTTGAGTACAACCAACTATACTAATACAATTCAAACCAAACATTATATATTATTAGGCGTATTTATGCTTTTTAGCATGTATTCCTTCTCTCAAATAACTCCTACAGAGCAAGATAGTACTAGTACAGGTTATAATTTAGGTAATTTAGATATGCCTAACCCTAATAGTATAGAATCTAAGTATACTTACGACCCTCTAACCGATAGATATATTTACACTGAAACTGTAGGGAATTTCAATATTAACTATCCAATTATTTTAACCCCTGAAGAATTTAGAGAGTTAGTAATTCAAGAAAGTTTAAAAGAGTATTACAAGCAGAAAATTGATGCTTTCGATGGGAAAAAAGAAGGGACAGAAGAAGAGCAGAAAAATTTATTGCCCGAATTTTACGTTAGGTCTGGATTGTTTGAATCCATTTTTGGAGGCAACACAATTAATGTCGTACCACAAGGATCCGTAGAAATGGATTTAGGTGTTTTGTTTACTAAACAAGATAATCCAACTTTTTCACCTCAAAATAGAAGTAACTTCACTTTCGATTTTGACCAACGTATTAGTTTAAGTTTATTAGGTAAAGTAGGAACTAGGTTACAGGTAACAGCAAATTACGATACCGAATCTACATTCGACTTCCAAAATCTTATTAAATTAGAATACACACCAACAGAAGACGATATTATCCAGAAAATTGAAGTAGGTAATGTTAGCATGCCCTTAAATAGTTCGTTAATAACTGGAGCTCAAAGTTTATTTGGTGTAAAAGCAGAATTACAATTTGGTAAAACGACCATTACAGGAGTTTTTTCTGAACAGAAATCAGATAGAACAACAGTTATTGCTCAAGGTGGAGGAACACTAGAAGAATTTGACTTTTTTGCTAGAGAATATGACGAGAACAGACACTATTTCTTAGCTCATTATTTTAGAGATAATTATGATAGTAGTATAGAAAACTACCCATTTATTAACAATAATATTCAAATTACTAGAATTGAAGTATGGGTTACAAATAGGAGTAATAGTACAGAAAATGTTAGAAATGTAGTAGCATTACAAGATTTAGGAGAATCTAATCCAGATCCGAATGAAAATAATATGGTATTACAGCCATTACCACCTGGATTTGTTAATGCTGGACCAAATGCTTATCCAAATAATGGAAATAACGATTTCGATCCAACTCAAATTGGATCAAGTTCTGTTTTAAATGAGCAAATTAGAGATATAGCAACTGTACAACAAGGTTTTGGAGCAGTGTCTAACTCGGTTAGTGAGGGTTCAGATTATGCTAAACTTGAAAACGCTAGAAAACTTCAACAAGGGCAAGAATATACTTTAGATACACAACTTGGTTATATCTCATTAAACCAAAGATTAAATAATGATGAAGTGTTAGCCGTTGCATACCAATATACAGTTGGTGGACAAGTATACCAAGTAGGTGAATTTGCTAACGACGGACTAGACGCTACAGGAGTAAATACAAATCCTGGAGGAATTACAACAGTTACAAACAACAATTTAGTATTAAAATTATTGAAGAGTCCTATTACAAATGTAGAACAACCTATTTGGGACTTAATGATGAAAAACATCTATAATACTGGAGCATATCAATTAAGTCAAGAAGATTTTAAATTAAATATTTTCTATAACGAAGCTTCATTATTAAATTTTATTTCTCCAGCAGATGGAAATTCTTTTGGTGTTGATATTAATGGAAACCCTATTACGCCATCCACTCCTCCTGAAGATCTAATTCAGAATACAACCTTACTACGATTATTTAATTTAGATAGGTTGAATTTTAATGGAGATCCACAAGCAAATGGAGATGGGTTTTTCGATTTTGTTCCGGGAATAACAGTTATTCCTCAAAATGGAAAAATAATCTTTACTAAAGTAGAACCATTTGGAGAATACTTATTCGACAAACTATCAACTGGAGGAGAAGATTATAATAATGACTTGACTTATAACGATAATCAAAACAAATATGTTTATGATATTCTGTATAAGGAAACCAAAACAGCGGCATTAGAAGCAGCAGATAAAAATAAATTCAAAATAAAAGGACGATATAAAGCTTCTGGTGGTGGAGATGGAATTCCTATTGGAGCTTTTAATGTGCCAAGAGGTTCTGTGCAGGTAACTGCAGGAGGTAGAACTTTAGTCGAAGGAATAGATTACACAGTTAATTACCAACAAGGTACTGTGCAAATTCTTGATGAAGCTTTAAAAGCATCAAATACACCAATACAAGTTACTACTGAAAACAATGCTGTTTTTGGTCAGCAAACAAAACGTTTTACAGGTATTAATGTAGATCATAAGTTTAATGAAAACTTTGTTATAGGTGCCACTTGGTTGCATTTAAATGAAAGACCGATTACGCAAAAAGCAAACTATGACCAAGAGCCGATTAATAACCATATTTTTGGATTACATGGAAACTACTCAACCGAAGTTCCATTCTTTACGCGATTAGTAAATAAATTACCTAATATAGATACAGATGCACCTTCTAATCTTTCTGTAAGTGGGGAATTTGCATATTTAGCACCTGGATCACCTAAAGGAACAGATTTTAATGGAGAAGCAACGTCTTATATTGATGATTTTGAAGGCTCACAAAATGCTATTGATTTAAAGTCACCTCAATCATGGTACATTTCAAGTAGACCACGAGGCATTAATTCTAATAATGATGATGTTAATGGAATTGAGCAAGGTTATAATCGTGCCTTACTAAACTGGTATAATATTGACCCTATTTTTTATGGCAGCCAAAGTCCTAGTGGAATTTCAGATGATGATATTTCAGATCTATACACAAGTCGTGTTTTTATTCAAGAATTATTTCCAAATCAAGATGTTGCTCAAGGGCAAACAACTGTAGTTAACACATTAGATTTAGCATTTTATCCAGAAGAGAGAGGACCATATAACTTTCAGCCTAACAATGTAGATCCATCAACAAATACCTTAACAGTTCCTCAAGATAGTTGGGCAGGAATAACAAGACAGTTAACGTCAACAGATTTCGAACAGGCAAACGTAGAATATATTGAATTTTGGTTACAGGATCCATATCAAGATAATCCAACAAATCCAGGAGGAAAACTAGTTTTTAACTTAGGTAATATTTCAGAAGATGTTATTAAAGATGGTAGAAAATTATATGAAAATGGTTTACCAGCAGATGGAAATGTTATTGGTGTTTTACCAATATCTCCATCATGGGAAACTGTATATCCTCAAAACCAATCATTAATTTATGCCTTTGATACTGCAGGAGATGAACGTGCAAATCAAGATGTTGGTTACGATGGTTATGATGATTCTGAAGAGGCACAAATTTTTTCAGATTACTCTGGATTATCAGATCCAGCAAACGATAACTATTCATATTTCTTAAATGCAGAAGGTGATATTTTTGATCGTTACAAAAGATATAATGGTGTAGATGGTAACTCTCCTGATACGTTTTCAGATACAGATAGAGGTTCAACAACACAGCCAGATGTAGAAGATATAAATCGAGATAACACCATGAATACCATTGATAGTTATTTTGAATATGAACTAGACTTAACGCCTGCCACATTAAATGAAAACAATCCATATGTTGTTGATATTAAAGATGATGAGGCAAGAGAATTACCAAATGGGCAAACTGTAATACCTAGATGGATTCAATTTAGAATCCCAGTATCTGAATTTACAGATGCAATTGGAGGAATTTCAGATTTAAGATCTGTACGTTTTTCAAGAATGTATTTAAAAGAATTTTCAGAAAAAACCGTTTTTCGTTTTGGTACGCTAGATCTTGTTAGAAGTGATTGGAGAAGATACACTTTAACTTTAGATGAAGATGAAGGTGATCCTAATTTAGATAATACAGAGTTTAGTGTTGGTATTATTGGAACTATTGAAAACGATGGTACATATGTTTCTCCTCCAGGAGTAGATCCTGAAGAGTTTTATAATAACAATACAGTAATCAGACAGAATGAACAATCTTTAGTTTTAGATGTTTGCGATTTAGAATCTCATGATGCTAGAGCTGTTTACAAAAACATTAATATAGATATGCGTCAGTATAAACGATTAAGAATGTTTATGCATGCCCAAGAAGGAGAGATTCCTGGACTAAACGACGAAGATCTTGTTGGTTTTATTAGAATGGGTAACGATTTAACTCAGAACTACTACCAAATAGAAGTGCCTTTAAAAGTAAGTGAAGGAACAAGTAGAGAATTATTATGGCCAGAAGAGAATGAAATAAATCTACCATTAGAATTACTTCAAAATATAAAATCTGAAGCCATAAGTAATGGTGCTATTAGTAGTCCTACTCCAACATTTTATGATGTTATTGATGATGTTTTAATCGAAAATCCTATCCCAGAATATTCACCTTACACATTAGGCCAACAGCGTATAGGTATTATTGGTAATCCAAATTTTGGGGATATTAGAACCTTAATGGTTGGTGTTAAAAACGCAGCTGCAACAGATAAATGTGCCGTGTTATGGTTTAATGAGCTTCGTATATCTGATATGGATAACGAAGGTGGTTGGGCAGCCATTTTAAGCGCTGATACAAATTTTGCAGATTTTGCTAATGTTAGTGCTACTGGAAGAAAAAGCACAACTGGTTTTGGCTCAATAGAACAAGGACCAAATCAAAGAAGTAGAGAAGATGTAGAACAATACGATGTAGTTACTAATGTAAATGTAGGTCAACTTTTACCAGAAAAATGGGGTATACAAATTCCATTTAATTATGGTCAAGGAGAAGAAATGATTACACCTAAATACGATGAGTTCTATAAAGATTTAACTTTAGAATCTAGAATAGATGCAGCAGATACTAACGAAGAGAAAGATGTCATATTAGAGCAGTCTGAAAACTACACAAAAAGAAGAAGCATTAACTTTATTGGAGTTAGGAAAATTAAAACCGGAGATTCCAAGCCTAGATTTTACGATGTAGAAAATTTAACCTTCAATTACTCGTATAATAAAATTAAACATAGAGATTTTGAAATAGAAAATTCTATTGACCAAAATGTAAGAGCTGGAGTAAATTATGCTTATAATTTTCAACCAGTATCTATTGAGCCTTTTAAGAAAAACGATTCATTATTTACTCATGAGTATTTAAAACTACTAAAGGATTTTAATTTTAACCCTTTGCCTTCAAGCTTTACCATTAATACAAATATTAATCGTCAGTTTAATCAACAAAAGTTCAGGGAAATAGATTTAACAGGAGACAATATTGGACTGGAAGAGTTTTATAGAAGAAATTATGCATTCGATTACCAATACACTATTAATTATAATTTAACAAAGTCTCTACAATTAAATCTTACAGCATCAAACAATAACATTGTAAGGAATTATTTTAAAGATGGCATTATAAATGGAGAACAAGACCCAACTTTAGACGTTTGGGATGGATTTTTCGATTTTGGAGATCCAAATAGACAGTTTCAACAATTAGGAGTTAATTACGATATACCAATTGATAAAATACCAGCATTGAGTTTTATTGATGCAACCTATTCTTATAGTGGTGATTTTCAATGGCAAAAAGGCTCAGATTTATTTGGAAATTTAGAGGTAGATGGAGTTACATACGATTTAGGTAATGCAATTTCTAATGC
>DFBO01000225.1:14364-31192 GCA_002366675.1 Flavobacteriaceae bacterium UBA3078
ATGATAAATCTAGTGGTAAGAATGATAAGTCTGGTGGAAAGAACGCAACAAATAGCTCTTCTAAAGTTAAAAATGGTGGACAGAAATTAGCTAATGCTGGAATTGATATCCTTACAAGTGTAAAAAGAGTACAGATAAATTATGCTGAAACTAACGGAACGTATTTACCAGGTTATCTAAGGACACCTGGATTTATAGGTACTTTAAAACCTACTGTTGGTTTTACATTTGGTAGCCAAAGAGATGTTAGAGATTTAGCTGCAAGAAATGGTTGGTTAACAGTTTATCCGGAGTTTAATGAGCAATACACATCTGTAAAAACAGAACAGTTAGATTATGCAGTTAATATAGAGCCATTAAACGATTTAAAAATAGATTTAGTAGGCACAAGATTATATGCTCAGAATTATACTGAAAACTATAGAATAAATGATTATGGTAATGGTTACGAATACGAATCTCTAACACCAAATACCTTTGGTAATTTTACCATTTCAACTATCTTAATAAATACAGCGTTTGGTAAAAGCGATGAAGTACAATCTGCTGCTTTTGATGATTTTAGAGCAAACAGATTAGAAGTTGCAAACAGATTAGCTGAAGAACATTATGGAAGTACTACATACCCTGTAGATGCTGAAGGTTATCCTGTTGGTTACGGAAAAAACAATCAAGCTGTCTTACTACCATCATTTCTTGCTGCATATAAGGGCAAGGAAGCCAGTGGAATTTCATTATCAGCAATTAGCGATTTTCCAATTCCTAACTGGGATTTAAAATATACTGGATTAATGAATTTTAAATGGTTTAAAAAACGATTTAAGCGTTTCTCTTTAATTCATGGGTATCGTGCCAATTACACGATTAATCAATTCAGGACAAATTTAGATTACGATCCGCAAGATCCTGAAGAATTAGATCAAGGAGGTAACTTTAAAAATGAAAATATCTATAGTAATATAAACTTAACAGAAATGTTTAGTCCATTAATTCGAATAGATATGGAGATGAAAAATTCTGTTAAGATTTTAGCCGAAATTAAAAAAGACAGACTACTTTCATTAAGTTTCGATAATAATTTAATGACCGAAATTCAAGGAAATGAATACATAATTGGGTTAGGATATAGAATTAAAGATGTTAGAATTAAATCTAAATTGGCTGGTCCTAAGAAAAGGATTGTTAGTGATTTAAATATGAAAGCAGATTTAGCTTATAGAAGAAACGAGACTATAATAAGATACCTAGATATTGAAAATAATCAAATTACATCAGGGCAAACTATTTGGTCTGGAAAATTCACTGCAGATTATTCTTTTAGTAAGAATCTTACAGGAATTTTCTATTTCGATTACATGTTTTCTGAGTATGCTATTTCTACAGCCTATCCACAAACAACCATTCGTGCAGGAATTACTTTAAGATATATTTTTGGTAATTAATAAAATCTGTTTGATATTAAAAATTGAATAAATACATTTGCGAAAATAAACACATAATATAATGAATATTCCATCAAATTTAAAGTATACAAAAGATCACGAATGGATTAAAATAGAAGACGATATTGCAACTATTGGAATCACAGATTTTGCTCAAGGAGAACTTGGAGATATCGTTTATGTAGAAGTTGAAACTGTAGATGAAACCCTAGATGCAGAAGAGATTTTTGGTACAGTTGAAGCTGTTAAAACAGTTTCAGATTTATTTCTTCCTCTTTCTGGAGAAATTATAGAGTTTAACGAATCTCTAGAAGGAGAGCCAGAAAAAGTAAATACCGATCCTTATGGAGACGGTTGGATGATTAAATTGAAATGTTCAGACCTTTCACAAGTCGATAATTTGATGTCTGCTGAAGACTATAAAGAACTTGTTGGTGCTTAAAAACAAAGCATTATTACTATCAATATTATATACTTTCGCCTTAACGGTATTAAGTTTAATAAAGCTAGATTTAGATGATGTTGAAGAAAACATACCTTCATTTAGCGATAAAATATTTCATTTTTTAGCATACGTTATTTTTACTTGGCTTTGGTTTAATGCTTTTTTTTATCATTTTAATTTCAATAAAATTAAAAGTATTCTACTTAGTATATTAGTGTCAGTAACATTTGGTATAGTTATTGAAGTATTACAACATCTAATTACAACAACTAGAGGTTTCGACATATTAGATATTTTTGCAAACATTCTAGGAGTAATAATTTCAGCTATCTTAATAAACAACTATATTAAAATAGAAGTTAAAAAATATTAATCGCTTGCTTTTTTGCCAAATAATTGGTTATTTTAGCAATCAGGTAAAATTTAAAATCATGGAACAGAAAAAAAATCCTCAAGCTAACGTAGGTAGAAACAGTGGTCTGTATTTTGCAGTTGGTTTAGCACTAATGTTATTTATAACTAATTATGCAATTAATTATAAGACGTATGACAAGTCTGCAATAGATATTGGACTATTAAACATGGATGATGAATTTGATGAAGAAATTCCAATTACCGAGCAATTACAAACACCACCTCCACCTCCACCACCACCTGCAGCACCAGAAGTTATTGAAGTTGTAGAAGACGAGGAAGAAGTTGAAGAAACTGTTATTGAATCTACAGAAACAAATCAAGAAGAAGAAATTGTTGAAGTAGAAGAAGTAGAGGTAGAAGAAGTAGAAGAAGATTTAGAGGTTCCATTTGCGGTTATCGAAAATGTACCAGTTTTTCCAGGCTGTGAAAGTGGTAACAATGATGCTAAAAAAGCTTGTATGAATGAAAAACTGCAAAAATTTATTCAGAAAAAATTTAATACAGATTTAGCTGGTGATTTAGGACTAAGTGGAATTCAAAAAATTAGTGTTTTCTTTAAAATTGATAAAACTGGTGAAATTGTAGATGTAAAAGCTAGAGCGCCACATCCAAGACTTGAGCAAGAAGCTAAAAGAGTAGTAAACTTATTGCCTAAAATGAAACCAGGAAAACAACGTGGAAGAGCAGTAAGAGTACCTTACTACTTGCCTATTAAATTCCAGGTACAGAACTAAGAGTTTTAGTATTTTTAAAAATATATAAAATCCCGTTACAGCAATTGTAACGGGATTTTTTTTGGTATGCTTATTGATATTTTATCATAATATTAACTTCTAAATTTTATTATTATGATTTTTATTAAAAAAAATCGCGAGCTCATTCGGAAAAATGAGACTAACGCGACAAAATCTCAAAAGCATGAAGTAAATCTACAAAAAAACTCAGGCTTTTACTTTCAAGTAGGTTTAATTATTTGCCTACTTATTACTTATACACTTTTTGAAATTTCATTTAAAACAAATGAGATTGCTGTTGCTGATTTTCCAGAATTGCAAGAAGATGATATATTTGTTTACAATGTTCCAATTAAAATTTTCGAGGATATTAAGCAAATAGAAAAAAAGAAAAGCAAACCTGTGGTTTTAAATAATCCAGCGATTACAGATGATGATAGTTCAATAGCTGAGACACCAAATGTGGTTTTGGAGCCAACGACTAACGAACCTCCTATAGATCCTGGTGAAATTATTTTAGAAGAGAACCCAGACATTCTAACTCCAATAAATATTATGGCTGTAGAGCAAGTTCCAATTTTTCCAGGTTGCGAAGATGCTGTAACTAATGAATCTAGAAGACAATGTATGTCTGATAAAATTGCAACTCATATTAAGAAAAAATTTAATGCAGATATTGCAAGTGACATGGGTTTAAAAGGAGAACAAAAAATTTATGTGATGTTTAAAATTGATAAGCAAGGTTATGTAAAAGATATTAAAACAAAATCTGATTATAGCCCGTTAGATAAAGAAGCAGAACGTGTTATTGGAAAATTACCTCAAATGACACCTGGTAAGCAAAAGGATAAAAATGTTGAAGTTGTTTACAGCATACCTATTAAATTTCATGTAATAAATTAATGTTTGAAATATTTAAAATTTAAAAGCCGTTATCATCTTTGTTAACGGCTTTTTTTCATGCTATCATTATTAAAAAAATAGTATCTTTCAGCACAAATAAAAACACGCCTTTTAGATATGAAGAAATTCTTCGTAATTATTTTTTTACTTGTTACATGTCATTTTTATGCTCAAAATGATTTTTTATACGAAAAACCACCTGTTTTTTCAGAATGTGAAAATGTCGACTTAGAACTTTTACAAAAGTGCTTCGATAATCAAATTTTCTCTCATGTATTTAACACATTTAAAGTTCCAGAAATTGTTTCCAACGATAATTATAATGGAGATGTAGTTGTACTTTTTGAGGTTGATAAAGAAGGCGATTTTAGGGTTATATATGTCGATGCAACTTATCAAGAATTAAAAGATGAAGCCAAAAGTGTTTTTGAAGAATTACCAAAAATAAAACCAGGAACTTATAATGGCAAACCAACCTACAAACAATATTCTATAGCTATAAAAATCCCTTTAGTAAATCAAGCAGTAGAAACAAAAGATTTATCAAAAGACGAAGATCCAAATATTGATAAAGAATTAACTGAATTAGAAAATGCAGCTAAAAAAGAATATGATAGTGTAAATTTAAAGTTAGTGCCTTTTTCAAATAAAGAATATAAAAGTCAGCTAAACATTCCATTTACACATAGCAATTATTCAAAATTCGATAGAAGTATTAATTTAGTTGGAACAAATAGCCATACAGCATCTAAGCCTTATATGTACGAAGATGTTTCAGCATATTATAATTTTCAAGCAGAAATAGATACTCTTGCAAAAGATGCTAGTACGTTTGCAGGAAGAAAATTATGGAATGAAAGACTAGTTAGAGTTGAAGGTAAAGACTATTGGTTTACAATAGATCCTATTTTTGATTTTGAAGTAGGAAAAGATACAGAAGCAGAATTTTCAAATACATATAATAATACTAGAGGAATAAACATTCAAGGAGGTTTTGGCAAGAAATTTAGTTTTTATACCTCATTTTTTGAAAGTCAAGGTCGATTTGCACAATACTATAATCAGTATGCAGAATCAATTAAAGCAGCAGATGAAGTAGCAATAATTCCTGGTCGTGGTATTGCAAAAGACTTTAAGGATAATGGTTACGATTATCCTGTAGCAGAAGCATATTTATCATATACACCTTTTAAGTTTTTAAATGTCCAGTTTGGGCATGGTAAGAACTTTATTGGAGATGGTTATCGTTCGTTATTTATTAGCGATGTAGCGACACCACATCCATTTTTAAAATTAAATACCACATTTTGGAAAATTAAATACACAAGTACGTGGATGTGGTTAAGAGATGTTAGACCACAAGTAAAGGTTGATGGAGCTTACTTGCCAAAAAACATGGCAACTCATTTTTTAAGTTGGAATGTATCAAAACGATTAAATATTGGACTTTTTGAATCTGTAATTTGGGATAATTCAAATAATAGAGGTTTCGATATAAACTATTTAAACCCAATTATATTTTTTAGAGCTATAGAATTTGAAACTGGACAAGATGCAGGAAATGCCCTTATGGGACTGTCTGGAAAATATAAATTAAACGATAACATGAATGTTTATGGGCAATTTATTATCGATGAATTTTCATTGAGTGATGTTTCTGGTGGAGAAAAAAGCTGGAAAAACAAATTTGGTTACCAATTAGGTTTAAAGTTTTACAACGCCTTTAAGGTGAAAAATTTAATGCTTCAAACGGAGTATAATAGAGTTCGTCCTTATACTTATTCTCATAATAACGTGGTGTTAAATTATGGACATAGCAATCAATCAATGGCACATCTTTGGGGTTCAAATTTTAGCGAGTTTGTTCTTATTGGTCGCTATCATTACAAGCGTTGGTTTGGAAATGCAAAAATGGTTATGGGAACCAGAGGATTAGATTATAATGATGGAACAGATAATTACAGTTATGGAGGGAATATTTATAGAGATTATGATGAGAGACCTTATGATACTGGAGTTGATGTGGCACAAGGAAACAAAACATCAACTTTCTTTGCAAATTTACAAGTTGGTTATGTAATAAATCCAGCAACAAATTTAAAACTATTTACTGATGTTACTTTTAGAGATTTTAATCCTAATGTTCAAACAACAAATGCTACAAACAGCAATACGGTTTGGTTTAATTTAGGAATTAGAACAGACCTATTTAATTGGTATTTTGATTTGTAGAATTAACTTTTCAAAGTATCTTTGCAAACGCAAATCATAGCGAACAAGCAACCAAATATTTTGAGTAGGACAATTACTTCAGAAACAAAACATTCAGTCTTTTCAGATTTTAAGGAAATCACTAAAGTCCGATTGTCGGTTAGCGTCGTTTTTTCCTCTATTGCAGGATATCTTTTAGGAGTCGAAACAGTTGATTATAAAACCCTTCTCTTGCTGACTTTTGGTGGTTACTTTATGGTTGGAGCCTCTAATGCATTTAATCAAATTATTGAAAAAGATTTAGATGCTTTAATGGATAGAACCAAGAATAGACCAATTCCTGCAGGTCGTATGTCTGTTACTACAGCATTTATTATAGCTACAATTTTTACCGTTTTAGGAATCACAATTTTATATACTATCAACCCTCAAACAGCTATGTTTGGAGCTATTTCTATATTTCTTTATACGTGTGCATACACGCCTTTAAAAACAAAGACACCATTGTCGGTTTTTGTTGGAGCCATACCAGGAGCTATTCCTTTTATGTTAGGTTGGGTAGCAGCAACAAACGATTTTGGAATAGAGCCAGGAACTTTATTTGCTATTCAATTTTTTTGGCAATTTCCTCACTTTTGGGCTATAGGTTGGTTCTTGTTTGAAGATTATAAAAAAGGAGGATTCTTTATGCTTCCTACAGGAAAACAAAATAAAGGAACAGCTGTACAAACTATAATGTATACTATCTGGACCATTTTAGTTTCAATTATTCCAGCTTTTGGATTTACAGGGCGTTTATACTTAACACCAATTTCTGCCCTAATCGTTTTTTTACTTGGTATAGGCATGCTTTATTTTGCTATTCAATTATATAAAAAAATGTCTGTAATAGCGGCAAAACAATTAATGTTAGCAAGTGTGTCCTATATAACATTATTGCAAATAGTTTACGTATTAGATAAGTTTATTAGATAAATCATGGATTTAACTCAAGGTACCTTAGAAGAAAAAAATAACAGAGCGAAAAAAATGATGCTCTGGTTTGGCATCATATCACTAATTATGTCTTTTGCAGGATTAACTAGTGCTTATGTTGTTAGTAGTAGTAGGCCAGATTGGTTAAAAGATTTTCAGCTACCAAATGCTTTTATTATTAGTACAGTTGTAATAATTTTAAGTAGTATCACATTTTTTTTAGCTAAAAAATCATTAAAAAATAATAAAAAACAAGCAACAACAATCTTTTTATTGGTCACTTTAATTCTTGGAATTTTATTTGTTTTCAATCAGTTTAATGGCTTTCAAGAAATAATTAATCTTGGGTATAATTTTACTGGACCAACAAGTAATGTAACAATGTCTTACATTTATTTAATAGCTGTTGTTCATATTATACACGTTGTTGTTGGATTAATCTGTTTACTAATAGTAATTTATAATCATTTTAAACAAAAGTATCATCCAACTAAAATGCTGGGTTTTGAACTTACTCTAACGTATTGGCACTTTGTAGATATACTCTGGGTATATCTCTTTTTGTTTTTATATTTTGTAAGATAAATACCATTGTTATCTTTGATTATTACAGGGTATCTTATACAAACCTTATTTAGAGTCTTTAAAATTAAGGATTGGATATTTCGTTAGATAAATAAATTGATTATTTTTGTGCAACTTTTAAATACTAAACCAAACATATGGATACTACAGTTGTAAATACTGGAACAGAAGGAAAAACTTGGGGAGGTGGTAATAAACCACTAAAAGCAAGTTATGGAAAAATGATGATGTGGTTCTTTATCGTTTCCGATGCATTAACATTTTCTGGATTTTTAGCAGCCTACGGATTTTCAAGATTTAAGTTTATAGGTTCTTGGCCTATAGCAGATGAGGTGTTTACTCACGTTCCATTTTTTCATGGAAATTACCCAATGATATACGTGGCATTCATGACATTTGTGCTTATTATGTCTTCTGTAACTATGGTTCTAGCTGTTGATGCTGGACATCATATGAATAAAGGTAAAGTAACCATTTATATGTTTTTAACCATTATAGGAGGTTTAATATTCGTTGGTTCTCAAGCTTGGGAATGGAATACATTTATTAAAGGAGATTTTGGTGCAGTACAAACAAAAGGTGGAAATATTTTGCAATTTGTTGATACAGATGGACAAAGAGTAGCTCTTAGAGATTTTGTTGTAGCTGAAGAAAAAGATAGAACAGCACACGAAAATAAAAATGGATTGTGGTTTGTTCAAGAAGGAACTCTACCAACTTATACTGTTGAAGAGGTTATTGCTGGATTAGAAGCACATGATAATGTTCTTGTAAGAACTCAAGACATTAACGAGCATGGAGAGAAAACAGTTTTAGACAGAGGTGCATCTTTACAGCAATTAAAAGTAAATGGAAAAGTAGTTGTTGAAGGCGCAAATCTTCATGTAAACGAATATGGTTCGCCATTATTTGCAGATTTCTTTTTCTTTATTACTGGTTTTCACGGATTCCACGTATTTTCAGGTGTATTAATTAATATCATTATATTCTTTAATGTTATTTTAGGAACATACGAAAGAAGAGGAAGCTACGAAATGGTTGAGAAAGTTGGACTTTACTGGCACTTTGTAGATTTGGTTTGGGTATTTGTATTTACATTCTTCTACCTAGTTTAATAATAGATAATACAATTAAAAATGGCAGACGCACATAAATTAGAAATTTTAAGAGGTTTAGTTAAGTTTAAATCCAATACACAAAAAATTTGGGGAGTATTAATCCTTCTAACTATTATTACAGCTGTTGAAGTTGGATTAGGTATCTATAAGCCAGAAATGTTAATGGGAAAATTTATAGGTATGAAAGTTCTTAACTGGATTTTCATCATATTAACAATTGCAAAGGCTTATTATATTACTTGGGACTTTATGCACATGAGAGATGAAACTGCAACATTAAGAAGAATGGTTGTTTGGACAGCAGTTTTCTTAATTTGCTATTTAATATTCATTTTACTTCAAGAAGGTGGATATATAGAAGGTGTTTACTCTAACGGTTATATAAAAAGAGACTTTTAATAACTTTTTTAAAGTTAAATAGATAGAAAAGACGGTTTTTTAAACCGTCTTTTTTTATTTTTGCAAAACCAAACTTATATTAAGTTTTAGGTTTAGAAACAATCAGTTTTTAGTTTATTGGATTGATTATACATAACTTATAAATGAATAAAAAGCTAATTAAACGCTATACAGTTCTTGGAATTTTATTTTTTCTTCCAGTTATATTTCTGTTAATGTTGTTTCCTGCAAAACACCATTATAATGCGTTAGATATTGTTAATGAAAATGTTCTGGAATTAGACAATACAATTTCAGAAGACAAACAAAAAATTATTTTAAAAGATTATATTACAGTTCTTGGTTTTTTAGGAACAAACCCAATGGAGAATGCTATTTCAGCATCTAATTTAAAAGAATTGATTTACGATAAATTTAAAGGGTTTAAAAAGTTTCAGGTTGTTATGGTGCTTCCTTATGGAACAGAAGATCAGATACAATTATTAAAAAGAGAAATAAAATCTTATGAAGATTTAAAATACTGGCATTTTGTTTATGGGGAAGACAATGATATTAGAAATGTGTTTAATAGTTTGAAATTTAAAACAGAATTAGATTCTAACCTATCTACAAACGAAGTTTTTATAATTGATAAAGATTTAAATCAAAGAGGTAGATTAGACGATAGAACAGATAGTGAGTTAGAAAAGAAAAAACCTGCTTATTCTTTATACTCTTACAACTGTATAGAAGTAGCCGAAATAAAAAACAAATTAGCTGCAGATGATTTGAGAGTGTTATTTCAAGAATACAGAGAAAAAAGAAAAGGAAATTTCGATTCAGCAACAAGACGAGCAAACGATTTAAAAAATAGTAATGAGCAAGAAAACTAATTATTCGTACATAGGCATGGCCTTTATTATCTTGGTATTTGGAATTATTTTTATTCCAAAAATCATAGATAGAATTAAGAATGACGATATTACTAGAAATAATAGAATGAGTCAAGGGCAAGACAATAATTTTGAAGATTCCAGTAAATTAGCATTCATAGAAATTAATGGTGAAGCAAAAAAAGTGCCTTCGTTTTCTTTTAAAAATCAAGAAGGAAAAGCAATTACGAATCAAAATTACTTAGGTAAGGTTTATGTGGTAGAATTCTTTTTTACCACTTGTCCAACTATATGTCCTAAGATGAATGATAATTTAGTGCAAATTCAAAATGCTTTTAACGGAGTTGATAATTTTGGAATAGCTTCTTTCTCTATAAATCCAGAACACGATACAATTCAAGTTCTTAAAGATTATGCAGAGCAATATGGAATTTCAAATCCTAATTGGCATTTAATGACAGGAGATCAAGAAGATATATACAAATTAGCTAATCAAGGATTTAATCTTTATACTGCTCAAGAGGAAGAAGTTGAAGGAGGTTTTGAACATTCTGGGAATTTTGCTTTAATAGACAAAAACGGCTTTATTCGTTCTAGAATTATAAATGGAAACCCAATTATTTATTATAATGGTATTGTTTCAGAAGCAGAAAAAATTGATGATGATGGCCAAGAGGAACAGATAACCATGCTTAAAGAAGATATAAAAAAATTGCTTAATGAATAATTCAAATTCAGACGAAAAGAAATATAATAAATGGATTGTAATTTTATCAATTGCTATTCCATTGTTAGTTGCTGCATTATTTGGCGTGAATCTAAGAGATTTAGGTTTTAACGTGCAGCCACTTACAATGTTGCCACCTATATATGCAACTATAAATGGTTTAACAGCCATTCTTTTGGTAATTGCATTTATTGCAATTAAAAACAAAAATATAGTCCTTCATGAAAATTTAATGACAACAGCTATTGGGTGTTCTGCTGTGTTTTTAATATTATATGTGGCTTACCATATGACAAGCGATTCTACAAAATTTGGAGGAGAAGGAGCTATTAAATACATCTATTATTTTATTTTAATTACTCATATTATACTTTCTATAGTAATCATCCCTTTTGTATTAATTACCTATGTTAGAGCAATTACAGAAAATTTTGAAAAGCATAAAAAAATAGCAAGAATCACATTTCCATTGTGGCTATATGTAGCAATTTCTGGAGTTTTAGTGTATGTATTGATTTCCCCTTATTATTAAATAATTTGTGTTGTGAAGAAAGCCGTTATATTAGTTGTCCTTTTATTTTTTATCAGCCTTCCTATTGATGCGCAATGTGCTATGTGTCGTGCAGTTTTAGAAAGCGAAGAAGGACAAGAAACAGCTAAAGGAATAAACGATGGGATAGTATATCTTATGGCAATACCTTACATACTTGTAGCTGGAATTGGCTTTTTAATTTATAAAAAGTTTAACAGGGCAAAAAAATAGTCCCTTAAAAATATATATACTTTTGTTGTAACATTTTATCCTTTATAGAGTCTAACTTTTATAATGCGATAACTACCAACAAGAAGAAGTATGTTAAATATTAAAAAACTTCATAAATCCTATCCAATAGGAGATTCAAGTTTACATGTTTTAAAAGGAATAGACCTCTCAGTCAAAGATGGAGAAATGGTTGCTATTATGGGTTCTTCTGGATCTGGAAAATCGACCTTATTAAATATTATTGGCATGTTAGATGAGGCTGATGAAGGCGAATACATTCTCGATGGTGTTCCAATTAAAAATCTTACAGAAAAGAAAGCTGCTATTTATAGAAATAAATTTTTAGGATTTATTTTTCAATCATTCAATTTGATTAATTATAAGAATGCTTTAGATAATGTCGCTTTACCTTTGTATTATCAAGGCTTGAAAAGACAAGAAAGACAGGAGAAAGCTTTATTTCATTTAGAAAAAGTAGGTTTAAAAGATTGGGCACATCACTTGCCAAATGAATTATCTGGTGGACAAAAACAACGTGTAGCTATTGCTAGAGCTTTGGCAGCAAATCCAAAATTATTATTAGCAGATGAGCCAACAGGAGCTTTAGATACTACTACATCTTATGAAATTATGGATTTTATCCAGAGTCTAAATGATGAAGGAAAAACAATACTTATTGTAACACACGAAGACGATATTGCTCATATGTGTAAACGTATTGTTCGCTTAAAAGATGGTGTTATCATGGAAGATGTTAAAGTTGAACAAGTAAGAGCCTCAGAGAATGTTTGATAGAGACCTTTGGAGAGAAATATTTCAAAGTATTAATATGAATAGAACCAGAAGTGTTTTATCTGGTTTTACTGTCGCATTTGCTATTTTGTTATTTACCATACTTTTTGGTATAGCAAATGGATTAAATAATACGTTTGAAGAAGCTTTTGCAGACGATGCTAATAATTCTATATTTATTCAATCTGGGACGACTACTAAAGCAAACAAAGGTTTTCAGGCTGGAAGACAAATTCAATTTAAAAATAAAGATTACGATTATATTAAAGAAGAGTATGGCGAAAAGGTTCAATACATAACGTCTAGACTTTATTTAAATGTTAATGCGTCTTTTAGAAACGAAAACAATACGTATACAGTTAGAGCTGTACATCCAGATCATCAATATTTAGAAAACACAAAAATTACAGATGGTCGATATATCAATCAATTAGATTTAGATAACAAATCCAAAGTAGTTGTAATTGGTAGATTGGTAGATGAAGATTTATTTTTAAAAACAACACCTTTAGGAAAATATTTAAGCCTTAATGGAATACAATATAAAATAGTTGGAGTTTTTGAAGATGATGGAGGGGATAACGAAGAGCGTTTAATCTATATGCCAGTAAGTACTGCTCAAAGAGTCTATGGAAATAACGATTATATAGATCAAATAAATTTAACCTACAACCCAGAGATGGATTATGATAAGGCTATCTCATTTAGTAATACCTTAACAAAAGACTTAAAAGACAGATTTGATATTGCCCCAAACGATCAAAGAGCCATACGTGTTAGAAATCTGGCATTAGAATCAAAATCTGTTAACCAAATGACCTTTGGTTTAGGAGTTATTATAATAGTTATTGGTTTTGGGACACTTATAGCAGGAATAGTTGGCGTAAGTAACATTATGATTTTTATAGTAAAAGAACGAACTAAAGAAATTGGTATCAGGAAAGCGTTAGGTGCTTCTCCAAAATCTATCATTACAATTATTTTATCTGAATCTATTTTAATTACTGCCATTGCAGGTTATGTTGGATTATTAATAGGAATGGGAGTATTAGAATTTGTTGGGCCAAGCTTGGAAACGTATTTTATTAAAGACCCAAGTGTTAGTACATCATTAGTTATTGGAGCAACAATAACACTTATAGTAGCTGGAGGAATTGCAGGTTATTTACCTGCTAAGAAAGCATCTCAGATTAAACCAATTGTAGCCCTTAGAGACGATTAATATGATAAAGTTTTTATTCGAAAGAGATACATGGCAAGAAGTATGGGATAGTCTTAGTAAAAATAAGCTAAGATCTATGCTTACTATGGTTGGTGTTTGGTGGGGAATTTTACTACTTATTGGTCTGTTAGGTTCTGCTAAAGGTCTAGAAAATTCTTTTAATAGATTATTTGGAAGTTTTGCAACCAACAGTGTGTTTGTTTGGGGACAAAGTACCAGTAAACCTTTTAAAGGCTTTCAAGAAGGAAGGCGAGTAAAGCTATCTCTTTCAGATGCTAAATTAGTTGAAGAGAATGTTGAAGGAATCGAGTTTGTAGTGCCAAGAAACCAAAATCAAGGATTTGTAGTTAAAGATTTATTATCCGGAACTTTTGGTGTTAATGGCGATTTTCCTCTATTAGATAAAGTTCAAAAAAAGAAATTGATTCATGGTCGGTTTATTAATCAAACAGATATAGATGATAATAGAAAAGTAGCTGTTATTTCTGAAGATATTTACAAGCAACTTTTTGAGAAAGATGCTGATGTGATTGGTGAATTGATTAAAATCAATGACATGAATTTTACAGTCATTGGTATGTTTGAAGTTGGAAATGTTAATATGGGTCCAACTAGTGAAATCCATATTCCATTTACTACGTTTCAACAAATATATAATCAAGGAGACCGAATAGGCTGGATGATGCTTACTGGAAAACCAGATGCAGATATAGCTCAAATTGAAGCAGATGCCAAACTTATTTTAAGAAACTTAAATAAAATACATCCAGAAGATAAACGTGCTTTTGGAAGTTTTAATCTGGGAAAAGAGTTTGCTAAAATAACCGGGTTTTTAACTGGAATGCAATTTTTAACATGGTTTGTAGGTATTGCTACACTAATAGCTGGTGTTTTTGCTATTGGAAATATTTTGCTAATTACAGTAAAAGAAAGAACTAAAGAAATTGGTGTACGTCGAGCATTAGGAGCTACACCTTTTGAAATTAAAAGACAAATTGTTGTAGAAGCAGTTTCTATAACGTTATTGGCTGGATTTTTTGGAATATTAACTGGAGGTTGGATTCTTATAGGAATTGATTCAGCATTCGGACAAGGAGATGAAGCCGTAATTGTAAATGCATCAGTATCAATTGCTGTCGTATTTATAGCATTAATTATACTAGTAGTGTTAGGAACATTAATTGGATTAATACCAGCATTTAAAGCAACAAGCATCAAACCTATTGACGCATTAAGAGAAGAATAAACAATTTATAAAAAATGAATAAAACATTAAAAATTATCATTGGAATTATATTACTAATACTATTTTTATTGGTGATTAAATATTTTAAAGACTCAAATTCTAAAGCTATTGAAGATTTTAAAATTGAAGAGGCTTTCTTTACTTCAATTAACACGAAAGTAGTTGCTACTGGTAAGCTAAATCCAGAAGAAGAAATTGAATTAAAACCTCAAATAGCAGGAATTATTGACAAAATATTTGTTGAAGAAGGCGATATTGTTAAAAAAGGAGACTTAATAGCAAAAATTCGTGTGGTACCAAACGAGCAAAATTTAGCAAGTGCTAATAGTAGAATTCGTACAGCTGGTTTAGCTTTAGATAATGCCCAAGTACTTTACGATAGAAACAAAGGGCTTTTTGAAAAAGGTGTAATCTCTAAACAAGATTTTGAAAATAGCGAATTATCATATAATCAAGCTAGTGAATCTTTAAATCAAGCACGAAACGATTATCAGATTATTAGACAAGGATCTCTTTCAGGAGGTGGTTCGGCAAATACAAATATTGTGGCCCAAATTCCTGGTACAGTTTTAGAAATTCCGGTTAGGGAAGGAGATCAGGTTATTGAGTCTAATAGCTTTAATGCAGGTACTACAGTTGCTACAATTGCAGATATGAGTAAAATGATTTTCGAAGGAAAAGTAGATGAAGCTGAAGTTGGAAAACTAGAAGAAGGAAGAGAGATTGTAGTTGTTCTTGGCGCTTTAAACGAACAAGAATTTCCAGCAAAACTAACTTTTGTTGCGCCTAAAGGTCAAGAAGAAAATGGAGCTGTACAATTTACTATTAAAGCAGATGTTACTGTTACACCTTCAACAAAAATTAGAGCAGGTTATAGCGCTAATGCTGAAATTGATATGGAAAGTAAAGAAAGTGTTTTAGTAATTAAAGAAGCTTTACTTCAGTTTAATAGAATTACTGAAAAACCTTTTGTTGAAATTTTAAACGATGATGATTCGTTCGAAGAAGTCTATGTAGAATTAGGTATTTCAGATGGTATTAACGTTGAAATAGTTGAAGGTGTAGCCGAAGGAGATAAAATTAAAGTGTGGAACAAAGCGTCTAAAGATAATAACGATGATGAAGATGAATAAAAATATAATTATAACCGTTATTCTTACCATTCTTTTAAGTATATCTGCAACTGCTCAAGAAAAATTATGGACACTTGAGGAGTGTGTAAATTATGCTTTGGAGAATAATATTTCCATAAAGCAAACTGCATTAAACACGGATCTTGCAAATCAAGATTTAGTAACAGCTAAAGGTAACTTTATGCCAAATTTAACTGGCTCTGCTACACAAAATTGGAATTTTGGGTCATTTATTGGACAAAATGGTAATCGTGTTTCTGCAGATTCCAGAGGGAATAGTTTTGGTTTAAATACAGGAGTTACTTTGTTTAATGGTTTTAGAAATACAAGTGTTTATAAACAAGCGCAATTAGGAACCGAGTCAAGTATATTGCAATTAAATATTTTAAAAGATAATATATCAGTTAATGTTGTTAATTCATATTTAAATATTTTACTTAATAAGGAAAATTTTAAAATAGCTGAAGAACAAGTCTCTATTACAGAAAAACAAGTGACTCAAGTAGCAGAGTTAGTAGATTCTGGCGTTAGACCACGTGCAGATTTATATGAAGTTCAGGCTCAATTAGCAAGCGATAATGAAAGGTTAACTAATGTTGAAAATAGTTTAGACCTTGCAAAATTAGGATTAACTCAACTTCTACAAATATCAAATCAAGGTTTTGATGTTCAAGAAATTGAGTTATCACTCCCTGCTGTTTTAGTAGAACATAAAAGTTCAATTGAAATTTATGATTATGCTATTCAAAACAGACCAGAGATTAAAAAGGCAGAACTTGACATTGAAAATTCTTTACTAGATATTGAGATTGCTAAAAGTGCCTATTATCCTACTTTGACCTTT
>DFBO01000228.1:0-3142 GCA_002366675.1 Flavobacteriaceae bacterium UBA3078
CGAATACTTATAGAATATCTGATTAACTATATAAGTTGTTGCGACGTGCTTTTTATTCCCTAATGATTATTCCTCCAATCATTTCATTTTCAGTTGGTTTTTCGAACCAGTTTTCCATAAAATCAAAATTTTCCTTACTTACTTCAAACTCGAAAGTCTCTCCTTTTTCTGCATTTCTTTTAACGACCCTATTCAGTCTAGTGCCTTTTGAAATGTCTAAAAAGTGTATAGTTAATTCATAATTATTTAAAATGGCAAACTTTCTAAATTTTTCACGATGATCAAATTTTGATAGCCCAAGATCTAATATAGAATCAGTTTTCGAATTTTCCAACTGATTAACTAAATCCATAATCATTTTTTCGGCCCTCTCTATTCTTTCAAGAAACCAATCTAGTCCATCATTCGGGTTTTTGTCTGGCATGAACAATGTGTTATTCCATTTATCAATTGAAAAAATAATTCCATTGGTTTTATTTTTCAATTCGTTTGAATAAGTCGTTTTACCAGAACCTGTATTTCCTACTATTAGATGAATCATTTCGTGTTTGTTTATAGATAATTGAGGAGGCTAAATGTTGTTATTTGTAAAAGATGTTAAGTTGTAATTACCTCACAATAATTAAATTTTTTCAACAAAGTCTAAAAACACTTTTTTGTGAAGCTCAAGATTCATATTTGGAGAAAGTGATGCACGTACAATATAATCTTTGTCTCCTTCTTTAGTTGTCCCTTGAGTAGAGGTTGCAGGAATTGTCCAATAACAACCTTTTAATTGTCCATAGCTAACACAGAACTTACTTTCATTTGGGATTTCAGTAATCATTAAATTAATTAATTTAAGATTTAAAATTCTTTTGTAAGATTCTTTTTCCTCATCTGTATTGCCTTTAGTGGGTAAGTCTAATGAAAAAACAGATGGGGTAAACTCTTGTTTTACTAATTCCTCTGAAACAAAATTAATTTTCGCTTCTGGCAAGGTTTTATGGATGAAGTTTACAAATTCATGCGTATTTTTATACGCATCAATTATTCTTTGATTCATAGAAGGTAGTTGCTTTGCTAATATTTCCATTTGAAGGTTTGTAGCCTCATTATCGCAAAGTCTTAGATGCCTTTCTATGTTCTCCATTAAAGCTTCCGTTTTTGTATTTCCAACACAATAGCCAGCAGTACATTGTCCACCACTAGGGAATTTTGATCCACTAGCATATGAAATGGTTCGAACGGTTGAGAGTATTTTTCCTTCACCTAAAAAATGCACATTCGGACAAAATGTTTGATCCAAAATAAAAACAGGATCTATCGCTATTTCGCCAGTTGCAGTTTTTCGTACTTTACTTAAAGTGTCTTTTAATTGCATAAGATCAGGAACTTCAACCCTAGGATTGGTTGGAATTTCAGCTATGATATATGGTATTGAGTCTTCTAGAGCAATTTTATCTAAAACAATTTCAATACTTTGAACCATATTATGGTCACCATCAACTGGTAAATCTACCACTTCGACATTATCGATGCAAGCTGCAACTCGTCTTGCTTGGTCATTTGTTCCACCATAACAATTTGGAGGAACAACAAATTTTATAGCCTTTCTTGAATAATTTTCTTTTGCATCATGAATCAAACCCATCATAATTGCATATTGAATAGACAAACCACTTGAACCAATTAATGGCTTTGTTTGAGCGCCAGTAATTTCTTTAATTGAATCTAATACAAGTGTTTTGTTTTTCTCTACATTATTTTTCTTAATGTCAAAAGAAGACTTGTTAACTAACATTTTTAAGGCGTTATAACAATTGTCTGGTGTCATAGCAATAGTTTCTCTTCTTCTTACATGCTGAATTTCTGAGATATAATGTTTGTTGTGTTCACCATTTACTAATAAAATACTTCCAAGATGATTATGAGCGCTTAGGTGAAAGTCAATATTTTGTGTAAGACCAATATTAAATAGGTCATTTTTTTCTGAAATTAAAATAGTATTGCCATTAAAAGAAGAAACGTCTTCAAGGCTCTCAACTTTCTTTAACTCAAATTTGTAACCATAAACATGCTTTATTAATTCAGCATCAAAGCAAGATGGTAATTCGTCTTTATAAACGATTTGAGTGTTTTTCTTATCTAGCAAGTTTTTTCTAAGAATGGCTAGAATAGGAGTTGTCTGTGATGAAAAACTGATTACATGTTCTGGTTTAAGCTTATATATATAAGCAATTACCCATTCTAATATACTAGATAACGGATGTCCTAATCGAATATAGTCGTAAGCAGTAGGTAATTGATTTAGTGCAGATGATTCAGAATTATTGTCACTAAACAGGCTTTCAAATTGTTCTAAAAATTGAATTTTAGCCAATTTTTCATTATAAATATCTAGTCGATGGGTAGTTAAGTTCAGCCAATCAATTGGCATATTTTCTAACACATCTTTAATATAATTTAGCATTTTATTGTTGTCCATAATTTTATTTCAATAGGCTGGCAATCTACATTAATTAGATTTATTTTAAAAGTGTTGTAAGTCCTTTTGTTTCATTTTGTCTAACGTTTAGGACTTGTCTAAAAATCCTTCTAAAAGGTTACATTCTTTTTTTAATTTTCATTAAGGTTTTTAATTTGGACTGAATATAAGTTTAGAGTTATTTTTTTTGTCATGAAAATATAGATGAGCCTTTTTACGTTTTAAAAGAGCCTTAAATAGTGTCTTTAGTTTTTTTTATTATTGTTTGATAGACTGTAACTACATTAGCTTTAGAATAAAAGCTAATAGGTTAAGCAACAATTTAATAAAACAAAATGTTTTATTTAGTATAAAAAAGTATATATTTGAATCATTAAAATTATGTTAACACAATCCTTTTGTGCATTTCAACGATGTTTTTTGCACTTAAAGGATATTTTTTGTCTAAAATATTTTGATAAGTCGCTTTTTTTTATACTTTTACAGCCGAATGAAGATACAAAACAAAAAAATGATTGCCTCAGTCTTATTATTATTAATAAGTTTTGTAAGTGTTGCTCAATCTACGCCACCTCCACCGGTCCCACCACCACCACCTGGGCTTCCAATTGATGGTGGAATATTTGTAGGCTTATGTATTGGTCTATTTTTAGGAGTAAAAAAATTATTAAAGCG
>DFBO01000228.1:3186-7910 GCA_002366675.1 Flavobacteriaceae bacterium UBA3078
TCATAGGTGTACGGAATAATTGCTACACTAAATTGATCTTTTTTCGAGTCAATAACCGTTAAACTAACACCATTTACAGTAATAGACCCTTTTTCAATTGTTATGTTATTGAGACTAGAATCATATTGAAATGTAAATTTCCAACTTCCTAATTCATTTTCAATATGTTTACATACTGCAGTTTGATCTACATGTCCTTGAACAATATGTCCATCAAGTCTGTCGCCAAGCCTCATGGCTCGTTCTAAATTAACAAAACCTTTTTCTTTTAAAGCGCTTAAGTTTGTTTTAACTAAAGTTTCGTCTATAGCTGTAACTGTATATTGGTTACCATTAATATTTATTACAGTTAAACAAACGCCATTATGAGCAATGCTTTGATCTATTTTTAATTCATTAGCGAAAGAGCATTCAATAGTTAAATGAAGATTATTTAGATCTGTTTTCAAATCTTTTACAATCCCAACACTTTCAATTATTCCAGTAAACATATATGTCGAATTTTTGGTTAAATTTGCATTGTAAAATTACAAACAAAAGTTATCTTATTTAATGAAGAACGAAGAAAATATAATAGTAGGAATATCTATAGGAGACTTAAATGGTATTGGTGGAGAAATTGTTTTAAAAACTTTTGAAGACGCAAGAATGTTAGAATTTTGTACGCCAGTAATTTTTGCTTCAGTTAAAACCATTACTTTTTTAAATAAGCATTTCGATAATAAGTTAAATTTTAATGGGATTAATAATTTAAATCAAATTCTACACGGAAAATTAAATGTGTTTAATGTTTGGAACAATAGGGTAGATATAGAATTTGGCAAAGAAGATCCAGTTATAGGAGAGTTTGCTATTAAATCTTTACAAGCAGCAACTAAAGCTTTAAAAGAAAAAAGTATAGATGTATTAGTAACAGCTCCAATAAATAAACACAACATCCAATCTGAAGAGTTTAATTTTCCAGGACACACAAACTATCTTGCAAAAGAACTAGAAGGAACTAGCTTAATGTTTATGGTGTCAGATTCATTAAGAGTTGGTTTACTTACGGATCATGTACCTGTAAAAGATATTTCAACACATATTACTAAGAAATTAATAAAAGAGAAGGTAGACATTATTTACAATTCTCTTGAAAAAGATTTTAGAATTAGAAAACCTAAAGTAGCTATTTTAGGAATTAATCCACATACTGGAGACAATGGTGTTATTGGCAAAGAAGACGATGAGGTTTTAAGACCAACACTAAGTGAAATTAAAGAAAAAGGACGTTTGATTTATGGCCCCTATGCAGCTGATAGTTTTTTCGGCTCTAAAAATTATAAAAATTTCGATGCAATTATTGCATCATATCATGATCAAGGATTGATTCCTTTTAAAACATTATCTTTTGGTAATGGAGTAAATTTTACTGCAGGATTAAATAGAATTAGAACCTCACCAGATCATGGGACAGCATACGAAATTGCTGGCAAAGGCGAAGCAGACGAAAATTCATTTAAAGAAGCTGTATTTACTGCTATTCAGATATTTAAAAACAGAAATGAGTTTGAAAATCTAAGTCAAAATCCATTAAAAACAAGAGCGAAAAAGATATAAACAAAAAATGTTTACAAGTTGTTTTATCTAAAGAAAATTTTACTATATTTGCATGCTCAAATTAGATGTGATAATGAAGCTATTGAAAGAGTTTACAATTCCATTTGTAGGACTAAAACAAGGAAAGCATCATTTTGAGTATGAAATTGATAAAGCGTTCTTTGAACATTTTGAGTATGAGGAGTTTAACGATTCATCAGTAAAGGTTGATGTTCAATTCGACAAAAAAACAACTTTGTTAGAATTAAATTTCAAAATTACTGGAACCGTAAATATTAATTGCGACTTAACAAATGAAGCTTACGATCAGGAAATTTTAAACGAATTTGATCTTGTTGTTAAATTTGGAGAAGAATTTAACGACGAAGAAATTGATATTTTAGTTCTAACTCATGGTGAATACGAGATTAATATTCAACAATATATTTACGAATACATTGTGCTATCAGTTCCAACAAAAAGAATTCACCCTGGAGTAAAAGATGGAACTTTAAATTCAGACATACTTGAAAAATTAGAAGAATTAAGCCCAAAGCTTAAAGAGAATAAAGAAGAAGAAGAGGAAACAGACCCTCGTTGGAATACATTAAAGAAACTATTAACGGATAAATAAACATAGAAAATGGCACATCCTAAAAGAAAAATCTCGAAACAAAGAAGAGATAAAAGAAGAACACATTATAAAGCAACAGCACCTCAAATTGCTACGTGTCCTACAACAGGAGAAGCACACTTATACCACAGAGCTCATTGGCACGAAGGTAAGTTATATTATAGGGGACAAGTTCTTATAGATAACTCTGAAGTAGAAGAAAATTTAGCATAAGTATTATGCATGCATATAATAAAACGCTCACTTGTGAGCGTTTTTTTTGTTTTAAATTTTTATAGAAGTCAAAAACCACTTAATTTGCATTAAATTAGGCAGAAAATGAATTGTTTTTTATACATTTCACGATTATTTGACTGATTTTGCAAAAATTTAGGCCAAATTAACTTTATATACTATGAGTAAATTCTCAGCAGCAATTACAGCTGTAGGTGGTTACGTGCCAGACTATGTATTAACCAATAAGATGTTAGAAGACTTGGTTGATACTAATGATGAATGGATTACTACACGAACAGGAATTAAAGAAAGAAGAATTCTTAAAGAAGATGGCAAAGGCACTTCTTACTTAGCAATAAAAGCAGCTAAAAACCTTATTGAAAAAAGTGGCATAGATCCAAAAGAAATTGAGCTAGTAATTGTCGCTACTGCAACACCAGATATGAAAGCTGCATCAACTTCAGCTTACACTGCAACTCAAATAGGTGCGGTAAATGCTTTTTCATTCGATCTTGAAGCAGCATGTTCAAGTTTTTTATATGGCATGTCTGTTGCTGCTAGATATATTGAGTCAGGAAAATACAAAAAAGTACTTTTAATTGGTGCAGATAAAAACTCATCAATGATTAATTATAAAGATAGAGCCACCTGTATTATTTTTGGAGATGGAGGAGGAGCTGTGCTTTTCGAACCCAATAAAGAAGGGTTTGGTTTACAAGACGAGTATTTAAGAAGCAATGGTTCAGGTAGAGAATTTTTGCAAGCTACCTATGGTGGATCTTCTTATCCATCGACAGCAGAAGCAATTAAGGAACACAAACATCAGGTTTTTCAAGATGGTAAAACAGTTTTTAAAAATGCTGTCTTTAACATGGCAGATGTAGCTGTTAAAATATTAGATAGAAACAATTTAACTACCAATGATGTTTCTTGGTTGGTTGCACATCAAGCAAATAAACGGATTATTGATGCAACTGCCAGCAGAATTGATTTAGAGGAAGAAAAAGTAATGATGAATATTGAAAAATATGGTAACACCACATCAGCAACCCTTCCTTTATTATTAAACGATTACGAATCTAAACTAAAAAAAGGTGACAATTTAATATTTGCAGCTTTTGGAGGTGGATTCACTTGGGGCTCTATTTATTTAAAATGGGCTTATAATTCCTAACTAACTACTAAATAAATTTTTAATATCTAAAATTATGGATTTAAAGGACATTCAAAACTTAATCAAATTTGTTGCTAAATCGGGAGCAAACGAGGTTAAATTAGAAACAGAAGATGTAAAGATTACTATTAAAACAGGCCCTGGAGATAGACCAGAAACTACAACATATGTACAACAAATTCCTGTTAATGCACCAATGGCACATGTTCCAACTCAAGAAGCTCAGCCAGCAGCAGAAACTCCTGCAGCAGCAAGTGCTGATGAAGATTCTAAGTATATTACAATAAAATCTCCTATTATAGGAACATTGTATCGTAAGCCTTCTCCAGACAAACCAGTATTTGTTGAAGTTGGTCAAACTATAAAAGAAGGAGACGTATTGTGTATTATTGAAGCCATGAAACTATTTAATGAAATAGAATCTGAGGTTTCTGGAAAGATAGTAAAAGTTCTTGTTGACGATTCTTCACCTGTAGAATTCGATCAGCCTTTATTTTTAGTTGATCCGTCATAACAATTTAAAAATTCCAATACGCAAATCTCAAAATCCAATGTTTGGAAATTTGCCTGCCTGTTGGCAGAAAGAGAGTTTGGAATTTGAAATTTTTAAAACTTAAAGTTATGTTTAAAAAAATACTAGTTGCCAATAGAGGAGAAATAGCACTTCGTGTTATTAGAACCTGTAAAGAAATGGGTATAAAAACAGTAGCCATTTATTCTACAGCTGATGCTGAAAGTTTACACGTTAAATTTGCAGACGAAGCAGTTTGTATTGGACCTCCACCAAGTAACCTATCATATTTAAAAATGTCTAATGTTATAGCTGCAGCAGAAATTACCAATGCAGATGCTATTCATCCAGGATATGGATTCTTATCTGAAAATGCGAAATTTTCAAAAATTTGCGAAGAACATAAAATAAAATTTATAGGTGCTTCGGATGAAATGATCGACCGAATGGGAGATAAAGCGAATGCAAAAGCAACTATGATAGAAGCTGGTGTTCCTTGTGTTCCAGGAAGTGAAGGTGTTATTGAAACTTTCGAAGATTGCCAAAAGGTAGCTAAAGAAACAGGTTATCCAGTTATGTTAAAAGCCTCTGCTGGTGGTGGTGGAAAAGGA
>DFBO01000151.1 GCA_002366675.1 Flavobacteriaceae bacterium UBA3078
GATTAATGAATTATAAAAATTATTAGTTATCATCAATTGATGATTTGGTATGCTTGTTTTTAGTAATAAGCGTTGGTAGCTTTTTTCGCAATTAGAGATATCTTGAGCTTTATAATCTGCAATAAACTCTAAATTTTGTTGTAGTTCTTTTTTATATAACCAGCAAAACGGATTAAACCAAAATACAACACAACTAATTTGAGATAAGATTACATCTATAGAATGATATTGTCTAGCATGCACTTTTTCATGATTAATAATATGAATTAATTCCTGATCATAAAATTGCTCTGGGTTATAAACTATCCAGTTGAAAAAAGAAAAAGGAGGTACATTGTTGTCGGTTTCTATAAATGTAAAACCATCTTTTTTTCTGTAATTATTATTCTTTATTAATGTAAATAATGATGTGAATTCAATCACTAATTTTCCTAAAAAGAAAATGAAACCAATAGTGTATATCCATGTTGTTATCTGGAATAATGTTATTGTATAATTTTCGGTTTGATCTATTTGATTATCAATTAGCAAGTTGTTAGGTATTGCTATAGCACTATATTCAACATGTATTGGAATGACTACTAAAGGCAGTATGGAAGCTATGATTAATCCAGCCAATAAAAACCATCTATTGGCATTAAAAAAAGTTTCTCTTTGTAGAAATAGTTTGTAACAGATATAAAATATGCCCAAAACTGCTGATGCTTTTAAAAAATGTTCCATGGTTAGTTTTTGTTTTCAATTAAAGCAATAATATCTTTTAAATCTTCAACACTTATTTTTTCTTCTTTAGCAAAAAAAGAAACAACATTTTTATAGGAGCTATTAAAATAGTTGTCTATAGCTCTGTTCATAAAACGTTCTTTGTATGCTTCTTTACTAACAATAGGGAAATATTGATGTGTTTTGCCGTAAGCATGATAATTTACATACCCTTTCTCTTCCAGATTTCTAATAATTGTTGAGAGCGTGTTGTAATGTGGTTTGTCTTCTTCTATTTCTGCAAGTACATCTTTTACAAACCCCTTTTCGAGCTTCCATAAAATGTGCATAATTTCTTCTTCTTTATTTGTTAATTTTTGCATGTTAAAAAATTTATGATTCAAACATATAACTATTTTTATAGTTATACAACTACCAATATAGTTATTTAACGAAATTTTTAGTTTTCGTTAACTTTTAATAGGAAATGTTATCTTCGCCAAAAATTAAGTTTATGAGTTTGATTTGGGTTTTTTTAGGATTAATTTTATTGGTAGTAGGAGGTGAGTTTTTAGTTCGTGCTTCAGTGTCTTTATCTTTTAAATTTAATATATCCAAATTAGTAATTGGAATGACAGTAGTATCTTTTGCTACGTCAGCTCCAGAACTTTTAGTGAGTTTACAAGCTGCATTAGATGGTTCTCCAGATATCGCATTAGGAAATGTTGTAGGATCCAATATTGCAAACATTGGTTTGGTATTAGGTTTAACAGCAATTATTTCACCACTAACAATTAGTCCTGATTTTTATAAGTTTAATTGGCCCATGATGATGTTGTTATCCATTGCTTTATATTTTCTTTTAAGTAGTGGTAATGTCTTAGATTTTAATGAAGGATTGATTTTGTTTTTATCACTAATCATCTTTTTGTTCATATTAATAAGGAAATCAAGAAATAAAGACTCAGAATCTGTAGAGGAAGTTGATGACACCTTGCAGAAAACATCTAATTTCAAATTAATTATTTGGTTATTAATTGGAGGATTATCACTTTATTTTGGTAGTGAATGGTTAGTGCAAGGCGCGAAAGAAATGGCTTTATCTTTTGGAGTTAGTGAGCGAGTAATTTCTGTAACAATGGTCGCTATTGGCACAAGTGTTCCAGAATTAGCGGCTTCAGTTATAGCAGCTTTAAAACAAGAAAAAGCAATTTCTTTAGGAAATTTAATTGGTTCAAACATTTTTAATATTGCTTCCGTTTTAGGTTTAACTTCAATGGTTCATCCTATATACTTGAACAACCCAAAAATATTAACAACTGATATTTTTTGGATGTTAGGGTTTTCATTTATTCTTATTCCATTCATGCTTATTCCCAAAAAATTCGAAATTGGAAGACTTAAGGGATTCGTTATTTTAACAGCATATTCTATTTTTATTATTTTCGCTTTTTTGAGTGAAAAATAGGGGGTTAACTTCAATTTATTCATTTTTTTTAATCTCTAACCCTATTTTTTTAGAGGTTATTGGTTTGTTTATTTATATTTTTTATAGATTTGCCCTATAAAAATTAAATAAATCTAAACAATATTTATTATGTCTACTCTAAGATTTCATGCTATTAAAGAATCTATTAATAGAAAGTCTATTAAAATTGAAGAAAATATTCGTAGATCTGAACTTTTCGGATTGAATGTTTTTAACGAAGATAAAATGCGTCAATATTTAACAAAAGAAGCATTTAATAGCGTTATGGATGCCATGCATAATGGCACAAAGATAGATCGAGTTGTTGCAGATCATATTTCTACAGGTATGAAAGAGTGGGCAATTTCTAAAGGAGCTACTCATTATACTCACTGGTTTCAGCCGTTAACAGGTTCAACAGCAGAAAAACATGATGCTTTTTTTGAGCCAATAGGTAATGGTAGAGCCATCGAAAAATTTGGTGGAGGACAATTAGTACAGCAAGAGCCAGATGCATCTAGTTTTCCAAATGGAGGTATTAGAAATACGTTTGAAGCAAGAGGATATACTGCTTGGGATCCAACATCACCAGCATTTATTTATGGGACTACTTTGTGTATTCCAACTGTTTTTGTGTCTTATACAGGANNTTAAGAGCCTTACAAGCTATAGATAATGCGGCAGTTGATGTTTGTAAGTATTTCGATAAGAATGTAAAAAAGGTTAATGCATCTTTAGGGTGGGAACAAGAATATTTTTTAATTGATAAGGCATTAGTAGCTTCAAGACCAGATGTTCTTTTAACTGGAAGAACGCTTTTAGGACACTCATCTGCTAAAGGTCAGCAATTAGACGATCATTACTTTGGGACCATTCCTAACAGAGCCATGCAATATATGCGTGATTTAGAAACAGAATGTATGTTGCTTGGTATTCCGGTTAAAACAAGACATAACGAGGTTGCTCCAAATCAATTCGAATTAGCGCCAGTTTACGATGAGGCAAATTTAGCAGTTGACCATAATTCATTACTCATGGATGTTATGGATAAAGTGGCAGAACGTCATGATTTTAAAGTGCTATTTCACGAGAAGCCATTTGCTGGTGTTAAC
>DFBO01000102.1 GCA_002366675.1 Flavobacteriaceae bacterium UBA3078
TTTTCAAGTTACTTAAAAAGAGCTGTTTATAGAGCTGGTGTTAGATTTGAAAATACTGGTTTAAATATTAATGATGAAACTATAAACGAGTTTGGCATATCTTTTGGAGTAGGATTACCAATGGGAAAACCAACAGCAAATGCATTCTCTAACGTGAATTTTGGATTTGAGTTTGGTAAGAAAGGAACAACGGATAAAAATCTTATTCAAGAGAATTTTATAAATTTCCAACTTAGTTTATCATTTAATGATAGATGGTTCCAAAAAAGAAAATTTAATTAAACTATAAAATTGATATTATGAAAACGAAGATTACATTATTAACTCTATTATTGTTTTTAGGGTTCAATGTCGTTAACGCTCAACAAGACGAAGAATGTATGACTAACTTGTCTATATTTTCTGAATATGCTAAAGCAAAAAATTATGATGCTGCTTTTGATACTTGGATGAAAGTAAGAACAAGGTGTCCACAACTTAATAGAGCGATATATACTTACGGAGAAGATATTTTAGAATCTAAAATTGAAAAATCTACTGGAGCAGATAAAACAGCTTATATAAATGACCTAGTGAAGTTATGGGAAGAAAGAGCACAGTATTTTGAAAGTAAAACTCCAAAAGGAGAATATGCAGCTAAATCTTGTCAATTATTATATGACAATAGAGAATTGCTAAATAAATCTGATGAAGAATTATATGCTTGTTTTGATGCAGCTTATAAATCTGATCCAGAGACATTTAATAACCCAAAATCTCTTTATACATATTTTTCATTAATGGTTGATTTATATGATGCTGGAAATAAATCTGCTGCTGAGTTATTCAACAAATATGATGATGTTGTAGAAAAAGTAGATCAAGAAGTAGGAAACTATTCAGAAAGTTTAAATAAACTTATTGAAAAAGAAGATGCAGGTACTGCTTTAACTAGTAAAGAAGGTAAATATAAAAAGTATTACGAAAGTTACTTAAAAGCATACGATCAGATTTCTGGAAGTATTAATAGTAAATTAGGATCAAGAGCAAATTGCGAAAACTTAATACCTTTATATACTAAAGATTTTGAAGCAAATAAAGAGAATGCCGTTTGGTTACAAAGAGCTGCTGGAAACATGTCTGCTAAAGATTGTACAGACGATCCATTATTCTTTAAATTAGTTAATGCATATCATAATTTAAGCCCTTCAGCTAATTCAGCTTATTACTTAGGAATCTTAAAAGATAAAGAAGGTAAAACTTCAGAAGCAATTAAGTTTTATGAGCAAGCAATTAGTTTACAGTCTGATAGTTTCAAAAAAGCGAAGCTTTATGAAAAGATAGGTGATAAATTAAAAGCTAAAGGAAATTATGGGTCAGCTAGAGGTTATTTTAGAAATGCTTTAAAATTTAACCCTTCTAATGGAAGACCTCATTTAAAAATAGCAGATATGTATAACCGTAGTGCAAATAACTGTGGAGATACTAACTTTAATAAGCGTGCTGTTTTCTGGTTAGCTGCAATAGAAGCTGAGAAAGCAGGTCGAGTAGACCCAACATTAAAAAGTGCAGCATCTCAGACAGCAGCTAGTTATAGAGCTAAAGCGCCTCAGAAATCTGAGATTTTTAGTGAAGGGAATGCAGGACAAAAAATAGCAATTGGATGCTGGATTGGAACTAGCGTTACAGTACCAAGCTTATAATGTTAAAAACATATTTACATATATTAAAAAACATAGTCATAACAATTGTTGTGACTATGTTTTTTTTATAGGCTACATATTTATTTTTTATTAATGGACAGATATAATTCGCATAGAAATTTTTTTGTTTGTAGTATAATTTTATTTATGCTCATTTCATGTAAAAACAACTTTGAAGAAGTAAAAAAAATTGGTGTTTCAGAGAATGCACCAATAGGAGTTGCTGAGTTTATAGATTTAAAATATACAGATTCAGGTCGAGTAACTGCCAATTTAAGAAGTCCAAAAATGTTAGATTATTCTAATAGAGATTTTGCATTTAACGAATTTCCTGAAGGGATAGATTTAGATTTATTCGACGAAGAAAACAAAAAAAGTAATGTTATTGCAGATTATGCGATAGTTTACGACAAAACTGGAATAATAGATTTACAAGGAAATGTTGTGCTTTCTTCAACTAGCAACGACACTTTATTTGCCGAACAACTTTACTACGACCAAAATAGGGAATGGTTATTTACCAATAAGCCAGTAACCTTTAGAACAGGTCAAGATGTTATAAATGGTAAAGGTTTCGATTCAGACGTTAAGTTTACCAAAGCACAAGTTCTGGAAATTGATGGAATCATCACACTTGACGAATAATTCATTATCTTTATCCCAACCAATTATAGAATATTAAAATGAAAATATTTAAGTTTTTTCAATATGCTTATTTGCTTTTTGCAATCATCTTCCTGTACGATGTTATTTCAAAATATATGGAGTCTGGTATAGTAGAATATATGTCTTTATTGCTAGCAGGAGCAGCAGTTTTTATGTTCTTCTTTAGAAAGAAGTTTAATAAAAAATTCGAAAATAAAGAAGATAACTAAGACATGAACCAAGATGTTTTAATTATTGTAACTTCTTTAATACTATCTGCTTTTTTTTCAGGAATGGAGATTGCTTATGTGTCTTCAAACAAGATTCATATAGAAATTGAAAAAAAACAACAAGGTCTTCTATCAAAAATTCTAACCAAACTTACTGCTAAACCTTCAAAATTTATTGCAACCATGCTTATAGGTAATAATATTGCCTTAGTTATTTATGGTTTCTTTATGGGAGATTTGTTAGTAGAATGGTTTCAATCTTTTTTGCCTTCTAGTTCATCAATAATAAACTATTTACTGGTAGATTTTAGTCTTTTTACTCAAACTATTATTTCCACAATAGTCATTCTAATAACTGCAGAATTTTTACCAAAAGTTTTCTTTCAAATTTATGCAAATTCCTTGCTTAAGCTATTAGCAATTCCTGCTTATGTGTTTTTTGTATTATTTACTTTTATTTCAGATTTTGTTATTTGGATTTCAGATTTTGTCCTAAAAAAATTCTTTAAAACAGATGGCGATCAAATACAATTAGCTTTTTCTAAAGTAGAATTAGGCGCATATATAAGTGAACAAATGGAGTCTGTTGAAGAAGATGATGATATTGATACCGAAATTCAAATTTTCCAAAATGCTTTAGAGTTTTCAGAAGTTAAAGCAAGGGAAGTCATGATTCCTCGAACAGAAATTACAGCTGTAGATGTTACTGAAACATCCAAAAACTTAAATGCACTTTTTACTGAAACAGGTTTTTCTAAGATTTTGATTTATAAAGACACGATTGACGATATTTTAGGGTATGTACATTCGTTTGAACTTTTTAAAAAACCTAAAACATTAAAATCTATTTTAGTAACAGTTGAGTTTGTTCCAGAAACCATGCTAATAAAAGATATTTTGAGTGTTTTAATTAAAAAACGCAAAAGCATGGCTGTAGTTTTAGACGAATATGGTGGGACTTCAGGCATACTAACTGTAGAAGATATAGTTGAAGAACTCTTTGGTGAAATTGAAGATGAGCACGACTCCATAGATTTAATAGAAGAAAAATTAGAAGAAGATTTATATAGATTTTCAGCAAGATTAGATGTTGATTATATAAACGAAAACTTTAAAATTAACTTACCAGAAAGTGAGAATTATGAGACTTTAGGAGGCTTAATTGTAGGCCATACCGAAGAAATATCTCAACAAAACGCAGTCGTTAAAATTGATAAATTTCAATTTACTATCCTTGAAGTCTCTAATACTAAAATAGATTTAGTAGAACTTAAAATATTAGACACAGACTAATTTCCTAACCTTAATAGAATTAAAGCGTCAATCTACTTTTATTATTAAATAGAAAATGGTATTTTCGCGCACGATAATTTATAATTTATAGAAATAAAAAATGGCAGTTTTAAATAAAATTAGACAACGTGGACTATTCTTAATCATTGTGATTGCGTTAGCGTTATTCTCTTTTGTAATTGGAGATTTGTTTAGAAATTCTGATGCACTTACAAGTAAATCTCAGAATATAGTTGCAACAATTAATGGAAAGGATATTTCTCGTGAAGACTTCATGCAAAAGGTTGAGTTAGCACAAAGACAACTTGGACCTAATGGTACCAACATGCAAGCAATGAATCGAGTTTGGGAGCAGGAAGTAAGACAGGCTGTTTTAGAAACACAATTCGAAGAATTAGGACTTACCGTTGAAAAAGACCAAATGAGAGATTTGTTAAGAACAAATTTAATATCTAATCCAGAGTTTCAAAATGAGGCTGGAATTTTTGACGAAAATAAATTAAACGAATACATCGCTAATTTAAGAGAAACTTCAGCTGTTGCTTATAAGCAATGGGTTGATTACGAAAACAACATAGCAGTTAGTTCTTTGCAACAAGACTATTTTAATATGGTTAAAGCAGGAATGTCTGGTACAGTTGCTGAAGGAAAATTAGAGCACACACTACAAAACGAAAGTGTAGATATTAAGTATGTTCAAATGCCTTACGCTTCAATTCCAGATAGTACGGTTTCTGTTTCTAAATCTGAAATCTCGGCTTATATCAATAATCATAAAAAACAATATGAAGTTGATGCAACAAGAGATATTCAATATGTAGAATTTAAAGAAGTTGCCACTATTGAAGATGAAAATCTAATAAAAGAAGATTTAACAAGCCTATTAAAGGACCAAGTAGTTTACAACGAGGTGTCTAAAATTAATGATACTATTAGAGGTTTTACGCATGTAAA
>DFBO01000198.1 GCA_002366675.1 Flavobacteriaceae bacterium UBA3078
CCATTAAGGTAATCTGCAGTTAGCGTATGATGTGTTTTTAATTCATCAGGTGTTCCAATACTAATAATTTCTCCTCCATGTTTGCCGGCTTTTGGGCCAATATCTATCACATAATCAGCATGTTCAATCATGTCTTTGTCATGTTCAACAACAATCACCGAATTACCAATATCTCTTAAAGACACTAAAGACTTTATCAGTTTTTCATTATCTCTTTGGTGTAAACCAATACTTGGCTCATCTAATATATATAGTACACCAACCAGTTGTGAACCTATTTGTGTAGCCAATCGGATTCTTTGTGCTTCACCACCAGAAAGAGATTTAGAACTTCGGTTTAAGGATAAATACTCTAAACCAACATCTAATAAAAACTGCAATCGGGTTTTGATTTCCTTAATAACTTCTTCAGCAATTTTTAATTGTTTCTCTGATAGATGGTTCTCTAAATCGTTAAACCATTCTGCTAATTCAACAATGTCTTTATTGGCTAAATCTGCTATATTTTTCTTGTTTATTTTGAAGTATAAAGATTCTTGTCTTAAGCGTGAACCTTGACATTGATTGCAAGTTACTTTATCCATATACTCTTTTGCCCAACGCTTTAAAGAGGTAGTTTCTGCCTGTTTATACTGACTCTCAATAAAGTTTGCAACACCTTCAAAATCTATTTTATAATCTCGAGTAACACCAAGTGTTTTGCTTTCTACGGAAAATTTTTCGTTTCCTCCATATAGAATAATCTGTTTGGCTTCTTCAGGAATACTTTTGTAAGAATCGTTTAATGAAAAACTAAAACGTTGCGAAATCGTTTCAAACTGCTTAAAAATCCAAGAGCTTTTTTGTGGGCCATGTGGCGCCAATGCACCAGCAGCAATAGATAATTTGGGGTCTGGAATAATTTTATTTTCGTTTACTTGATATAAAGAGCCAATGCCATTACATTTAGGGCAAGCACCTTTTGGTGAATTAAATGAAAAGTTATTAGGTTCTGGATTAGGATAAGAAATACCTGAACTCGGACACATTAAATTTCGACTGAAATATCTGGTTTCTTGAGTGTCTTGATCTAGAACCATAAGCACATCATCTCCATGATACATGGCAGTATGGATGGTTTCTGTGAGGCGTTTATCGTTATCAACCGAATCATCTATTTTTAGCCTATCGATTACAATTTCTATATCGTGAGTTTTGTATCTATCGAGTTTCATGCCTTTTACAAGGTCTTTTATTTCGCCATCAGCTCTAACTTTTACAAAACCTTGTTTGGCAATTTGCTCAAATAATTCTCTATAATGTCCTTTTCTAGAACGAATAATAGGAGCCAAAATATTAATACGTTTTCCTTTAAATGATTCTATAATAAGTTCTTTTATCTGCTTGTCGTTATAACTCACCATTTTTTCACCAGAATTGTAACTATAAGCATCACTAGCACGAGCGAAAAGAAGTCTTAAAAAATCGTAAATCTCTGTTATGGTTCCAACGGTTGAACGTGGTGATTTGCTAGTGGTTTTTTGCTCGATGGCAATAACTGGCGAGAGTCCGTCAATTTTATCCACATCTGGACGTTCTAAACCACCTAAAAACTGTCTGGCATAAGCCGAAAAAGTTTCTATGTAACGTCGTTGTCCTTCAGCATAAATGGTATCGAAAGCCAAAGACGATTTCCCACTACCAGATAAACCAGTTATAACCACCAGTTTTTCTCTAGGAATAGACACATCTATGTTTTTCAGGTTGTGTACGCGAGCACCTTGAACCTCAATATGTTCTTCGAATTGACTCATAAAATAGCAAAGTTGCAAAGGTACGATTTTAGTTGTTAAATCTTTATGAAGTTATTAATGAGATTTATTATTATTGTGATTCAATTGATAAAATAATATTTATGAAAATACTAGGAATAAGTTCAAGAATCAATCATCCAGAATTTGGAAAAGGAGTTGTTACCAATGTAACCTATAAACATTATTGGGTAACGTTTATAGAAAGTGGACTAGAAACCATAGACATAGATTCTCAATTTGATGTAATTGAAACTGCCGAAGATGATGTAGATGCTGTTAGTTTTGCTGAAGTAGAAAGCAGTTTGGTGCAAATATTAAAACGTTGGAGTGATGTAACAGAAGTGGTGCATATAGCGGACAAATGGAAAGGTGGAAAATTAATTTTGGAACCAGGAGATACGAGCTTAAAATCCAGCGAAATTCCTATTGATAAATTCTTTCATAAAATAACCATGGTTCGTGATAGATTGAGAGTTATGGAACAAAAAATTAATTCAAGTAATCTAGAAGAACAAGAAAAAATAGATTTGCAACAGTACATAACCAGAAGTTATGGCAGTTTAACCACGTTTAATGTGTTGTTCAAATTGAAAGAGCAACAGTTTAAAGGGCAAAGTAATATTTAGAGTCAAGAGACAAGACTATATTTTAATTTACCAAATACCAAAAACTTATTCAGTTCCAATAACATCTCCCATTTCTAAGCCAATAAACAAGAGTTTATGAAAGGGTGGTAATTGTGCACCACTTTCAGTTATAGTCCAATCGCTCCAAGAAGCTTCAAGTCCACCAATTGGTAAAATATCTACCCACATTCTAAAACTTTTAGGTTTCCCAGATTCGTCTAATAACCATAAGTAAGAATCTCCAGGTGTTGTTCCTCCAGATGTGTATGTTATTAAAAGCCCTTCTTCGCCATTTTTTGTAGTTGCTATTCGTCTTTCTGTGCCTTCATCAAACACTTTATATGGAGCAACCAGCCAAAAAGAATCGTTATTAAAAAAAGTGGTTGCTTGTTCAATTAATTCATCTGCTTTCTCGTTGTGTACTCTAAAACTATGTACAAAGGCTTTACTTTTTGACGGATTTAATAAATCTAATTCAACTTTGTAGCTTTCCCATAAAACATGGCAAAGCCCTTCTGTTTTCAACCATTGGTAATGATGCTTTCTTTTAAAAGTCCATTCGATATAATTTGTTTTTTTATAGGCTACATAGTCTAATGCATCAAGCATTTTAGTAGCTAAAGCATCTGCTTCAATGCCTTTAACTCCAATAGGAACATCTTCGTTGTATTTAAAATAAACAAAACCAAAAAACAGAACACTAGGAAGTGTTAAGAAAACAACAGCGCCTAAGACTATTTTTATAATGCGTTTGGTTTTCTTCGTCATGCTTTGTAGGGTTATTTTGGTTTATGGGAAATCCAATTTACGAAATTAAGTACAGATATAGAATTTGTTTTCTAAATTTTTATCTTTTATAAGGCGGCATTTAATCTTTCTGCGATTTCTATCAATTTAACTTCCGTAAAGGTTATAAGCTCTTTAAAAAACAGCGTAAATTCATTTTCAAATTCACTGTAAAATTTTTGTAATTCGAATGTGGCTTTATCCATGCCAGACACATACTTTGTACGTCTATTCATGCCATTTAAAACACGTTGAATGCCTTCAATACTAGCATAATTTAGCAACCAATTATCTGCCATCATGTATGGCATCATTTCCTGAATTCTTGGAGGAAGAATTTCAAAATTAGAACTTATTATTTCATAGAAATTTTCTGTATAAATTTCTAATGGAATAGAAGAGTAATCTAGCCAGTTTTTAGCTAAAAAATGATCGTATAAAATATCTACAATAACACCACTATAATGACTGTAATTTTCATGAAGCCTTTTAGTACTTTGCCTTACAATAGGATGCGCATCTGTAAATGTGTCTATTTCACGATGTAGAAGAATCCCAATTTGTATTTCTAGAGGATAGGTTTGGTATTTTTTTCCTCGAATACTATCTGCCATAAAGTTTCCTATTGTTACTAAATTGTTATCTCTTGACAAGTAAATATGTGCTAAGTAATTCATTTGGTGAATTTACAAATTACTCTTGAAGTTTTGCGATTTGATTTATGATTTGTAATTGTATATTTGTCAAAACTAAATTTTAAAAATGACATTAATAAAATCTATTTCAGGAATTCGAGGCACTATTGGAGGGCAAGTTGGAGATAATTTAACACCTATTGACGCTGTTAAATTTGCTTCTGCTTATGGATTTTGGTTAAAGCAACAAAGACATAAAGAACATTATCGTGTGGTAGTAGGTCGTGATGCTAGAATTTCTGGAGAAATGATTCAGAATTTAGTCATGAATACGCTTGTAGGTTTAGGTATTCATGTCATAGATTTAGGCTTGTCAACTACACCAACTGTTGAAATTGCTGTACCAATGGAGCATGCAGATGGAGGTATTATTTTAACAGCTAGTCATAATCCGAAACAATGGAATGCCTTAAAACTTTTAAATGAAAAAGGGGAGTTTTTAAATGGAGCAGAAGGAGCTAAGATTCTGGAAATTGCTGAAAGTGATACGATGAGTTTTTCTGATGTAGATAGTTTAGGAAAAATAACAAAAAATCAGGCTTATATTGATATGCATATTGATGCAGTTCTAGAATTGCCTTTGGTTAATAAAAAAGCAATAGAAGATGCTAGTTTTAAAGTGGTTGTTGATGGTGTTAATTCTACTGGAGGAATTGCTATTCCTTTATTATTAGAGCGATTAGGCGTGCATCCAGTAAAATTATACTGCGAACCGAATGGGCATTTTCCACATAATCCAGAGCCTTTAAAAGAACATTTAACAGATTTATCTGAAGCTGTAGTAAAAGAACATGCAGATTTTGGTATTGTTGTAGATCCAGACGTTGACAGATTGGCTTTTATGGATGAAAGAGGTGAGATGTTTGGCGAAGAATATACACTTGTTGCTTGTGCAGATTACGTATTAAGTAAAACACCAGGAAATACAGTAAGTAATATGAGTTCTACGCGAGCTTTAAGAGATGTTACCGAAAAACATGGTGGTACTTATGAAGCAAGTGCAGTTGGCGAAGTGAATGTAGTAGAACTTATGAAGAAGAATCATGCTATTATTGGAGGAGAAGGTAATGGAGGTATTATCTATCCAGAATCTCATTATGGAAGAGATGCCTTAGTTGGTGTTGCTTTGTTTTTAAGTTTATTAGCTGAAAAGAAAATGAGAGTAAGTGAATTACGTGCTAGTTATCCAGCTTATTTTATGAGTAAAAAGAAAATAGAATTGACACCAGAAATAGATGTTGATGCTATTTTAAAACAAATGGAAGCAAAATATTCTCATGAAAGATTAACCACTATTGATGGCGTTAAAATTGATTTTTCAGATAGTTGGGTACATTTACGTAAAAGTAATACGGAACCAATTATTCGTGTATATACAGAAGCTCCAACGCAACAAGAAGCAGATAATTTAGCTAATAAAATTATAATTGAAATTAATAATATTAACCGTTAGATTATTTAAATTCCTTAGGCACTTTATCCCTATGTTTCCAGCGTTTATGAGTCCATAAGTAGTATTCTGGAGCTTCATAAATTTGTTCCTCAAGTAATTTCAAAAAGATATCTGTTATTTCGTAATCTTTATAATCTTTGGGTGTTTTTGTTATAGGTAAAATAGTTGCTTCATAATAGCCACGTTTAACTTTTTTTACTTTTAAAAAAACGACAGCCATATCTAATTTTTTTGCTAACATTTCTGCTCCAGTATGGACAGGAACTTTTATGTTCATAAACTCATTCCAATGAAAAGCTTTGTCGTGTTTTGGAGATTGATCTGATGCGAATCCATTAATTGTTAATTCGCCATTTTTTTTGGCTTTAATTAAAACAGGAATTGTTTCTTTAGTTGTAATTAAATAGCTATTATATTTTGCCCTAATACGTTTCACTAAAGCATCAAAATATTTATTTGCTAAACGCTTATAAATAGCATATCCTTTGTGATTTACATAAGTTTGAAGAATAAAAACCCATTCCCAACTAGCGTAATGCCCACACATTAAAACAATGCTTTTATTTTCTTTTTCAAGATCTAGAATAACTTCTGGGTTTTTAAATAGGAATCTCTTTTTCATTTCGTTTTCAGAGATCGTCATCGATTTAATAGACTCCACAATCATATCACATAAATGATGATAGAATTTTTTAGTAATCTGTTTAATTTCTTTTTTAGATTTGTCAGGAAAAACAAGATTTAAATTCTCATGAACCGTTTTCTTTCTATAGCCTATTATGTGGTAGATTAGAATATAAACACCATCTGAAAAAAGATATAGTAATTTAAATGGTAATATGGAAATAACCCATAAAAACGGATAAATTAAAATGTAAGCAAGAAATTGCATTAATTAATTTTAGATTTGCAATAACAAATATATGGTATATTTAAAATATAACGTTTAGAATCTATGGGCAATTTAAGTTTGGTATTAATCATTATAATCGCTGCAAATGGGATTATTTCATTTAAAGGATTTAACGATTTTAATTTTTTTGAAAAATATAAATTTAATGTTGGAGCTATTACTAGAGGTGAGCAGTTTAGAATGTTTAGCTCAGGGTTTTTACATGTAGATTCGGCTCATCTGTTTTTTAATATGTTCACACTTTACATATTTGCAGATATTGTATTAAGTTTTTTAGGAACGATTTATTTCTTAATTGTTTACATAGGAAGTTTGATGTTGGGTAGTTTACTGTCTTTTTATTTTCATAAAAACGAATATCATTATAGTGCAGTAGGAGCAAGTGGAGCCGTTATGGGAATTGTTTATTCAGCTATCCTTCTTAGGCCAGATATGAGTTTATACTTGTTCTTTATTCCTATACCAATTCCTGCGTATATTTTTGGGATAGGATACTTACTTTACTCTATATACGGAATGAAGAATAAGTTAGGTAATATTGGACATGATGCCCATTTTGGAGGAGCTATTGGCGGATACGTTATTACACTAATACTTGCTTCTTGGCTGTTTGAAAAACACTTATTAATGATATTTTTATTGGCAATACCAATCGTACTTTTGTTTGTTTTAAAGAAACTTGGTAAAATATAAAACGATAAAGCCTTTCAATATAAAAGGCTTTATTATAAAGTAATTATGCTCTTTCCTAATTTAATAACTCTGCAATTTTAGCTTCAAGAGCTTGACCTCTCAAATTTTTAGCAACGATAACACCTTTACTGTCAAGAATAAAGGTAGAAGGTATTGATTGAATGTTA
>DFBO01000265.1 GCA_002366675.1 Flavobacteriaceae bacterium UBA3078
AAAAAACCTGCAAAGCGTCACTATGCCAACAGACTGTATTCCGTTTAAGGACACTAATTATTTTTCAAGTTTAATTTGCGATTATCTAGATGAAAAGGATGGCTTAAAACCTTTTTATAATAGGTTTCCAAACCTAGAGAATTTTAAAAATCAGATTAATGAAAAAGCAAGGTCTGTTAGTCAGCAGTCGAGAACTACTTTAGTGTCGAGTTTAAAAAAGCAATATCAAAATATAAATACTCCATCTCAAACCCTTCAAAATATTGAAGCCTTAAAAGAAGAGAACACCTTCACAATAACTACTGGTCATCAATTAAACTTATTTACAGGACCTTTGTATTTTTTCTATAAAATTATTTCTACCATTAATCTATGTAAAGAGTTGAAAGCAACTTATCCAAAGCAAGATTTTGTGCCAATTTATTGGATGGCAACGGAAGATCATGATTTTGAGGAAATCAATTATTTTAATTTCAAAGGAAAAAAAATCCAATGGAACAGAAAAACTTCAGGAGCTGTTGGAGAATTAGATTTAGATGATTTAGAAGAGGTTTCAGAATTATTTAGGTCTCATTTAAATACGAGTAGCAACGCAATTGAATTAAAGGAATTATTCATAGAAGCTTATACAAAACAAGACAATTTAACTGAAGCAACTAGATATTTGGTAAACGAATTGTTTTCCAAAACTGGTTTGGTTATTTTAGATGGGAATGATAGAGATTTAAAACGTTTGTTTATTCCTTATGCAGAAGATGAATTGCTCAATCAAACGGCATTCCAAAAAGTTTCTGAAACGTCTGAACAGCTTAATAGTATATCGACAAATTATAAGATACAAGTAAATCCACGAGAAATTAATTTATTCTATATAACCGAAAACCTCAGAGAACGTATAGTTTTTGAGGATGAAATTTTTAAAATTCTAAACACAGATATTTCTTGGAGCAAGAGTGAGATAATAAAACACCTCAATGAACACCCAGAACGTTTCAGTCCGAATGTGATATTAAGACCTTTATTTCAAGAAGTAGTTCTGCCTAACCTTTGTTATATTGGAGGAGGAGGAGAACTAGCTTATTGGTTTCAGCTAAAATCTAATTTTGAAACACAAAAAGTCCCTTTTCCTATGCTATTGCTTAGAAATTCAGTCTTGGTGGTTTCAAAGAAACAACAGAATAAGTTAGAAAAACTGGACTTAGAAATTTCAGATTTATTTTTAAATCAGAATGATTTAATAGAAAAAGTAACAAGAAATTTTTCAGAAATTGAAATCGATTTTTCTAATCAGAAAATCTTTATAGAAAAGCAGTTTGAAGATTTATACAAACTTGCTAATAAAACAGACAAGTCTTTTTTAGGAGCAGTTTCAGCACAAGAGAAAAAGCAAGTAAAAGGGTTAGAGCATCTTGAAAAAAGATTGCTAAAAGCTCAAAAAAGAAAACTAAAAGAGATTATAGACCGAGTAGTTATACTTCAAAACGAATTATTCCCAAACCAAAGCCTCCAAGAACGACAAGCCAATTTTTCTGAGTTTTATTTAGAATATGGAGACCAATTTATTCATGAGTTAATGTTAAATTTGCAACCTCTAAGAGGAGAGTTTTTAATATTAAATTTAGAGTAAATCCATGCATAAAATAGATATAGAACTAATAGAAATGACTTTAGACGTCATGAAATATGCTATTAGTAGAATTTCAGCAACCGAGCATCCTATTGGGAAACCAAAAAAACATGAAGAATTAAAAGCATTAGTTGGAGAAACAATAACAGAAAAAGGTGTTGGTGGAGAATATGCCTTTAATTTGTGGAAGGAACATTTATCAAAAGCAAATGTCCCAGTAGATCATCCAAGAAATTTAGCTTTTGTACCTGCAGCTCCAACAAGAGCAGCTGTTATGTTCGATTTGGTAACTTCTGCATCAAGTATTCATGGTGCCTATTGGATGGAAGGAGCTGGAGGAATTTTCTGTGAAAACGAAGCCATGAAATGGATTGTATCTTTAACAGGTTTACCAGAAGGTGCATTTGGCGTTTTTACAAGTGGTGGGACGGCAGCCAATCTTTCAGCTATTGTAACAGCTAGAGAACATTGGAGAGAAGATGAAACTTATAAAAGAGAAAAAGGATTAATAATTACATCTATAGGAGCACATTCATCTATTAAAGCTATGGCTAAAGTAGCTGATGTAGATATTCTTTTAGTAGATTCTGAAGAAAGACTCACTGAATCAGATCTAAGAAAAACCATTGATAATTTAAATTTCCATCAACGTAAACGTTTATTTGCAGTTGTTGGCACTGGAGGAACTACTAATGCAGGAATTGTAGACGACTTAGAAGGAATTGCTAAGGTTTGCGAAGAAGAAGGTCTTTGGTTTCATGTAGATGCAGCTTATGGAGGTGGTGCTTTAGCAGCAGATTCAGTAAGACATTTATTTAATGGTATAGAGAAAGCTGATAGTATTACTATAGACCCACATAAATGGATGTTTTCACCTTACGATTGTGGAGCAGTTATTTATAAAAATCCAGAATTAGCTAAAAATGCTCATTCGCAACAAGGTTCTTATTTAGATATTTTTAAAGATGAAGGAGCTCATGGTTTTAATCCAACCGATTATCAAATTCAGTTAACACGTCGTGTTCGTGGCTTGCCTTTATGGTTTTCATTAGCAACTAATGGAACAGAAAAATATAAAGAAGCCGTAGAAAGAGGTATTGAATTGGCACAAGTGGCTGGTAAAATGATTGAAGAAAATCCAAATGTAGAATTGGTTAGAGAGCCTAGTTTATCTTGTGTACTTTATAGAAGAATAGGATGGAAGCCAGAAGACTATACGCATTGGACATACGAAAATCATGATAAAGGCTTTGCATTAGTAACTCCAACCAAATGGAAAAATGGCGATATATTTGAAACAGTTTCTCGTTTTTGTTTTATAAATCCAGACACGTCAGAAAATGACATTCAAATGATTTTAGATTCCATGAATTAAGAGTTAAAAAATCAAAAATCAATTACTATTTTTGCACATGCAACATAACAAGGTACTTATATTAGATTTCGGTTCGCAATACACACAGCTTATTGCACGAAGAGTTAGAGAACTCAACATTTATTGCGAGATTCATCCATTTAATAAAATTCCAAAAGAAATTGAAGGTTATAAAGCCGTTATTCTATCTGGAAGTCCATTTTCCGTAAGAGGCGAAAATGCTTTACATCCAGATTTAACAAAGATAAGAAGCGAAAAGCCTATGTTGGCTGTTTGTTATGGCGCACAATATTTAGCACATTTTTCAGGAGGAGAAGTAGCTCCTTCAAATACCAGAGAGTATGGACGAGCTAATTTGTCGTTTATAAAACCAAACGAAACTTTCTTTAATAATATACATGAAGGTAGTCAGGTATGGATGAGTCATAGCGATACAATAAAACATCTTCCAACAAATGGTGTTTTATTAGCAAGTACACACGATGTACAAAACGCTGCTTTTAAAATTGAAGGCGAAGAAACCTATGCCATTCAATTTCACCCAGAAGTATATCATTCAACCGATGGAAAGCAATTGTTAGAAAACTTTTTAGTGCATATTGCAAAAGTAGAACAGGACTGGACACCACAATCATTTGTTGAAGAAACAGTTGAAGAATTACAAAATAAATTAGGAAACGATAAAGTAGTATTAGGACTTTCTGGAGGAGTAGATTCTTCGGTAGCTGCTATGTTACTACATAAAGCTATCGGTAAGAATCTGTACTGCATATTTGTAAATAATGGTTTGTTACGTAAAAACGAATTCCCTGATGTTTTAGATCAATACAAAGGTATGGGCTTGAATGTTAAGGGTGTTGATGCTTCGGCACGCTTTTTGGATGCACTTGCTGGATTAAGCGATCCAGAAGAAAAGCGGAAAGCTATTGGTCGTGTGTTCATTGAAGTATTTGATGATGAAGCCCATTTAATTGAAGATGTTAAATGGTTAGCTCAAGGAACTATTTATCCAGATGTTATAGAAAGTGTTTCGGCAACTGGTGGACCAAGTGCAACCATCAAGAGTCATCATAATGTAGGTGGATTGCCAGATTTCATGAAACTTAAAGTTGTAGAGCCACTTAAAACATTGTTTAAAGATGAGGTTCGTCGAGTTGGAGCTTCCATGAATATGGAAGCAGTCTTATTAGGTCGTCATCCGTTTCCTGGACCAGGATTGGCTATTAGAATTTTAGGTGATATAACTGCCGAAAAAGTTCGTATTTTGCAAGAAGTAGATGCTGTTTTTATAAATGGTTTGAAAGAATGGAATTTGTACGATAAAGTTTGGCAAGCAGGAGCTATTCTATTACCAGTTAATAGTGTAGGCGTTATGGGAGACGAACGTACTTATGAAAAATGTGTTGCTTTAAGAGCAGTAGAAAGTACAGATGGCATGACTGCAGATTGGGTAAATTTGCCTTATAAGTTTTTGCAAAAAACATCAAACGATATAATAAATAAAGTAAAAGGCGTTAATAGAGTAGTGTACGATATCAGTTCAAAACCACCTGCTACTATTGAGTGGGAATAGTTTGAAGCTTCGTTACTTCGAGTGATTTTAGAGAAACGAGAAAATAGTATCGAGAAGTGTGGCGTTACCACAAGGGTCGGGCTTTACGTTGCAATCTTTTTTAAGAAAAATAAAAAAGGATTTCCACTATAATCCCTAACGCAGTTTTGACCATATAATTAATAGTATGAAGAAAATAATATACATTCTATCTATAGTTTTTTTATTTAGTTGTTCATCAACTAAAGCTCAAAACTATAAAACTCATAAAGTTAAACAAGATGAGACTATAGAGAGCATTGCAAAATTGTATCAAGTAACTCCTTTCGATATTTACGGTTTAAATCCAGATGCAAAGAAAGGGTTGAAGTTAAATACCATATTAATTATCCCTAAGTCAAAGGTTGTTTCTAATGCACCACAAGCAACTATTGAAAAAGAATTAATAGGTTTTAAAGATCATAAGGTTAGACGAAAAGAAACGCTGTATAGCTTGTCTAAAAAATTCGATGTTACTGAAGATGAATTCAAAAAGCATAACACCTTTTTGTATGCAAATAATTTAAGAAAAGGAGATGTTTTAAAAGTTCCTGTTTATAAAAAAGTATTACAAGTTTCAGAACCAGTAGCTAAAACAAAAGATTATGCTGTGCTACCTAAAGAAGGGAAATGGCGAATAGCCTATAAATTTGGAATAACAGTAGATGAGTTAGAATATTTAAATCCTGGAATGAATGAGGTTTTAAATGAAGGAGAGGTTATTCAAGTACCGAGCATTACAGAAAAGGAAGAAAAACCAATAGACGAAGCTTATTCCTATTATCAAGTATTGCCAAAAGAAGGCTTTTATAGATTGAAAATTAAACTTGGTGTAGAGCAAGTTCAGTTAGAAACATTAAATCCAGGACTTAAAGAATCAGGATTAAAAGAAGGTATGGTTCTTAAAATTCCATATAATCCAACAGCTGTACAAACAGTTCAAGAGGATATACCTGGAACAGACTTGAGTAATCAAATTAAAGATAGAAGCAGCAAGCATCTTGTTATTATGCTTCCTTTCCAGTTAAATAAGGTAGAAATAGATTCAGTTTCTGATGCAAAAAGAGAATTGAGTAAAAATCCATTTCTAAGCATGTCTTTAGATTTTCATTCTGGAGCATTAGTGGCTTTAGACTCTCTTAAGAAATTAGGTGTTTCTTTAAAAGTGGATGTGTACGACACTAAAAATTTATTGAGTGAAGTGTCACATGTTTTAAATGTAAATTCTTTTCAAGATGTCGATGTGGTTATTGGACCCTTTATGCCAAATAATGTAGAGAAAGTGGCTTCAGAATTAAAGCCGTATAATATTCCGGTTGTTTCTCCAATAGCTAAAAACGTTCAGTTATTAGAAAATGTGTTTCAATCTAGACCTTCAGAAGATTTGCTATATGAAAAGATGATAAACTTTGTTAAAAACGATAGCACTAAAAACCATATAGTTATTATTTCAGATGTAAAACATACTAAAGTAAGCGATAATTTAAAGCGCACTTTTATGTCTGCCTCTCAAGTGTTTTCAAGAAAAAACAAAAAAGGGCTTGATGCCTTTTATATTTTAGATGAGGATATTGCAAGTAAATTAAAACCAGGGAAAAATGTGGTTTTTTTAGAGTCTGATAATCCAGGATTTGTTTCTAATGTTACAAGTAAATTAAACTCGTTAAAAAGTGATGAAATAAACATCGTGTTGGTAACAACAAATAAGAACTCAGCTTTTGAAGATGATGAGGTTTCAAATTACCATTTATCTCATTTAGAATTTCATTTTCCAACTATTTCTAAAACCTATAATGAAGACGATAATAATTCCTTTGTAAAAATTTACGAAAAGCGTTTTGGAATCACTCCAAATAAATTTGCAGTACGTGGTTTCGATTTAACAATGGATGTGGTTTTACGTTTGGTTTCTTCAGAAGATTTGTACTTGTCAGTTAACGAGGCCCCATTAACCCAATACGTAGAAAACAAATTTGCTTACAAAAAGAAATTCCAAGGAGGTTATTATAACAATACAGTTTATCTGGTTAAATATCAAGACTTAAAAATTATTAAGGTAAACTAAAGGTTTAACTGTTTTATAATTTAATATTTGTATCATGAGGATTAAGTTTTTAATCTCATTTCTATACTTTTTATATTGCTTTGTAAGTATTTTACAAAATGAAGAACCTATAATTCCTTGGGAAGAATCAATTAAATTATCTTGGAATGATTTTAAAGATCAACCAGATTCTAATACAGATGTGGTTGCCATTACAGCTTCTGGAATGACATTTCAATATTCCATAAAAAAAAGTGATGATAGAATTACAGGTTTTACAGCTCAAGTAAAGACTATTTTTTATCCTGAAAAATCATGGTTTAAACCTGATAGAGCGAATGATCATATTTTGTCTCACGAACAAGGTCATTTTGATATTACCGAATTACATGTAAGAAAATTTAGGCAACAAATTGCAGCTTTAGAAATTTCGAAAAATCTAGTTAAAAATTTAGATTCGTTGCATCTTCAAATTCAAAAAGATTTGAAAAATATGCAAAATTTATATGATACTGAAACAGATTATTCAAGGCGAGTAGAAGCTCAAGCTACATGGCAAAAACAAATAGAGTTGGAATTAT
>DFBO01000025.1:0-10164 GCA_002366675.1 Flavobacteriaceae bacterium UBA3078
ATTTTCAGTAAAGAACAAAATTCTAAGGTGTCTAATGGTTTTACTTCACGAGGAATAATCATTACGTCATAAGACGGTTGGTTTGCTACTAGTAGCTCTCCATTTCTATCGTAAACAAAGCCACGTTTTGGATAATCATAAACTTTACGAATGGCATTATCTTCAAATAAACTATGTGTTTCTGAATTATAAATTTGAAGGTAAAAAAGCCTTGCAATAAACGTAAGACCTGCAATTATAATTATTATGAAAAGTAAAAATTGTCTCATTAAGTTCTCCTGCTAAATATGATGGTTGCTAGAACACAAAGTATAATAGTAAATATACTGGAGAATAACGTGTTTTGAAGTATTAAAATTATTTTAAATAAGTTAAATATTTCTAATGAAAATAAAATAAAATGATGAATAAGAATCATTATAGTAAAGTAAGTGAGTTTCGATCCAAATTCCACATTACTAAATTTCATGGTTTGATGATCGTAAACTGCTCCAAAAGAGAATTTCAAAACAAATGGTCTAATAAAAGCAATAGACACTGCAGCTGCAGCATGCACACCACCTGAATCGAAAAACATATCAATAGTTAATCCTAAAAAAAAGCTAAGAAGAATAAATACAACTCGATTGTTTTTTAAAGGATATAATAGAATAAATAAAATGTATAGATATGGATTAATATAGCCTAAAAAATTAATATAATTCAACACTAATACTTGTAATAATACAAGAATGATAAAACGAAAAGTATGTGTAAATATAATACTATTCATTAGTGCTATTTATTAATGTGTTTAGCTCTTCTGTATCTTTATTTTCAATAACATAAACATGTTCTATACTGGTCATATCATTGAATAATTGGACATGTATGGTGTAATAATTTTTAGCATTATCTAATTGAAAACTTTCAATGGTTCCAATTGGGATGTTTTTTGGGAATATGGTTGAACGTCCAGAGGTTACAATAGTATCGCCTTTTTGTATTGAAGCAATTTTAGGTATTTCGGTTAATTGAATGAATCTAGGAGATTTGGCATTCCAAACTAGGGAACCAAAATGGTTTGACTTTTTCAATTTAGCACTTATTCTACTATTTGTGTTTAATATAGATATAACAGTAGCATATTTATTACTTGTATTGTCAATAATTCCTACAAGACCTTTAGAAGAAATAACTCCAAAATCTTGTTGAATACTATCATTACTTCCTTTATTTATTAATAAGATATTATTATTTAAAGAATAGCTGTTTTTTAATACAACTGCTGGTGTAAATTTATAACTAATACCAGAATATGTGCTGTCAATATATGTATGGTTAATAGTGTCTGACAGGCTAAACATAAGAGACCTTAACTCACTGTTTTCTTCTTGAAGAATTAAATTTTGAGTTTTTAAATTGACATATTCGTTAATATCATTAACGGATTTGTAAATGCCACCAGATAAAAAATTTGCCGAATTTATGAATCTACTTTTATGATATGAATGCGATTGAACTGTAAAGACTAAGGCAATTGAAAACAACAATAAGTACAACAAAAACGATTTGTTTCTTATGATGAAGTTTATTATTTGCTGCATGTGTTAAACTATTTTATCAATACGCTTTTATATTTAGGTAAGTTTTTTAGCGTGATACCAGTTCCTCTTACAACAGCTCTTAAAGGATCTTCAGCAATATAAACAGGTAAATCTGTTTTTTGCGACAAACGCTTGTCTAAACCTCTTAACATCGATCCTCCACCTGCAAGATAAATACCAGTATTGTAAATATCAGCTGCTAATTCTGGAGGTGTTTGAGATAAAGTTTCCATAACAGCATCCTCGATTCGTAAAATAGATTTATCTAAAGCTTTAGCTATTTCTCTATAAGATATGTTTACTTGTTTCGGTTTCCCAGTTAGTAAATCACGACCTTGAACACTCATATCTTCTGGCGGAAGTTCTAAATCTTCAGTTGCAGCACCAATCTGGATTTTTATTTTCTCTGCAGTACGTTCTCCAACGTAAAGATTATGTTGTGTACGCATGTAATAAACAATATCATTTGTAAATACGTCACCTGCAATTTTAACCGATTTGTCGCAAACAATTCCACCAAGAGCTATAACAGCAATTTCAGTGGTTCCACCTCCAATATCAACAATCATGTTTCCTTTAGGTTGCATGATGTCTACACCAATACCAATAGCTGCTGCCATTGGTTCATGTATTAAGTAAACTTCTTTTCCATTAACACGTTCAGCACTTTCTTTTACAGCTCGCATTTCCACTTCAGTAATTCCAGATGGAATACAAATAACCATACGTAAAGCTGGAGTAAAAAATTTCTTTTTTAAAGCAGGAATATTCTTAATGAACATACTAATCATTTGTTCACTAGCATCAAAATCTGCAATTACACCATCTTTTAAAGGTCTTATTGTTTTAATATTTTCATGCGTTTTTCCTTGCATCATGCTGGCTTCTTTACCAACTGCAATTATTTTTCCAGAAATTCTGTCTCTAGCAACAATAGAAGGACTATCTACAACTACTTTATCGTTATGGATAATAAGTGTATTTGCAGTTCCTAAATCTATCGCGATTTCTTCGGTTAGGAAATCAAAAAATCCCATGCGTTTATGTTGTTTATTTGAGGGTTGTTAATCTAATCTTGTAAATGTAATAAAATTAATGCTTAAAATGACGTGTTCCAGTAAATACCATAGCCAGATTATTTTCATTACAATAATCAATGCTTAATTGGTCTTTTATAGATCCACCAGGTTGAATAACTGCTGAGATTCCAGCGTTATCGGCTATCTCTACACAATCTGGGAATGGAAAAAATGCATCACTTGCCATAACAGCTCCTTTTAAATCGAAATTAAAAGATTGTGCTTTATGTATGGCTTGATTTAATGCGTCAACGCGACTTGTTTGTCCTGTTCCACTAGCACATAATTGTTTGTTTTTTGCTAATACAATGGTATTCGATTTGGTATGCTTACATATTTTTGAAGCAAATATTAAATCTTCTAACTCACTTTTTGTTGGTTTATTGTTTGTCGCATCAGATAAACCTGAAATCGAATCAGTTTTATTATCTCTATCCTGAACTAAAACACCATTTAAGCATGTTCTAACAGTTGTTTGAGGTAAGTTGATATCTTTCTGAATTAATAAAATACGATTCTTTTTACCTTTTAAAACAGCTTCAGCTTCAGTTGAAAATGAAGGAGCAATAACGACTTCACAAAATAACTTATGAATTTCTTCAGCAGTAGCAACATCTATTTCTTTATTGCTTATTAAAATACCACCAAAAGCAGAAACCGGATCTCCAGCCAGAGCATCAACATACGCTTGATAAACTGTATCTCGTTGTGCAAAGCCACATGCGTTGTTGTGTTTTAAAATAGCAAAAGTTGGAGCTTCACCTTTAAATTCGTTCATTAAATTTACTGCAGCATCAACATCTAAAAGGTTGTTGTAGCTTAATTCTTTTCCATGAATTTTGGTAAATATCTCGTCGAAATTCCCAAAGAAAAATCCTCTTTGATGTGGGTTTTCTCCATAACGCAATACTTGACCTTGTGTTTCACTAATTTTTAATGAAGCGATGTCGTGATTTTTGTTGAAATAATTAAAAATAGCTGAATCGTAATGAGAAGACACATTGAAAGCTTTAGCTGCAAAACGTTTTCTGTCGTCTTCTGAAGTTTTTCCATTTTTTGTTTGAAGCAGCTCTAAAAATTCGCTATAATCTTCAACTGAAGATACGCAAACAACATCTGAATAATTTTTAGCAGCTGCACGAATTAACGAAATACCTCCAATATCAATTTTTTCAATAATATCTTGATTGCTTGCTCCAGAAGCAACTGTTTTTTCGAATGGATATAAATCAACAATAACTAAATCAATTTGAGGAATATTAAAATCTACTAATTCTGCAACATCACTATCATTATTTTGTCTGTTTAAAATACCACCAAACACCTTTGGATGCAACGTTTTTACACGACCACCAAGAATAGAAGGGTAGGAGGTTACGTCTTCTACAGGAACTACAGGAATACCTAAATCTTTAATAAATTTCTCGGTTCCACCTGTTGAATAAATAGTGACGTTTTGCTGCTGTAATTGTTTTACAATAGGTTCTAAACCTTCTTTACTGAAAACAGAAATTAAAGCCGATTTAATAGTTTTATTGTTGCTCATTTTAGTTGTGTTGTTATATGGTTGCAAAAGTAGGTAATTCAAACAAAAACTGAGGCTTAAAACTGATGCAAATGAGCGTGATTTTTTAACTTAAATTAGAAGTTATTAACAACTATAAAATTGAAGCCACTTTTTTACAAATAAATTCTAAAAAACGTTCGTCAGATTCAGTAAAGGGATCAGGTGTATTCGAGTCGATATCTATTTGTCCAATATTTTCACCATTTACAAAAATAGGAATCACAATTTCGGCTTTTACAGATATACTGCAAGCTATATAATTATCTTGGGCTGCTACATCTGGTACTACAAAATTGGCATTACTAACAGCTACTTGCCCACAGATGCCTTTTCCAAAAGGAATAATGGTATGATCTGTAGGTTCGCCAACATAAGGTCCAAGTTTTAGTTCGTTTTTATCACCATTTTTGAAATAAAAACCAACCCAATTATAATGTGGAATTTCAGATTCTAGAAGCTCGCAAATGTTTTTTAAACGTTCTTCAACCGTTTTTTCTGTTGAAGAAATAAGGGTTTCTATTAGTGGTTTTAACGATGTAAAAGTCATTGTTCAAAAAGTTTTAACAAAAGTATTTAAAAACCTTCATTGTAACTTGTAATTTGTATAATTTTAACTTCGTAATTAAAAATTATTTTTTGAGAGATCTACTGATACAATATAAAACAGTCATCAAGTTTATTATTACGTTTCTAATTGTTTACGCTGTTTTAACTTTTTCATATAAATTGTATTTACAGCATGCTTCAAGCGAAATTTACTATCCAGATTACATGACAAATTTGGTGGCAAAACAAAGTAAAGAAATGCTTGAAACCTTAGGTTATAGTGCGCGAGTAATACCACATCCTAATGAGCCTTCTATGAAACTTATTATCAATAAGAAGTATGTAGCAAGAGTTATTGAAGGTTGTAATTCTGTGAGTGTTATTATTCTTTTTTCCTCCTTTATTGTTGCTTTTTCTGGAAGATTTAAAACCACTGTTTTGTATTTGTTGGCAGGTAGTGTATTAATTTATATTGCCAATTTAGTACGCGTGGTTGTTTTATCTATAGGGTTGTATCATTATCCTTGGAGAAAAGATATTTTGCACACAGTTATTTTTCCAGCTATTATTTATGGAATGGTGTGTTTGCTTTGGCTATTTTGGGTAAACAGGTTTTCTAATAGAAGGGATAATGATGAGTAAACAATTTAAATACATATTGTTTTTTGTTTTAATAAGCTTACTAGTACTCATTAGAATTTTTGAAGAACAGTTGTTTTATGATCCATTTTTGACTTTCTTTAAAAATGACTATTTGTATATTGATTCACCAAGGCAAGAAGTGTTTAAACTAGTAGCATTTACAACACTTCGTTATGTTTTAAATACGATAATTTCTTTAGGGGTTTTATTTGTTCTTTTTAATGACAAGAGTGTTGTAAAATTTTCAATACTCATATTTATTATTGCCTACGTCGTGTTTATGTCCTTGTTTCTCTATTTTGTTATTCATCCAAAACAAGAAGATTATTATTTGTTTTTTAATGTCAGACGCTTTTTAATTCAGCCACTTATAGCCTTGCTGCTTATTCCAGCTTTTTATTATCACAAACAACGATTATAATGTTAATCCTAATATAAAATACTGGTTTCAATTGCTTTTTTATGTAAATTTGCGTTGTGATAAAAACATTTTTACATAAAACGTTTTCAGTATTAATTGCTTTCTTAGTATTGTTTTCAACCATGTCTTTTACGGTTGAAAAACACTATTGTGGAGATAATTTAATAGATGTTGCTATTTTCACTAAAGTAGATAATTGTGGTATGGATATGGAATCTATTGCTGCCTCTAATTTAGAAAAGAAGCATTGTTGTAAAGATGAAATAGAAGTTGTTAAAGGTCAAGACGAACTTAATAAAACGTCTTTTGAAGACTTACAATTTGACCAACAACTATTTTTAAGCACTTTTGTATATTCTTATATCAATCTATTTGAAGGATTACCAAAGCAGGTAATACCTCATAAAGATTACTCTCCACCCAATCTGGTAGCAGACATACAGGTTCTCGATCAGGTTTTTATTATTTGATTAATTGTTTTCGTTATTCCCTTTAACCATGAAATAAGGGGATTTCATCACTATTTAATTAATCAAATAAAAATTCAAATGACACATACATATCAAGTTACAGGTATGACTTGTAATAATTGCAAAAAATCTGTTGAAGATGCTTTGACTCAACTCGATAAAGTTTCTAATGTAGAAGTAAATTTAGCAGCTGGTGAGGTTACTATCAGTATGAATTCACACATTAAGACTGAAGAGTTAAGAAGGACTTTGCCAGACAAATACACTCTTTCAGAAAGAGAACAAAAAAACGTTTTTAGAAGTGTTGCCCCAAAAGAAGAAATTTCAGAATTAAAACAACTTCTACCGTTATTCTTAATCTTAGGTTATATAACAATAGCGTCTGTTTTATTAAATGTAAACCCTTTCGATAGTAATGGGTTTATGTTAGATTTTATGGGCTTGTTTTATATCGTTTTTAGCTTCTTTAAACTCTTAGACTTAAAAGGATTTCCAAAATCTTTTAGAATGTACGATCCATTGGCAAAAGCTATTCCTGCCTATGGTTGGATTTATCCATTTATTGAAGTTGGTTTAGGACTCATGTTTTTAGTGCGTTTTCAAATACCATACGCTTTAGTGTTAACCATAATTGTTCTAGGAATCACCACTTTTGGAGTTACAAAAACCTTATTGGATAAAAAAGCGATTCAATGTGCTTGCTTAGGAACAGTTTTAAAACTTCCTATGACTAAAGCTACTTTTATTGAAAATTCCATCATGTTAATCATGGCTATAATTATGCTAATTAATACCATTCAATTATGAAGAAATTAGCGCTATTGTTAGTCTTGCTTCCTGTTTTTTCGTTTTCTCAAGAGAAAATAAATGGAATGATAATGCAAGTAAATGAAGAAAACAAACACATTCCTGTTATAGGAGCTAATGTGTATTGGCTAGATACAACTGTAGGAACTTCAACAAATTTTGATGGAAAATTTACTATTCCTTATGAAACAGATTACAAGAAACTTGTAGTAAGTTATGTTGGTTATAAAACCGATACGTTAACGATTAAAAACACAGATCATATCCACCATTTATTGCAACCAACCAGTAGTTTGGATGAGGTGGTTTTAAGCTCAAGGAAACAAGCTACAGCTAAGTCTTATTTGCTTTCACAGAATGTTATGACTGTAAGTAGCGACGAACTTTTAAAAGCTGCATGTTGTAATCTATCTGAAAGTTTTGAAACCAATCCATCTATCGATGTGAATTTTGCTGATGCAGTTTCTGGAACCAGACAAATTAAAATGTTAGGCTTAACAAGTCCTTATATTTTAATTACTACTGAAAATATTCCATCCATTCGTGGCGCATCTCAAGCTTATGGTTTGAGTTTTATACCTGGAACTTGGGTAGAGAGTATTCAAATTACTAAAGGAGCTGGTAGTGTGGTTAATGGCTACGAGAGTATTGCTGGCCAAATAAACACCGAATTGGTGAAACCAAAAACTGATAAGTCACTTTTTGTGAACCTTTATGGAGCAAGTAGTGAAAGGCTAGAATTGAATGTGCATTTAAATACTAAGATTTCAGATAAATGGGATACTGGTTTATACGTTCATGGAAATACACATAATAAAAAGCATGACGTTAACGATGATGGTTTTATGGATATGCCGATTTATAATCAGATTAATATTATGAACCGTTGGCAATATACCAATCCAGAAAAAGGTTTTGTAAGCTTTATTAATGTGAAATATTTAAACGATGCCAAGCAAGCAGGACAGTTAGATTTTGATCCAAATACCGACAAATTAACAACTAATGCTTGGGGAAGCGAAATAGATACCCAACGTTTTGAGGCTGCAGTAAAATTAGGCTATGTAAATCCAGAGATTCCTTATCAAAGTTTAGGAGTGCAATCAGCATTTAGTTGGCATGAACAGGAATCTTATTTCGGACTTAATGTTTATAATATTGTCCATAATAGTTTATATGCTAATGCAATTTATAATTCTATTATTAGTGATTCTAGACATAAAATTAAAACAGGAATAAGCTATACCTATGATCATTATAAGGAGTTAGTAAACAAGACTGAATATAAAAGAACTGAAGCGTCTGTTGGTGGTTTTTTTGAATACAATTACGATAATTTAGATAAGCTAAATCTAACAGCTGGTGTTCGAGTGGATAACCATAATTTACTTGGTGTTTTTGTAACGCCAAGATTACATGCTCGTTATACACCTTGGGAGAAATCAGCAATTAGAGCTTCTATAGGAAGAGGAAAACGTAGTGCTAATGTTTTTACTGAAAACCAGAGCATGTTTGCGACTTCAAGACAGATAAATATTCTTAACTCAGGAGGTAATATTTACGGTTTAGATCCTGAAATTGCATGGAATTATGGGGTTTCTTTTTTACAAGGATTTAATCTGTTTGGTAGAAAAGCTGATGTCACATTAGATTTTTACAGAACCGATTTTCAAAATCAAGTAGTTGTTGATTATGAAGATCCACAGGCAGTAAGTTTCTATAATCTTGAAGGTGAAAGTTATGCTAATAGTTTTCAGTTAGAGTTAAATTATAATGTATTTGCTCATTTCGATTTGCGTATGGCTTATAAATATTACGATGTTAAAACTCAGTATCAGTCTGGTAAACTCGAAAAGGCATTAACACCACAACATCGTGTATTCGCAAATGGGTCTTATGAAACAAAAATGCAAGATACTGGTGGGAATTGGAAGTTCGATGTTACTTATAATTGGTTGAGTGAGCAACGGTTTACTTCAACAGTAACGAATCCTGTTGATTATCGTGTGCCAGAATATTCACCTACTGTTGGTACTTTAAATATGCAGGTAACAAAAGTGTTTTCACCCAAATTTGAAGTATATTTAGGAGGTGAAAACATGACTAATGTTAGACAAGAAAATGCTATTTTAGCACCAAACGATCCGTTTGGCTCTTATTTTGATACTACTTTTGTATATGGTCCTGTATTTGGAAGTATGTATTATGCTGGATTACGATTTAAAATTGAATAAAAATAATAACAACTTAAAATTAATAAGATGAAAAAACTAGGAATATTAATTGTTATGCTGATAGGTATGACTGCTTTTTCACAAAACAAGAATGCCAGAGCGACTATGGAAGTAGATGGTGTTTGTAACATGTGTAAAGAGCGAATTGAAAAAACGTGTATTAAAACAAAGGGTGTTAAATCGGCAGTATGGAATGTTGATACACATGAATTAGTGCTTTTTTACGATGAAAATAAAACAGATTTAAACACCATTGAAAACAACATTGCTTCAGTTGGTCATGATACAAAAAATGTGATTGCAACAGATGAAGCTTATAACAGTGTACATAACTGTTGTAGGTATCGTGAAGAGTCTGTGGTAGAAGACCATAAAGAGGATTAAAGAAACTAAAGAAAGTCTAAACAATTGTTTAGACTTTCTTTATATTGCAAGAATAATAATCAAATTCCCATGAAGAAACTACTTTTTATATTTACCTGTCTATTAATTTCAAAGACATATTCTCAAACTGATTTTATTATAACCGTTAATAATCAGTCTCAAGAGATATCTTTAGAAAAAGATTACGAGTTTAAAGTGGATGGAAAAACCATTCAGATATCTGTAAAAGAAAAAGACACATTAATATATAGTGATCCTTTTTATACTTTTAAATATTCGAAAAAACATAAAGTTTCAAAAACTGAAATTGATTTAGGGATTGAGCAAATTATGTTAATGACAGCTGGAGGTTCTGGAATCATTGTACAAAAATATGATTCGTTTAATCCAACTATGATGCAGGAAATAATGCTGAATGAAGTAACTAA
>DFBO01000025.1:10258-12149 GCA_002366675.1 Flavobacteriaceae bacterium UBA3078
TTCTACTAATGACTATGAATTTAGGAGGAGATGGAGATAATGAAGGAGAAGAAATGATTAACCTTTTGTGGAGCACATTGCATATTGAATAGTTTTTAAAAAAGATAAGGACAAAAAAAACGCCTCAAGAAATTGAGGCGTTTTTTATTATATCTATGGCGTTTCGCCATTACATCATGCCTGGCATGCCACCTCCACCCATTGGAGGCATTGCAGGAGCATCTTCTTTAATATCTATTAATGCACATTCTGTAGTAAGAATCATTCCAGCAACTGAGGCTGCATTTTCTAATGCAATACGAGTTACTTTTTTAGGATCGATAATTCCAGCTTTAAGCATATCTACATAAGTTTCAGATTTAGCATCAAAACCAAAAGCAGCTTTTCCTTCCATAACTTTAGAAACTACAACACTACCTTCTCCACCTGCATTTTCAACAATGGTACGTAAAGGAGCTTCAATAGCACGAGCTACAATTTGAATTCCTGTTACTTCGTCTAAGTTTTCTGTAGTTATTTTCTCTAATAATGATTTTGCTCTTACTAAAGCAACTCCACCACCAGCAACAATACCTTCTTCAACAGCAGCTCTAGTTGCATGTAATGCATCGTCTACTCTGTCTTTTTTCTCTTTCATTTCAACTTCACTTGCTGCACCAACATAAAGTACTGCAACTCCACCAGCTAATTTTGCTAAACGTTCTTGAAGTTTCTCTTTATCGTAATCACTTGTAGTTGTTTCTATTTGAGCTTTAATTTGGCTTACTCTAGCTTTAATTTCTGAAGCTTTTCCAGAACCATTTACAATTGTTGTATTGTCTTTATCAATAGTTACTGTTTCAGCAGTTCCTAGCATGCTTAAATCGGCATTTTCAAGAGAGAATCCTCTTTCCTCAGAAATAACAACACCACCAGTTAAGATAGCAATATCTTCTAACATGGCTTTACGTCTGTCTCCAAATCCAGGTGCTTTTACAGCAGCAATTTTTAATCCACCACGTAATTTATTAACTACTAAAGTAGCTAAAGCTTGACCTTCTACATCTTCAGCAATAATTAATAATGGACGACCAGATTGCGCAACTGGTTCTAATATTGGAAGGATTTCTTGTAAGTTAGAAATCTTTTTATCGAATAATAAAATGTACGGATTCTCTAAATCGGCAATCATTTTATCTGCATCAGTAACAAAGTAAGGAGAAAGATACCCTCTGTCAAATTGCATACCTTCAACAACATCTACGTATGTTTCCATACCTTTTGCTTCTTCAACAGTAATAACACCTTCTTTACCAACTTTACCAAAAGCTTTAGCAATTAAATCTCCAATAGTATCATCGTTATTTGCAGAAATTGCAGCAACTTGTTTAATCATTTCTGAAGAGTTACCTACTTTTTTAGCTTGTTTTTCTAGGTTTTTTGTAATGGCTTCGACTGCTTTGTCAATACCACGTTTTAAATCCATTGGATTTGCTCCAGCAGCTACATTTTTTAAACCTTCTTTCACAATTGCTTGTGCTAAAACGGTTGCAGTAGTTGTTCCATCTCCAGCCAAATCGTTGGTTTTAGAAGCTACTTCTTTTACCATTTGAGCTCCCATGTTTTCAAGCTCGTTCTCTAGTTCTACTTCTTTTGCAACTGTTACACCATCTTTAGTTACTTGAGGTGCACCAAAACTTTTACTAATAATAACATTACGTCCTTTAGGTCCTAAAGTAACTTTTACTGCATTTGCTAATGCATCTACACCACGTTTCAGTCCGTCGCGTGCTTCAATATCAAATTTTATATCTTTTGCCATTTTTTTTAAGTTTTTTAATTATGATTAAATAATTGCTAAAATGTCACTTTCACGCATCATTAAGTAATCTTTTCCTTCAAGTTTAAGTTC
>DFBO01000025.1:12176-14120 GCA_002366675.1 Flavobacteriaceae bacterium UBA3078
TGCCTTTACCAACTGCCATTACTTTTCCTTGTTGAGGTTTTTCTTTGGCGTTATCAGGAATAATAATTCCAGAAGCAGTCTTAGTTTCTGCTGCAACAGGTTCAATAAGAACCCTGTCTGCTAAAGGTTTAATTTTTAAACTCATATGTATATATTTTTAATTAAAAAGTTAATGTTAACGTTTTAGCGTTGTACTAAAAATGTGCCAATAGACATGGACTGACAAATTTTCATTAAAAAAAATGCCAACTAAACTAGTTGGCATTTTTAATGTTTTTATAAGACAATATGATTACTCTGCTTCTGGCTCTGTGCTATTTGTTGGAGCAGGAGCAACAGGAGTCGTAGCAGGAACAACTGGTTGAGTTGTTGTTTCTGTATCTAAAGCTTTAGATTCTACTGAGCCTGAACCTCTGTTTATAGCCACGTTAGAAAGTAAAATTAATACTAACATTAATGTTGCTAAAGTCCAAGTACTCTTGTCTAAAAAGTCGGTTGTTTTTTTTACACCACCTAGTTGTTGTGTTCCACCACCACCAAATGAAGAAGATAAACCTCCACCTTTAGGGTTTTGAACCATGATTACTACCACTAGTAAAAAAGCGACAACGACTATTAGTGCTAAAAATATTGTAAACGTACTCATGTTATTTATTGTTTTGTTCTTGTAATTTTTTTATTGCTTTAATTTGGTCTGCAAAGAAACCACTTTTTTCTGGATATTTCAAACTTAAAATGTTGTAAGATTGAATTGCTTTTTTATAGTTTTTTTGTTCTACATAAATTCTTGCTAATGTTTCTGTCATTAACGATTCTGGTTGAATCATTTGTTGTTCAGCAAGGTTTGTGTTTTTAGTAGTTATTTTTTCTGGTTTCAATTTTGGGTTATCTATAATAAATTTCTCAATTAAATTGAATTTCTTTTCTCTTTCTAAATCTGCTAAATCTGATGATTTTTCAAGATCGTTATCAACTACTCTTTCAATAGGTTTAAATCGCGTTAACTTTAACCATTCGTTAAAAGAATGTGTTTCGTTATGGTGAAATTGTAGTGGTTTGCCAAGTTTTAAAATGTCGTCTGGCGAAATGTCTACTTGTTCTTTATTAGCTTCGGTAGATTCTTCAATTTCTATGGTTTGATCTAATTTGAAGTTAGCAATTTCGGTAGGTTTTATTTTAGGCTGAAATAACTCAGGATCTAGAACACCAGTCGTATCTTTAATTTGTTGTTTTAAGGCATCGTCTATTGAAACGCTTTTGTTTATAGAAATATCTTCAACATCTACAGTAATGTCTTTTAGATTGGCTGTATTTTGTTTTATGAATTGAGAAATTTCATTTTGTATAAAGACTTCCGAAGTAATAAAATCGAATAAAATACTTCTATCTGTTGTGTAAGTAGCAGTCGTTTTTAATTCTTGATTATATTTAAAGCTTTCTTTGCTTTTTAGACCTTTAAGATAAAGTGCTCGAGCCGATTGAAAATACGGAAATTCTTCAGTAATCGCTTTTAAATCTGCAGTGTGATTTGTAGTTACGCTTTGTGGATTTTGAAGAATATGTATAAACTCTTTTTGATTCATATTACCACTTGGCTAATGTTGCATTAAAAATATCTTGAGTGAGTCTTTCAAAAATGGCTTCGATAGCAATTACTTTTTGTGCTCCAACTAGGTTGGCATCTCCTTCATAATCGTAGAAAAACGAGAAGCGTTGTTCCATATCATCTTCATCATTTTTTCTATTAAAAAAACGCAGATTAACAGTAATAGTTAATTTGTTTTGTGCTGCTGTGTTATTTGCTGTTGCTGTAGTAGGAGAGATTCTATACTCTGTAATTTCTCCTTCATAAACTAAATCTCCATTCGAGGTTACTAATTCTAAATTGGTTTGATTCAATAATAAATCTTGTAGAGCTAAAGTGAATTGTCTATCTAATCCAGG
>DFBO01000280.1 GCA_002366675.1 Flavobacteriaceae bacterium UBA3078
CAAAAAGAATACCAGCAAATCTCTTAGTAGGAAGTTTGCTTTCTTGAATAAAGTGATATATTAGGATAGAAACTAGAACCATTGGTAGAGTTAAGAACACTTATTAGCTTGGTAGAGTCTATTTTAGTCCAACTCAAAGAAAATGACGAAATAGTGGAACGTTTAAAGACTATACTGGGTATAGGTGAGTTTTTTGCTATGTTAATCAGGCATGAGATAGATAAAATTGAGCGTTTTCCTACCTCCAATAAGTTATGTGCCTATGCTGGGCTGGTGCCCTCTACTTATTCTTCCGGGGGCAAGACCTATCATGGTAGGATCATCAAACAATGCAATAAATATCTCAGGTGGGCCTTAATTAAGGCAGTAGTACCGGCAGTCAGAAAGGATGCCCAGATAAGAAGCTATTATTATTCGATGAAGGCTAAGAAAGGCTCTAATTGTGCCAAAGTTGCTACCGCCAGAAGACTTTTAAAGATAGATTAGGTTTGGAAGGAGAATAGATTCTACCAAACAGAAACATCAAGGACCGCTTTGATTCACTCCTAACGTCCCATTCATCGGGAGTGTTCTTAAAAAGGTTAGAGGGTCCTATATCAAATTTTATGATGTGTGCTATAAACTGTCCTCGTGAAAATGGGGATAGGCACGAATAGAAGGATGATCAAAGATCTAAAAGATAGTGAGAATAATAATGAAAAGTCAATGCAATCCTGTAGAAAATAAAACTTGCATTTGGCTTTCATGAAAGGAGGAAATTTAAACTAAATATGATTTATAAAATGTTAGGAAAAACAGGATTAAAAGTATCTATTATTGGTTTTGGCGCTTCTCCATTGGGAGCAGAGTTTGGTCAGATAGTCCCAGAAGAAGGAAAAAGAGCAGTAGAATATGCCATCGATCACGGAATTAATTATTTCGATGTTTCTCCTTATTATGGAAGAACTTTGGCAGAAAAGCGGTTGGGTGAATTTTTAAAGGGGAAGAGAGACAAGATTATTCTGGCCACCAAAGTAGGTCGATATGGTATCTCTCTTCCTGATGGATTCGATTTTTCTGCTAAGAGAATTATAAAATCAGTTGAGGAGAGCCTTCAACGTTTAAAGACTGATTATATTGATGTATTTCAAATCCATGATATAGAATTTGGAAAAAGGAAGCAGATTATAGAAGAAAGCTTACCAGCTATGTTTAAACTAAAAAGACAGGGGAAGATTCGCTTTGTTGGGATTACTGGTTATCCTTTAACATTGCTTAAAGAGATAGTGGAAACTCAAAAGATTGATACTGTGCTTAGTTATTGTCGTTATAATTTATTGGATACCACTATGGACGATATTTTAACTCCAGTAGTAAAAAAGAAAAGCATAGGTTTGATTAATGCATCACCTTTGCATATGCGTATTCTTACTGAAAAAGGAGCACCAGATTGGCATCCAGCTCCGGAAAAAGTATTAAAAGGGGCAAAGGAAGCTATACAATTTTGTCAAGAAAGAAAGGTGAATATTTCTGATTTAGCTTTACAATTTGCTTTTTCGCATAAATATGTGGATGTAACTTTAGTGGGTATGAGTAAAGTTAGACATGTAAAGGCCAATCTTAGTAATTTAGGAGTAAAACCAGATCCTGATTTACTAAAAAAAGTTAGAGAAATAATCAAGCCGGTAGCTAATATTTTCTGGAAAGAAGGTCTACCCGAAAATAATGATCCCGGAGCTACAAAAAAGCGAACTCAAGGAGTACAACCCAATAAAAAGAAGAAATAGAATAATTAAAACTAAAGGAAATAAAATAATGAATAAAAAGAAGAGGTTATTTAGAGTAGATACCCATCAGCATTTTTGGATTTATAATCAGGAGGAATATAAATGGATTGATGCATCTATGACTAAATTACAGCGAAATTTTCTTCCTTCTCATTTATATAGAGAATTTAAAAAAAATGGTATTGATTTTTGTGTGTCGGTGCAAGCTCGGCAGACCATACAAGAAACTAAATGGCTTTTGGAATTAGCTCAGAATAATTCTTTTATTAAAGGAGTAGTGGGATGGGTTGATCTTAAAAGTAATTCTGTGGAACAAGAATTGGAACAATTTGCTGCTTATAAGAAATTCAAAGGAGTTCGACATGTCTTGCAGGATGAAGATGATGATCGCTATATGCTTAGTTCAGATTTTAAAAAAGGAATAAGCCAGTTAGAAAAATATGGTCTTACTTATGATATATTAATCTATCCCCGACACATTAAATACGCTTGTGCCTTAGTTTGTGAATTTCCTAACCAAAAATTTATAGTAGATCATCTGGCTAAACCTTTAATGAAAGAGGGCAAAATTGAACCATGGAAGAAAGATATACGGAAATTAGCCAAAGCAGATAATGTGTTTTGTAAATTAAGTGGTATGGTTACAGAGGCTAATTGGAATAGTTGGAAGCACGAAGATTTTATACCTTATATGGAAATTATATTAGAAGCTTTTGGCCCTAATCGACTTTTATTTGGTAGTGATTGGCCGGTCTGTACGGTAGCTGCAAAATATGAACAAGTTTTGGAAATTGTGACTAATTTTATTAGTTCTCTTTCACCAGCAGAACAAGCCTACATTATGGGCCAAAATGCTATAGATTTTTATAATTTGGAGGTGTAAGAATTTACAATATGAAAGCAGTAAAAAATGTAAACACCACTTAAAAGTAATACATTAATACATCTTATGATTAAAATAATTTTATAATAAATTAAAGGTAAAAAAGATTTTGAAGTCATTGGTTCTTTTAAAAAAATTAAATTTAATGAAAGTGTAGTTATATTTTAATTAATCCTAAAAGGAGAAAGATATGAGGGCAATCTGTTTGAGAGCACCGAAGGATATAATGATTAAAGAAGTCCAATATCCAAAAAGAAAACAGGATGAAGTATTGGTTAAAGTTAAATCGGTTGGAATTTGCGGTTCTGATGTTGGAGCCTATATGGGTGTTAATCCATTGGTTACATATCCTAGAATTATTGGGCACGAAATTGCTGGGGAGTTGTTAGAAATTCCTGAAGGAGAAAAAAATCTAAGAAGTGGTGATAGAATAATTATAGAACCATATATATATTGTGGAAAATGTTATCCTTGCAGTATAAATAGAACAAATTGTTGTGAAAATTTAAAAGTACTTGGTGTACATATTGATGGTGGTTTTACTGAATATTTTTCTCATAATAGAAAACTGGTTCATAAAATACCTAAAAACATCCCATGGGAACAATCGCCAATGATCGAACCCTTAGTTATTGCACTTCATTCACTAAACAGAATAAAATTAAAAAAGGATGAACATGTCGCAATAGCCGGTGCTGGTCCCATTGGCATTTTAATTGCACAAGCAGCTATGTATAAGGGAGCTGTACCAATTTTAATTGATTTTATAAAAGAAAGGCTTCATCTGGCAACTAAATTGGGTGTTGAATATATTTGTAACTTAAAAGAACAAAATCCGGTAGGCATGATTAAAGATATTACAAAGGGAAGAATGGCTGAAGCAGTCATTGAAGCTTCTGGGTCTTCAGCAGCAATAAGAAGTTCTATCGATTACGTTTCATATGCAGGTAGAATTGCTTTTGTTGGATGGCCTAAAGAAGGAACATTAATGCCTACTGCATTATTTACTAAAAAAGAATTAGATATAAGAGGCTCAAGAAACGGAGGACCGGAATTTCCCGAGTCAATAAAATTAATTGCAGAAGGCAAGGTAAATGTAAAAGCTTTAATTACCAAAACTGTTACAATGGAAAAATTGCCTGAAGCGCTTATTCAGCAGTCTGAACATCCAGATAATTTTATGAAAATTACTGCTATAATATAAACTAAAAGCATTTTTAATAAAAAAATAATTGCAGGTTAAAAAACGGAAATTCCAAGAAGAAAAAATTAGAATCAAGTGAAACTGTTTGCTAAAAAATACAGTATAAAATTTGGAGTGGCATATAGAAATCTAGAATAAAAACAGTTTCTCAAAATAAATTAATAAGACAATTTACTGTAATAGATGGAGTTTTAGTGAGATAAACTATTGGACAAGAAGGGCTCTCGGGAATACATCATGATTTAGATTAAAAGTGTCTAGTTTAAGAGATTCATTCCAGTTCCAGAGGGGAAGAGAATGGTACATACAGATGCTAAGGGGAGGCTAAATATAAGAGAAAAGCATTACAGGAAGCTGGTATTCATTCATCTTGTTAAAAAATAAACCAAATAGCTAAAGTAGTTTCCAAATTCTTCATAAAATCATAAAAAAAGATTTTAAAAATGAAAGTAATACTTAATAATTATAGGTGCAAGTTTATAATTCAAAATTAAAACGAATTATGTAAAAATAAGTGGATAATGGATGAAAAAGTAAATGGATGATTTACTGTTACGAGTTAAAGACTTAAAGACCTATTTTTATACTGATGACGGTATAGTTAAGGCAGTTGATGGTGTTGATTTTACGATAAGAAAAGGGGAAACACTGGGTATGGTAGGTATAGGGTGGAATTCCTGATCCTTTAGCTTTGCCTTCTGGATGCAAGTTTNNAAGTTTCATCCTCGTTGTAAGTTTGCTATAGATCTTTGTAAGAAAGAAGAACCTGAGCTTGAAAAGATAGAAGATAGCCATATTGTACGGTGTTGGATGTACAATAAAGATAGAGCAAAAGATTTTAAAATTAAGCAAGAAGTAGCTGGCATCACCCAAGAGTAATAAATATGAGGAAAGAGTCAAGGATCTATTAGAAACCGTGGGCTTAAATGCAGGATATATAAGAAGGTATCCTCACGAATTTAGCGGAGGTCAGAGACAAAGGATTGTTTTAGAGGGAGATGTTCCAAGTCCATTTAACCCTCCTAAAGGCTGTCGTTTTCATCCAAGATGTAAATACACTAAACCAATTTGCAGCAAAAGCCCTTCCTGAGATTTAAATTCTCTAGTGCGATGAGATTTAGGTGATTTATGTTTTCTGGGGCTTTTTATACCTTTAGCTTTAAGGATTCGGGGTACAAAAGACTGACTAATACTTAATATCTTCATATTCTCTCAGAAGTTCTGAAAGATGGGTATAGTTTGCGCCTTTATATTTAGCCAGAGCAAGAAAAACAATTTTGTCTCTTATATTATTAGGGATAGTATGTTTAGGTTTACGGCTTCTATTTTTGCGAACAACAAAAACCTCACCATCCTTTTTAACACCCGCCTTTAGATGATTTATCTGGCGTTTGTTTTTGTTAAGGATTAAAACCTCTGCATCATTCTTAGTGGTCATCCTACTCTCAATTATGGATTTGATGACATAAACTCTTACTAATTCTTTTTTGGTCATTAGATATCTCACCTTTTCCATAGTG
>DFBO01000219.1:0-4769 GCA_002366675.1 Flavobacteriaceae bacterium UBA3078
ACAGAAAACATTGAAATTCTTTTCAACACAGAAACCGATGAGGTGTTAGGTGATGGACAAGTAGTTACTGGAGTGCGTGTTTTTAATAACCAAACCAAAGAAAAGCACGAGATTCCAGCAACTGGATTTTTTGTAGCTATTGGACACAAACCAAACACAGATATTTTTAAAGGCTTTTTAAATTTAGACGAAACAGGATACATTATAAATGTGCCTGGTACTTCTAAAACAAATATAGAAGGTGTTTTTGTTTCTGGTGATGCAGCAGATCATGTATATAGGCAAGCTGTTACAGCAGCAGGAACAGGATGTATGGCTGCATTAGATGCAGAACGATGGTTAGCTGCAAAAGATTCAACTTTTGAAGTGTCTACTTCTAACTATAACTAAATAGAATACTTTATATAGTTAAAAATCCGAAACGTGAGTTTCGGATTTTTTGTTTTTGGTTGTATTAGTTTGCTTAAAGTACTCGAATAGAGCCAGAAACACCATCGCTGGTTTTAATAATTTCAGGGTTTCCAGAGTATCTTATATCTCCACCACTAGATGCTTTAGCTGTGAGTTTTTTTGATGTGTTCACTCTAATATCTGCTCCACTTGTTGCTTTTACTTGAGCATTTAAGGTATTAAGATTTTCAGCTTCAATAGAGCTACCACTAGTTGCTTGGGCAATAAAACTGTTTGTTTTACCCTTTAATTCGATATCGCTACCACTAGTTGAGTGACAATTAACAGATTCTGCATCTATAGATAACTCGATATCGCTACCACTAGTAGAATTAATTTCTAAATCTGAAACACGAATGGTGTTTGTTGAAACAACATCGCTACCACTAGTTGCCTTTATAGCCGAAATGTTATTGAAATTCAGCATGATTTTTTTTGAAGAAGATCTGCCAATATTTTCATTTGCAGTAATAACAAGCACATTATTTTCTATGTTAGTTGTTATAATATCATGAAGGTTTTCGTCTGCTTCAATAGTTAAACTTTCAGTATCTGATTGTGTTAAATAGACATCAAGTCCTCTGCTTATTTTAACAGAATTGAAAGTGCCATTTAAAGGTCGTTTTTGGGTTATTACGTTTCCATTTCCGTTTACTCCAGTTCCAAAATTTCCGTCAAAATTGCAAGACATCATTAAGATAGCTAGGATAATAGAAGCCATAATTTTTGTTAGTGTACTCATAACTGTTCGTTTTTTGATTGATTGATTTTAATTGATGTTCAAATATTGGTTTTGTGCTGATATTTATAAAATATTAGTTACTTAACTGTTGTTTTTTATTCCTCAACTGTATCATTATCTTCAGATGTAATGTTGATACCATTTTCATCGATGTTAACTCTTACAGTTTCACTTTCAGCTTTAACACCTTCATCGTCAATTTTAAGATTAGAACCATCAGATTTAATTTCTAAACCATCCTCATCTATTTTTATATGAGAGCCATCTTCATTGATGTTAATTCTAACGTTATAATCTTCATCTATATCTTCACCTGGACAGTCTATACATCTAATCTCGTTATACATAATTTCTAAATATTGTTCTTCCATGCCATTTTCTAAGATGTCGTTATAATAACTTGAATTTCTATGAAAACTATACGTATTGTCATCTGCATAAAGCGTTGTTCCTTCAGGTAAATAGAGGATAAGTTCAATTTCTTGATCGCTAAATTTATTTTCGTAAGCTGTAGTTAAGTATGCGTCTAATAAAAGTTCATTACCATTTAATACATAGTTGTAATTAATATTATTAGCACGTTGTTTAGCTTGTTGATAGCTACTGCCTTCAGCACTTTTCTCAATTCTTAATGACGCTAAACTGTCTTTTGTTGAGCGAACAATTAATCGAATGTCTGATGAGTAAATAATTTTCTCATCATTATCATTATATACCAATCTAACTGAATTACTACTTCTATATGAGCTGTTTTTATAAGCATCATTAGTCGTCATTTTAACTTTAAGAGTATCTTTTGCTGTAATATAAAGGGTTTCTTTATTATTAGCACTAGCATCAAAAGCATGTTCTGAAGCTTGTTTGACGCCAATAACAATTAAGCTGATAATTGCAATAAACCAGATACCTAATAGTGAGAATTTAGCAATATTACCAATAGACCTTAAGTTGTTTATAAGGATCTTTAAACCCAAATAGAAAACAAAAAAGAAAGGAATGCCAATGGCAAATAACATTAATAAGGATACAAGCCAAATAGGTGTGTTTGCTGCGTTTGCTGCATCAATAAAATCGAATCCAGGAACATGTATTAAATCTGTAGCTCCAACGGTAAAAAAACCAATAATTAATCCAATTAAAGTAGCTGCTCCAACTATGATTAGCATGATGCCAATAAATTTCGCAAATACTTTAAGGAAAAACATAAAAATATCTCCTATCGTATCGAAAAAGGACTTTGAAGTAGATTTTAAACGACTACCTTGTTTTTGAAAATCTACATTTTTTGCAGCATCTGAAACTGAGTCAGAAACATTTTTAGCTTTTTCTGAAATAGTATCTGAGACATTTTCAAAACCGTCTTTAATTTTTTTTTCGATGTTACTAATATTAACAGGTTCACCTGTCATAGTTAGCTTATCTGCAGTGGTTACAGCTTCAGGAACTAAAATCCATAATAGAATGTATAGTAAGACTCCTGTACCAGCTCCAAAAATTAATAAAATCCAGATTAGACGAATCCAAAGAGCATCTATACCTAGGTAATGTCCAAGACCAGAAGATACACCACCAACATAAGAGTTGTCTGTATCTCTAAAAAGTTTTTTAGAGCGTCCAGATGGTCTGCTTTGGTAAGATTTTGGCTCATCTTCAAAAATTTCATCATCAACAAGATAATCTTCTGGTTGTCCCATGATAGTAATTACATCATCAACCTCTTTATTTCCAATAACTTGTTTTTCATGTTGAACACGTTCGCTAAAAAGTTCAGCGATTCTTGCTTCTATATCTGAAATAATTTCAGATCGACCTTGAGAGTCTGTAAATGAACGTTTTATAGCCTCAAGATAGCGTTGTAATTTAAGATATGCATCTTCATCTATGTGAAAAAATATACCTGCTAAATTTATGTTGACTGTTTTATTCATTTTGTTGTATTTTTTTGTGTGGTTACTATATTTACGGCGTTTTGTAATTCACTCCAAGTCGTGTTCAATTCATTAAGAAACAATTTTCCTGTTTCTGTAAGACCATAATATTTTCTTGGTGGTCCTGAGGTAGATTCTTCCCATCTATAATTGAGAAGTCCAGCATTTTTAAGGCGAGTTAGTAAAGGGTAAATGGTACCTTCAACTACTAACAATTTTGCGTCTTTAAGTGTGCCTAAAATTTCTGCAACATAAGCGTCCTCATCTTTAAGGACGGAAAGAATACAGTATTCTAGAACCCCTTTACGCATTTGTGCCTTTGTGTTTTCTATCTTCATATTCTAAGCGTTTTTGATTTTTTTAAACTGTTCATTTTTTGATTTGATTTATGCTTCTATGTTTTAAAATAGAAGGATTGATGATTTATTTTAAAAAGTTTATTGTTAATGGATACTTGTAATTTTCTCCATCTTTTGCTGCTAAACTAGCTTTAACTATAAATACTAATTCTAATATAAAGCCTATTACTGCTAGAAAACCTAAGCCTCCTGTTATATAAAGTAGAGGAGAGGGTTTTGTTAAGCTAAAATGGATGCTATCAAACGTATCAATATCTATAAAGTCTAATCCATTAAATAAATTAAAAATAAATAATGGAATCGTTATCATTCCTAAAATAATAGCATATAAAAGAATGCTAATTTGAAAGTTGATAGCCTGTTTTCCATGAGTATCTACAAATTCAGATTTATCTTTATTAGCAATCCATAAAATTAATGGACCAATAAAATTCCCTAGTGGAATAATAAACCTAGAAAAGGTAGAAAGATGAATAAATGTGGCAATATTTTTCTGATGATTATCTAACATTCTAAAAAGTATATAATAGTTTCTTATACAAAGATACGTCTAAAAGAAGGTATTATGCAATACAAAGTACTAAAATTTAACAAAACATTAACAAATTGAATTTCATTTATATTTTATAAATTGTGAATGAATTAATGAGTATCAATTCTAGATTATGTATGGTTAATAAATTGTTGTATGTTCTTGTGTTACTGAGTTTAAGATGTTTTTCTCAAACATATCCTGTCGATGTGAATGTTATGGAAACAACTTGGAATACGTACTTGCCACCAACAAATACACCTCAATATTTAGTGCCATTTATAAATGAGCAAGGCAGTGAAGTTATAAGAATTAGTGATGCTGAAGTGTTTAATGTAACAAGACAAAATTTAAGACACCACTATAGTTTGGATCAGCCATGGAATTCAGATGGTTCTTTAATTAAATTAGCAGGCTATCCTGCTGCTATATTAGATGGTAGAACCTATAAGTTTCTGTATTGGCGAAACATACCTAAGTCAGCCACTTGGAGCAATTTAGACCCATTAAAGATGTTTGGAACTTCTGGTAATAGTATTGTTAGTTATAATGTATTAACAAATGTTAAGACTACATTAAAGACTTTTCTTCAATATGAAGAAATTGATTATGGCATAAACAAGGGGAATATAACTAATGCTGATAAATACATGCCTATACTAGGTAAAACAGGTGATGATTTAGAATTTGTAGTCTACGATTTAGAACTAAATCAAGTTCATGCTCAAGTATGTTTGCCTAGTCAACCAAATTGGATT
>DFBO01000219.1:4895-12389 GCA_002366675.1 Flavobacteriaceae bacterium UBA3078
GATTAAGCGATGGTGTTACAACGCCATTATTTTATCATCCAAACAGTTATGGTGTTTGGCATGGACATATAAGTGCGAGGAACATAAACAGACCTGGTTGGGCTTATGTTAGTGAAGGTTGTTGCGAAACTATTGGAAAAAAAGAAATCTTTGCTATTAAATTAGATGGAAGTAATACCATAGAGAGATTTGGTTATCATCACGCAACTTATTCTGATGCTTACCAGCAAGAGCCACATGCTGTAGCAAATAGAGATGGTACAAAAATTATGTTTGCAAGTAGTTGGAATGGGTTGTTTACTTCAGAATACCCTCCAGCTTTTATAGTTGAAAAGAAATAAGTACCTATTCATTTTTATATAGATGAAATCTTATCTTTGAAAGACCTAATCTTATTAATTATATCTTTATGAATATAACTCCAAAAAAACTAAATGCATTTTTAATATTTAAATTACCAGCTGCTTATGTAACAGGAGTTCGAGCTAAGTACATTGATGATGTAAAATGTATTGTAACTGTAAAACATAGATGGATTAATCAGAATCCATTTAAATCTTTGTTTTGGGCAGTACAAGGTATGGCAGCCGAATTAACTACAGGTGCATTAATTATAAATAAAGTAAAGGCAAGTGGTGAAAATATAGCCATGCTTTTAGTTAAGAACGATGCTAGCTATTCTAAAAAAGCTACAGGAAGAATCACTTTTGAATGTTCTGAAGGACATTTGGTAGATGAAACTATTAAGAGTGCCATTGAAACAGGGTTAGGAAAACAAGTTACTTTAAATGTTGTTGGGAAGAATTCAGAAAATATAGAAGTTTCAAGATTTAGTTTCACTTGGTCTGTAAAAGTTAGATCTTAATTGTAACAAAAATCAACTTCTAGCAACTTATAAAAGTATCAATTAAAAAATATAAATTATGACAGCACACGAAATCGATTACAAAATATATGGTGAAGAAATGCAATTTGTAGAAATTGAATTGGATCCACAAGAAGGTGTTGTAGCAGAAGCAGGTAGCTTTATGATGATGGACGATGGCATAAAAATGGAAACCATTTTTGGTGATGGCTCAACAAAAAATAAAGGCTTTTTAGGTTCTGTTTTAGGAGCTGGAAAACGAATTCTAACAGGTGAAAGTTTGTTTATGACAGCCTTTTATAATACCCTTTCAGGAAAAAAGAATGTGAGTTTTGCATCACCATATCCAGGAAAAATTATCCCTATAGATTTAACGCTTTTTGGAGGGAAATTTATTTGTCAGAAAGATGCTTTTTTATGTGCAGCAAAAGGAGTGAGTGTCGGTATTGAGTTTAGTAAAAAATTAGGTCGAGGTCTTTTTGGAGGCGAAGGTTTTATTATGCAAAAGCTAGAAGGTGATGGTATGGCATTTGTGCATGCTGGTGGAACCATGGCTAAAAAAGAACTAAAAGCTGGTGAAGTTTTGAAGGTAGATACTGGATGTATCATTGGTTTTACGCAAGATATAGATTACGATATCGAATTTGTTGGAGGTATTAAAAATACCGTTTTTGGAGGCGAAGGCTTGTTCTTTGCAAAACTACAAGGACCAGGAACTGTTTACATTCAATCCTTACCATTTAGTAGGTTAGCAGACCGTGTTTTAGCTTCTGCTCCAAAAGGTGGAGGTAAAGATAAAGGAGAAGGTAGCATACTTGGTGGATTAGGAGATTTATTAGATGGAGATAATAGATTTTAACAAAATTAATCACTGTTAAAGTTTTGTTTAAATTTAAAAACAATCCTTTTTTTTATTAAATTTAGAAAACTAAAATGATATAAAGCCTATAAAACAAATCTACTTTTTTTAACCTAAACTAAATTAATTATGGCGAGAGCAATGTTTGAGTACACTAAAACTGTACTTAATAAAGTGAGTTTTGATGCTACGTTGTTTTGCAAAGAAGTACAAAAAGCCCTTCAACGATTATTACCTTATGAAATTGAAGAGTTAAAAGTTTTTATTCAATCTCTTGTACAGCAAAATCCTGACTTAAATCAATGTCTAATCTATTTGAAAGAATAATAAAATAAAAAGCGACCAACAGGTCGCTTTTTTTATTTTGGTAAAGGGCTTACAATTTCAACATTCTGAAAAGCAATGGCTCCTCTAATAATCCCAGAAATCACACTCTGCATAGCTTCAATAATTTGCATTTTAAGCTCGCTTTTATGATAAATTAAACTAACTTCTCTAGCAGGACTAGGTTCGTTAAAATAGTGTAAATTCTCTTTGGCCTTTTCATTTAAATCTAAGGTATGTAAATATGGAAGTAAGGTCATTCCCATGCCTTCGTTAGATAATTTTACTAGAGTTTCAATACTACCACTTTCTAATTGAAAATGAGAATCAGCCTGATTTTTAAACGCTTTACAAAGGTTTATAACGCCATCTCTAAAACAATGTCCATCTTCAAGTAATAGCATATCATCAATATCTAAATCTGAAACACTAATTTTTTGTTTGCTATGTAGTCTATGATGTTCTGGAATGTAGCCAACAAAAGGCTCAAAAAACAAGACACGTTCTATAATGTTTTCAGACTCTAAAGGCGTTGCTGCTATAGCCGCATCAAGATGCCCTTCGTTAAGTCTTGATATAATTTCTTCGGTTGTTAGCTCTTCAATTTTCAGCTTAATTTTAGGATATTTTTTTATAAATGCTTTTAAAAACATAGGTAGAAGCGTAGGCATGATGGTTGGAATAATACCAAGTTTAAACTCGCCACCAATAAATCCTTTTTGCTGATCTACAATATCTTGAATCCTGTTAGATTCGTTTACTATATTCTTTGCTTGAGTAACAAGTTTTCTGCCAACATCTGTTAATTCTATGGGTTTTTTACTTCTATCGAAAATTAAGACATCTAATTCGTCTTCTAATTTTTGAATTTGCATGCTTAATGTTGGTTGAGTAACAAAACATTTTTCAGCTGCTTTTGTGAAATTTTGATTTTCTGCAACTGCTAAAACATAATACAATTGTGTAATAGTCATATCTATCAATTTAGACTATAAAAATATAAAAACTATCAATAAAACTTATAGTCATGACTGTTAATAATAGATTAAATTTGTAGTAAATAATAAAAAAGATAACATTATGAATTTAAATAGTATTGGATTAGATCAAAATAAAACGAGAGAATTAGCAAAGGATTTAAATGACTTATTAGCTAATTTTCAAATATATTACCAGAATTTAAGAGGTATTCACTGGAATATTAAAGGAAAGCGATTTTTTGATTTGCATGTAAAATTTGAAGAGTTATACACAGATGCTAATTTAAAAGTTGATGAAATAGCCGAGCGTATTTTAACTTTAGGAGAAACACCATTACATACCTTTGAAGATTATTCGAAACTAGTCAAAATACCAGTTGGTAAAAATGTTTCTCAAGATGAAAAGGCCGTTTGCTTAATTGTAGATTCTTTAGCTGGTTTACTGCAAATTGAAAGAAAGATATTAGAAAAATCTGGTGATGCTAACGATGAAGGAACTAATTCTATGATGAGCGATTTTATTACTGAACAAGAAAAAACTGTTTGGATGATGAAAGCTTGGTTAGGAGAAACAGTATAAATTTGATGTCATTTAAAACAAATAAAAAAGCGACTAAATAATAAATTTAGTCGCTTTTTTTGTAGAAATAGTTCTTTTAGAAACGAATATTAATCTCCTTGTCTTCATTTAAAAGTTCAAATTTTGCATCAGTAAATGTTGGAGGTCCAAATAACATTGGGTTATTAGACATGCCATAAGATTCACTTGGCCTTCCGGTTGTATCAAAATCCATTTTCCCATTGTCATTAGAATCATGTAATACCATAATGGCATAATTTCCAGGAGTTATATCTTCAAAAGTAACCGTTACTACGCCATCTTCTATTGTGCTTTTTGAGTTTTGAAGCCCTTTTCTTTTCATAAAAGTGTCTTCATTATGCAAACCAATTAACATATTTCCATCATCGCTTAAAGCGTTGTCAATTTTTACAGTAATACTGTAAGTTTCTATGTCTTCTTGAGAATGACTTAAAGTTGTAGATAAAACGAGTGATAAAATTAAAGCTAGTGTTTTCATTTTGTTTATTTTTTGATTAATACATTACAAATGTCAACATAATCATCTAAGCTTAGAAAGAAACTTTACTCAATTGTAATTTTTGATATCTGAAATGTAGAAAATGAATAATATTAATCGGCTATTAAGTATAAAGAAGTCCTTCTTTTCTAGAAACTTATTGGTAAGATACTTTCTTATTGAATTCTTTTGTGTTTATTTTGTTTCATCTAAGAAATGAATTTTTAATAAGAAGGATTATGTTTTATGCCATAGACATTTTAGGAACGATTGCTTTTTCAATTTCAGGCGTATTGGTTGCTTTGAGTAAGCGAATGGATCCTTTTGGAATTTTGATTATAGCCTTTGTTACAGCCGTTGGAGGTGGTACTCTTCGCGATATATTAATAGGAAACACACCAGTAAGTTGGATGAATAACATGACTTTTACGTATGTGATAATTATTTCAACAGTTTTTGCAGTTGTATTTAGAAAAAAGTTAGATCGTCTTAGAAAATCGTTGTTATTGTTTGATACAATTGGTATTGGTTTATACACAGTTGTAGGAGTAGAGAAGGGGATTTCTGCTGGCTTAAATCCTATTATTTGTGTGGCATTAGGAACCATTTCTGCTTGTTTTGGAGGTGTTATTAGAGACATCCTTTGTAACGAAATACCAGTTATCTTTAGAAAGGAGATTTATGCTACTGCTTGTATAGTAGGAGGGTTTTCTTATTTTCTTATAAAAAAATTACCCATAGAATTAGATATGGCTTTTGTTTTAGCTGGATTAATTGTAATCTTAATAAGGTTACTAGCTCTTAAGTTTAAAATTAGACTACCTAGTTTGTATAGAGACTAATTAATTATTTCAACTTTTGTAATATAAATGTTGCTAAGTGGCCAATCTGCAACGTCTGTTTTTTGAGTTGCTATTTTATCTACAACATCCATACCTTTTATAACTTTTCCAAAAATGGTATAATCGCCATCTAAATGGTGTGCGCCACCTTTTTGTTGTACAATAAAAAACTCGAAAGGTGAAGCTAGTTTATATGGATTATCAATTTCGCCACTAGGCATACTAATAACGCCTCTATCATGTTTAAAGCCTCTTTTGGTATCTGTTGGTAATAGATATCTGCCTATTTTATTGCGTTTTTTTGACACTTCTGGGTTATCTGAATTTCCAGCTTGAATAATAAAATTATTTATCACACGATAGAATTGCGTGCCTTCAAAGTAGTTTTGTTTTGTTAAGTAAATAAAATTGGCACGATGGAACTTCGTTTCACTAAATAGCAAGAATTCAATGTTACCAAAACTTGTGGTTATTCGAACTTTATTTTCTTTATTTTCTTTTTCATATTGAAGAAAAAATTCCATGACATTTTCGTCTGTTAATCGAAATGGGTCTTCTGTTTCAACTTCAGATATAGCTTGATTTTTAGGAATTGTATCTTTTTTAATTATTTTGGTTGTTTCTATATTTGAGGCATTCGTTTTTTTATCAGATTGTTTATCTTCACAATTCAATAAAATGAAACTTAAAAGTGTAAGAAAAATATATTTCATAAATTAATTTAGATGTTATATAATAATCGTTTTATTAATAATTTAAGTTTAAATCTTTAAAAGAAAACTATGAAATTTGATGATTTTTGTGAGCTTATTTCAAAAATAGAAAATATACCACTTCCAGCCGAACCATCTCAGTTAAAAATGTCGCCACCTTTTAGAGAAGCTCTACAAGAAAGGCAAAAACACATGATTAAAGACGCTAAAAGAGCTGGTGTTATGGCATTGTTTTACCCAAATAACGAACAGACTTATCTGGTTTTAATTCTTAGAAAAACCTATAAAGGAGTCCATTCTGCTCAAGTAGGATTTCCTGGTGGTAAGCTTGAAGAGTCAGATGAGTCTATAGAAGCAGCAGCTGTGAGAGAGACTTTTGAAGAAATTGGTGTTCCCGAAGATTATATACAAGTTTTAAGGAAATTAACTCAAGTATATATACCGCCAAGCAACTTTTTTGTGCAGCCTTTTATTGGGATTTCAAGAACGACGCCATATTTTATTAAGCAAGAAGATGAGGTTGAAGATATTTTGGAGGTAACTTTATTGGACTTTATAAACGATATGAATGTTGTAGATAAAACAGTTTCAACATCTTACAAAAAAGACGTGGTTGTGCCAGCATTTAATTTAAATGGACATATTGTTTGGGGAGCAACTGCTATGATGTTAAGTGAAATAAAAGACTTGTTAAAACAAGTCATGTAAAACTTCAGTTTTATTACATTTGTATTAACTAATTAAGAAAATTTTTCATGGGTTTGTTTAAAAGAAATCCTTTCGGACATTTACTATTTATAAAAAAATGGGTTATAAGAATCATTGGTTCTCTCTCTCATAGGAGGTTTAGAGGGTTTAATGAACTTCAAATAGAGGGTTCCGAAATCATTAAGAATTTACCAGAATCTAACGTTTTATTTATTTCTAATCATCAGACATATTTTGCCGATGTAGTTGCTATGTTTCATGTTTTTAATGCTAGTTTAAGTAATAGAGAGGATAATATTAAAAATATAGGATACTTGTGGAGCCCTAAATTAAATATCTATTATGTGGCAGCAAAAGAAACTATGAAATCTGGATTGTTGCCTAAAATATTGGCTTATGCAGGTTCAATTAGTATTGAGCGTACATGGAGATCTAAAGGAGAAGATGTAAAAAGACAGGTAAAGATGAGTGATATTTCTAATATTAAAATGGCTCTAGACGATGGTTGGGTAATTACGTTTCCACAAGGAACAACAACACCATTTAAGCCTATTAGGAAAGGAACGGCACATATTATTAAACATTATAAGCCAATTGTTGTCCCAATTGTAATTGATGGTTTTAGAAGGTCTTTCGATAAAAAAGGATTAAGAGTTAAAAAGAAAAATATCCTACAATCTTTTGAAATTAAAGAACCTTTAGAAATTGATTATGAAAATGAAACCATAGAAAATATTGTAGAAAAAATTGAATATGCTATCGAGCAGCATCCTTCCTTTTTAAAAGTGATACCTCGTAAAGATTTAGAAGAAGTAGAAGAATTAAATAAAAAGCGAAAATGGCGCCTTGAAGATAACTATTAGTTATACTTCTAACTTTTTTAACTCTTTATAATTTCCATTTAGACGTTTTAATAAAATACCATATATAAGATAGTAAAACCCTAATATTACTGCTATTAATATTACTAAAAATATAAGGGTTATAATTATGGTTACAGCATAAAATTTAAACACCTCACCATTTGCTGAAGCTTTTTCTATAAGAGAGATCATTTCCTCATCTCTGTCAAATTGGATTCCCAAAGTAACAAACGCCGAAATAGCCATAAATATAAGGTTAAA
>DFBO01000219.1:12467-12918 GCA_002366675.1 Flavobacteriaceae bacterium UBA3078
ATGTAGAATTTGTAGAAAAAATAGATAAGTATCAAATAGCCTAGTATTATAATAGGAATCATGATATTATCTGCATGATAGCTCTCAAAACGATTGTTGTACTCAGTATTTTTAAAGGCGAAAGAAATTAATGTCCAAAATACAAACTCTAAAATACTTATAATAAAAATCCATTTAACAATAGAAGAAGATTTCTTCAATATCATTTTATAAATTTCGCTATAGGAAAGTTTTGGATATTTTGAATTTTCATCCTTCTTCCAATCTTTCTTTAATAATTCTAATTCATCCATATGTTACGGATTTAAAATAGTCCTTAATTTGTTTTTCACTCGATTCATTTTTACTCTTGCATTCACTTCGCTAATTCCTATTGTTTCACTAATTTCTCTATAGTTTTTGTCTTCTAAATAAAGAAAGACAAGCGCTTTCTCAATGTCATTTAATTGAT
>DFBO01000178.1 GCA_002366675.1 Flavobacteriaceae bacterium UBA3078
CTTGATACTATAAATTTCATGTATATTAAATACGTTTTATGTTCGTTTAATTACTATTACAAATATATTGTTTAACCACTAATAAAGGAAACAAACTTATTAACATTTACCTGCTATATTTTTTTCTTCTTATATAATTAAAAACAAAACCAAAAATGCCTAATAATACTAGTGGTAGTAGGATGTTTATAAGTTGCCATTTGGTTTTTTGAGTTGCTACTTTTTTTATATCTAAAAAAGCAACAGTTACTTCTTTGGAACGAATGTTTATAAGTCCGTTGTCATCAAGGAGGAAATTAACAGCATTCAATAAAAACTCTTTATTGCCATAAAGTTGACCTGAATTTCGGTCGAAACCCAGTTCAATTGGACCGTTTTTCCCTAATTCATTTTTCATAATATCTCCATCTGCAATGACAATCATTTTGGTTGGAGTGCTTTTGATTTTCGCTGAAGAAAGAGGAAATGGCTTTACACGATTGTTATATACAGAAGTAAATTCGCCTTCCAATAAAACAGCTAAGTTTTGATAAGGTTTAATATATAATTTTGGATCAGGTTCTTCAGCAGTCATTTCCAAACTAATCTCCCTTGGTGTACCATCGGTTTTAGAAAGGATGGAACTTTTAAGTAAAACCGTTTTTTTAATATCGTTCTTTAACGTGTCAATTTGGTTTGTGAAATCGAACTTCACCAAATTTAAATTATTAACAATAGGATGCTGTCCTTTAGGATTTACTAAAGGAGAATAAAACCAAGGAAACTGTTGAAAGCGAGATTCGCTTCCTTCACCAATTGCTAACGTTATTGGAGCAGAGTAGAGGTCGTTTACCAAGACAGGATTGATTCGAACACCATATTTAAAGAAGAAATCTGTTAAATTTAAATCTCTAGCAATGGCCACGCTTTTTCCAGTATTAAAGAGGCTATCTTTTTCCATGGCAACAGCATCTATAAGCCAAAGACTCTTTCCTCCAGACATGGTATATTGGTCTAAAACAAACTTTTCGTTTTCAGAAAAAGCTTGAGTTGGCTTGGCAGAAACTATCAGATCGAAATCTTTTAATTGTTCAAGCGTTTTTTTAGGATTTCTAGTAACACTATCTAAAGTAAAAGGAGCTAGGTTGTAGTATTCTGAAACTGTTTTAAGGAAATCTTCAATATAGCGTCCTTTTAATTCGCCATTACCAATTAGAAAAGCAATTTTTTTGTTTCTAGGATTTACAAGCTTGCTAAAACCATCAGCAAAAGCATATTCTAAATGCTGAACCGAGTGGTTTACTAATTCTTGTTGCGATGCTCCAATTTTATTTTTTACCAATGGAATCTTTACAGTTACATCGTTATAACTCGCCAAAGCCCAAGGAAAAATAACTGCTTGACTACTTTTCCCGTTTTCTTCTACGCTTAATTGCATAGGTGTTAAACCACGACTATTAAGGCGTTTAATGTTAATATCTCTACTTGCTTCGTCTTCTAGTGGGTTTATAAAATTAAAAATCACCTGATTGTTTGATGCAGAAAACTCTTCTAGAATTTGTTTGGTTTCAAATTGAAGACGTCTAAATTCCGAAGGGAAATCTTCTCCATCTAAATACACATCTACAACAATAGGAGAATCGACGTTTTCAATAATATTTAAGGCAGATTCACTAAGTGTATATCTATGATCTGATGTTAAATCGAAACGCTTGTAAAAATTACTTGAAATAATATTTAAAGCCAATAAACCAATTAGAATGCCAATTAAAATAGTCACTTCCTTTTTCTGAACACCTTGACTCTTTATGCGTTTGCTTGTAAGAAACATAAAAAACATCGTGATGCTTAAAAAGTAAATAATATCTGTTGTGTCCAATACACCACGACTCATACTTTTATAATGAGTGCTCATTCCTAATTGTTCTACAAATGTGCTGGAAAACATATCCGAAATGCCTTCAAAACCTATATAAAATAGAATACAAATAAATACTGCAGCAATAAATGAAACTATTTGATTATCTGATAAAGACGAGGTAAAAAGCCCAATAGCAGTATAAGCAGCCACTAAAAAAAGTAACCCAAAATAAGAACCTAAAGTACTACCAACATCTAGATTCCCAATAGGATTTCCTAATTGATTAACAGTGTAAACGTATAATAGTGTTGGAAGAAGTGCAATAAGAATTAAGATGAAAGCTCCAAAATACTTCCCTAAAACAATATTGAATAAGGAGATAGGTTTGGTAAGTAAAAGTTCGAGAGTTCCTTGCTTTTTCTCATCGCTAAAACTACGCATAGTTACAGCAGGAATTAAGAAAGTTAAAACCCAAGGAGCTAATAAGAAAAACGAAGATAAATCTGCAAAACCGTTATTTAAAATATTAAATTCACCTTTAAAGAGCCATAAAATCAAGCCATTTAATAAAAGAAAAAGTGCAATAACCAGGTAACCGATTGGCGAGGCAAAAAATGAGTTTATTTCTTTTCTTAGTATGGCGAACATGTTCTTAATTCAAAGGTTAAATTTAATAATTCAAAAATCTTCAATCGTTAATCAAAAATCGTTATTCTAATGACGCCACTTTATCCACACTCCAGGCTTCTGGTTTGGCATTAAAAAGAGGTTTTGTTTTACTCCACACGTTTTTAAATAAATTGGAATGTCTGTAAGCTTCTAAATCTGCTTCAGTATTCCAATAGCTATAAGTGAAAAATATATTTTGATTTGTTTTATCTCTATACAATTCTAAAAAACGACAACCTTTAAAATTTCGTATGTGTTCTTTATTTAAATGAAAATTTTCAAGAAAGGTTTCAATATGCAATTCTTCAAAACTCATTTTCACTATACGTACAAACATAACTAATTTTATTTTTTTAGAAAGTTAACAGTTACTGTATCCATTAAATCTAAACCCATAAGCGTAGAAGCACTTCCTGAAGTTAGACTATTACTCTTATAGATTGCAATTTCAAGATATTTAGATGAGTTGTATACAACCAAACCTCTTCCTTCGTCGTTTCTTTTTTCTACTGGAGTTTCAAAATTAACGATATCGCTATATTTTGAATATATTTTTTTGAATTTGTGGTTTCTTGCTGAAATTTCAAAATCTCGACCTTTTTGAACCGATTCAAAAAACGATTGTTTAATATTGGTAATTACATTCCCATAATTGTCTATATAAATAACACTTCCTATAATTTGTGTTTGATCTTCATTTATAAAAGGAATGATGTTTTTAATAGGTTTTATAGTTTCAATTATTTTACCAATAACCTCTAAAGTTCCACCACGTGCAATATGGCAAGCAACTTTTACAAAAACATCTAATGCTGGAAAACTGGTTTCTATTCTATCATGAATGTTTATTTCAACAATTTTTTCAGGAGAAATATCAGAACAAAGCATACTCATAATCCCATTATTGGCACAAATAAAGTAATGATCGTCAAGTTTAATGGCAACATGTTTGTTCTCGACATGCATTTCAGAATCTATTCCAATAATATGTATGGTGCCTTTAGGAAAACTACTATAAGCATTTCTAATAATATATGCAGCTTCTGGAATATTAAATGGAGAAATAGAGTGAGAGATATCAACAATTTTAACATCTGGCAATTCACTATAAATAGCTCCTTTAACTGCGCCAACAAAGTGATCTTTCTCCCCAAAGTCTGTTGTTAAAGTTATGATTGCCATAGATTAATTGTTGATATTTTTTTAAGGTAACTCACACTAAAATTGTGTAGCTTTGTTCTAGCACAAATCTAATAAATCTTAATTGATAAATTTAATTAAATCCCATAGCTTTTGAACGAAATCATTATCGAACTTGAAGAAGTATCTCCAAAAGAGTTTTTTGGAGCACAAAACACAAATATTGAACTATTAAAAAAGCACTTTCCAAAACTTAAAATCGTAGCCAGAGGAACTAAAATTAAAGTCTATGGAGACGAAGATCTTCTTGAAGAATTCGATAGGCGATTTAACATGCTTATGGAGCATTATATTAAGTACAACAAACTAGACGAAAATGTTATTGAACGTGTGCTTACTAGCCAAAGTAAAGACGATTATGCTACTAGTAAAGAAAGTGGAGAAACGATTGTTCATGGTGTTAATGGTCGATTAATAAAAGCACAAACAGCCAACCAGAGAAAAATGGTTGAACTAATGCGTAAAAACGATATGGTTTTTGCCATTGGTCCAGCAGGAACGGGTAAAACATATACAGGAGTTGCTCTAGCAGTTCAAGCATTAAAGAATAAAGAAGTAAAGCGTATTATTTTAACACGTCCAGCAGTTGAAGCTGGTGAAAATTTAGGATTTCTCCCTGGAGATTTAAAAGAAAAATTAGACCCATACATGCAACCTCTTTATGATGCGTTGAGAGATATGATTCCTGCTGAAAAATTAGCACATTATATTGAAAATGGCACGATACAAATTGCACCTTTAGCATTTATGAGAGGTCGTACGTTAGATCATGCTTTTGTTATTTTAGATGAAGGACAAAATACTACACATGCACAAATGAAAATGTTTTTAACCAGAATGGGTAAAGACGCGAAATTTTTATTGACTGGAGATCCAGGACAAATAGATTTGCCTAGGCGTACAATTTCTGGGCTAAAGGAAGCTTTATTGATTTTAAAAAATGTAGATGGAGTTGGAATGATATTCTTAGACGATAAAGATGTAATTCGTCACAAACTAGTTAAGAAAGTAATTGAAGCTTATAAAAGTATAGAGAACAGAGAGTAAATAGTTTTCAAGAACTATATTAAATAAATACAAACGTCATTGCTAAATAAATTGAATTTTGTTGTGGCAATCTTTCAAATAAGTAGAGATTACCACGTCTTTTCACTCCTAGTAATGACAACCAATATTAAAGATGAACAACACCATTACAGATACCAATTTCAATTTTCCAAATCAAAAAAGTGTTTACAAAGGAAAAGTTCGCGAAGTCTATAAAATAGATAATAATCTACTGGTTATGGTCGCTACAGATAGGCTTTCAGCTTTCGATGTGGTGATGCCAAAAGGGATTCCATACAAGGGGCAAATACTAAATCAGATTGCGACTAAAATGATGAAAGCCACAGAAGATTTAGTTCCCAACTGGCTTATAGCAACTCCAGACCCAAATGTGGCTGTAGGACATTTATGTGAGCCTTTTAAAGTGGAAATGGTAATTCGTGGGTATATGTCTGGCCATGCAGCCAGAGAATATAAAGCAGGGAAGCGTGTGCTTTGTGGTGTTGTCATGCCAGAAGGTATGAAAGAGAACGATGCATTTCCTAATCCAATAATAACACCAGCTACCAAAGCTGAGATGGGAGACCACGACGAAGATATTTCTCGTGAAGATATCCTGAAACGTGGTATTGTTTCTGAAACCGATTATTTGGTGTTGGAAGATTACACCAGAAAATTGTTTCAACGTGGTTCTGAAATAGCAGCAAGTAGAG
>DFBO01000024.1:0-8799 GCA_002366675.1 Flavobacteriaceae bacterium UBA3078
TTAACTCATTTTATCGCAAAACTAGTTTTGATATCACTTTTTTTCCAAGAGATTCATTTAAAAGAGTTATTATTTTCTCTTTGCCATAACTAAGCTCTTCTCTTAAAACGCTGGAACTTAATTGGACATATAACGTATTGTTTTTTAACTGGATATCTGTAGTGTAATTATTTACGCCATTACCCATCATGCTTTTCCAGGTGTCTCTAACATTTACCACATCTAAACCATGTTCTAATTTGTTGGTTTCTACAAATTCTTTTAAAGCATCAGCAATGCTTAGATTTTCGTTATTTCGTTTTGCCATTATTCTATGTCTATAGGTATAAAACGTTTGTATAAAAATACAGCTTTATTCTTATTAATCACTTTAATTTGGTCTTCCGTTGCTAGCAAAACAGTTTCTTTCCAGGTGTCGAAAGGTGTTTTATAATAGAGGTTTAAACTATCGTTTTCTATTTTAATAGTAAACTGTTCGGAGTCTTTTGATGTTTCGTAAGACCCATCGAAAAGAGGTTTTACTTTTATTCTAAAACCAGCTAAACTATCAGAGATTTCTATATAATCTACTGTGTTGTTATAGGTGTAGCTTTTCTTGGAGCCATCTGCTAAGGTAACTTCTTCAATCTCCCAATAACCTTCAAGGTGTTCCACAAAAGTTTCAGGATTATTAGAACAGCTGTTAAGTAATAGTATCCCAAGAATGTATAAGACGTGTTTTGAATTCATTTTATTTAGTATCAAGTATCAAGTATCAAGAAAAATTGACTTTTGTCTTTTCTCTCTATTTTTTAGTCTGTGTTCTTATTTTACAATTTAAATATCTCATAAGATTGATGCACTTGTTTTACAGCATTTTCTGTTCTATCTGCATGCGTATCGCTAATAAACAATTGTCCAAAATTCTCATCATCTACTAATTTAATAATTTGAGACACACGTTGTTCGTCTAATTTATCAAAAATATCATCTAATAATAAAATAGGGTTCACGGCACTTTGGGCTTTAATAAAATCGAATTGTGCCAGTTTTAAAGCTATTAAATAAGATTTTTGCTGTCCTTGACTCCCAAATTTTTTAATTGGATGACCTTCTATTTCAAAAACTAAATCATCTTTATGGATTCCTACACTTGTGTATTGAAGTGCTTTATCTTTATTAATGGACCTTTTTAAAAGAGTCTCTAAAGTATCTTCTTTTAAATCGCTGTTGTAAATTAAATTTACTTGCTCATTTCCATTGCTAATAGCTAGGTAACGCTCTTTAAATATAGGAATAAATGTTTCTAAAAAAAGCTGTCTTTTTTCAAATATTACTGTGCCATATTCGTCAAGTTGCTTGTTGTAAATCTCTAACGTATCAGAATTATAAGTGTTGTTTAAGGCAAAATATTTTAATAGAGAATTTCGCTGAACCAACACTTTATTATAATTAATTAAGGTGTTTAGATAGTTTTTATCGCTTTGAGAGATCACACTATCCATAAATTTTCGTCTTGTCGTGCTCCCTTCAATAATTAAATCTCTATCTGCTGGCGAAATGATAACAAGTGGCAAAAAACCAATGTGGTCGCTAAATCTATCGTAAATTTTACCATTACGTTTAATAATTTTTTTCAGACCTTTTTTTAAACTAACAACAATTTTTTCTGTGCTGTCTTCTTTTTCATAATCTCCATTTATTACAAAAAAACTCTCGTTATGCCTAATGTTTTGGGAGGCTATAGGGTTAAAATAGCTTTTTCCAAAAGATAAATGATAGATAGCATCAAGGACATTAGTTTTGCCAACACCATTGTTTCCAACAAAACAATTTATCTTGTTATTGAACTCAAAAGACTGACTTTCAAAATTTTTATAATTAAGTAATGAAAGTGATTTTAAAATCATAAAAAAGTTGCTTAAAGATGGTTTTGAATTTTTAAATGAATAAGTTGTGCAAATTATTGAAAAATAACAAATAAATAGGCTTTTATATATGAAGAAAAATCATATTTTTGCCACGCATTAATTTAGAATATATGGCAACTTATAAGAAAAGAGGATATAAACCAGCAACGAAAGAGGAAAAAGAACATGATATTGTTGATCACTCTACAACTGCTGAAGTTTTTAATACATTAGATGAATCTGCTTCTAAAACGGAAGATTGGGTTATTGCTAATCAAAAATACATTTTCATAATTATTGGAATAGTAGCTGCTGTGGTGTTAGGTTATTTAGGTTTTAAAGAATTTATAGCCAAGCCAAAACAAAGCGAAGCTATGAACGAAATATTCCAAGCAAAGAAATATTTTAATGAAGCAGTTGCTGGAACAGCAAGTGATTCTCTATATACTTTATCTCTTAATGGAGGTGAAGGTAAGTTAGGGATGCTAGACATAGCTTCAGAATATAGTGGAACAAAAGCAGGTAATATTGCTAACTATTATGCAGGAATGGCTTATTTAAATTTAAAAGATTATAAGAATGCGATTTCTTATTTAGGCGAATTTTCTAGCGATGATCAAGTTTTAGCTCCAATGGCTAAAGGTAGTATTGGTGATGCTTTTGTGCAGTTAAATCAGCCAGAAGATGCTTTAGGTTATTATGAGCAAGCTGCTAAATTAAAAGCGAATGAGTTTACAACGCCTTTATATTTACATAAAGCTGGTGTTATAGCTTTAGAATTAGGAAAAACAGATAAAGCGCTTACATATTTTAAGGATATCAAGGAAAATTATGCATCTTCAACAGAAGCTACTAATATTGATGTTTTTATAGGTAAAGCACAAGCTTTGGCTAATAAATAAAATTTTCTACTTTTTTAGAAAGTAAACATGGCAACAGAAAATAAAAATTTATCAGATTACGATAAAGCTACAATCCCAAACGCGAAAGACTTTCGGTTTGGGATTGTTGTTTCAGAATGGAATGATACTATTACAGAGGGTTTATTTCAAGGTGCTTATAATGCACTCATTGAAAACCAAGTGTCTGCAACTAACATTTTACGTTGGAATGTACCTGGTAGTTACGAGTTAATTTTCGGATGCAAAAAAATGCAAGAACAACAGGTTGATGCTGTAATTGCAATAGGAAGTGTTATTCAAGGTGAAACCAAACATTTCGATTTTGTATGCGAAGCTGTATCTCAAGGCATTAAAGATTTAAATATTCTACACGAAATACCTGTTATTTTTTGTTTGCTTACAGACAATAATTTACAACAAGCAATAGATAGGTCTGGTGGAAAACATGGAAATAAAGGTACCGAAGCTGCTATTGCTGCCATAAAAATGGTAGCGCTTAATAAAAAGGCTTAGTCTTTTTAGAATAACCTTCCATTTAGCCATCTAGAAATTTGTTGATACTATTTTGTTAACAATTTTTGGCATTTCAAAACTGTAATTTCTTTGTATTTTAAGTACATTTGAAGTGTATCAACGTAATTATTGTGGCAATATTCAAAAAGAATAGACAATTTAATATCAAGCCAAAATATCAAAATGATATTGATGAGAATCAAGATCGAGATATGGAGTCAAAATGGCAAGAATTAAAACAGTCAAGAACACGAAAAGGTAGTATCTTGACATCACCATTGTTTATGGTCTTGTTTTTGATAGCTGTATTAGTGTTTTGGTATTTTTTAAGTGGTTATGAATAGTAGATAATATGGGGATTTTTAAGACAAGAAAAAATAAAGCGTATAGTTATACACCTAGACATTATAAAGGTGAAGGCAATCCGTATGAAATAAAACATAAGTTCGACGATTTTAGAACCACAGTTGGTAGTAACAAAGGGTTGAAAGGTAAGTTAGTTACTGCAATTAACGATTATAAAAGTAATCAAGACCAAGCAGTAAATAAAAGGGTTTTAATTATTATTGGAATCTTAATTTTAATCTTCCTATTTATTATTGACTTCGATTTATCCATATTCTTTTAGAAGCGCTCATGTCAGATATTATTCAATTATTACCAGATCATGTAGCTAACCAGATTGCAGCAGGAGAAGTTGTACAACGACCAGCTTCGGTTGTTAAAGAACTTATGGAGAATGCTATTGATGCCAAAGCTTCAATTATAAAACTCATAATTAAAGATGCTGGAAAGACTTTAGTACAAGTAATTGATAACGGCTCAGGTATGAGTGTTACAGATGCTCGTTTAAGTTTTGAGCGTCATGCCACGTCTAAAATACGTACTGCCGAAGATTTATTTCTATTACATACCAAAGGCTTTCGTGGTGAAGCTTTAGCAAGTATTGCTGCCATTGCTCATGTTGAGTTAAAAACCAAACAAGAGTCAGATGAGGTAGGAACCCAAATTGTTATTGAAGGTAGCGACGTAGTTTCACAAGAGGTTATTGTTACTCCTAAAGGAACTTCTATAGCAGTTAAAAATTTATTTTTTAATATTCCTGCCAGACGTAATTTTTTAAAATCGAATCCAGTGGAAACACGTCATATTATTGATGAGTTTCATAGAGTAGCTTTAGCACATCCAAATATTCAGTTTGTCATGTATCATAATGGAGGAGAGGTTTTTAATCTTCCAGAAAGTAATTACAGGCAACGCATAGTAAATATTTTTGGAGTAAAAACCAACGAGAAATTGGTTCCAGTAAACGAAGAAACAGAAGTCGTTAAAATTTCAGGGTTTGTTGGAAAGCCTGAATATGCTAAGAAAACTAGAGGAGAACAATACTTTTTTGTTAATAACAGGTTTATTAAAAGTGCTTATTTAAATCATGCAATTAGTTCTGCGTTCGATGGCCTTCTAAAAGATGGTACTCATGCAAGTTATTTTTTAAACTTGATAGTAAATCCTCAAACCATAGATATTAATATTCATCCTACTAAAACTGAAATTAAGTTTGATGATGAACACACGTTATATGCTATTTTGCGTGCTTCTGTAAAACATAGTCTAGGGCAATTTAATATTGCTCCAGTATTAGATTTTGAAAGAGACTCAAATCTAGATACACCTTATAACTATAAAGATGTAAGCAATCCAAATACCCCAAAAATTGAAGTAGATAGAGCCTATAATCCATTTGAGGAAAAACAGATTCTAGGAAAACAAACAACAGCCTTTAAAAGGCAAACACCAATGAATTGGGATAGTTTGTATGTTGGTTTAGAATCAAAAGGCACAAAAACACAACAAGATTTTAGTAGTGTTCAATTTGAAAGCGAAGAACAAACAGGTTCTATTTTTAAAGACGATTCTCAAGTTGAAACCAAGCAAACCACGTTTCAACTTCAAAATAAATATGTAGTAAGTACTATAAAGTCTGGAATGTTGGTTATCGACCAGCATCGAGCGCATCAACGTGTGTTATACGAAGATTTTTTACAACACATTACTGTTAAAGAAAGTATGAGTCAGCAATTATTATTTCCTGTTCAGCTTCATTTTTCAACTCAAGAAGTAGAAATTATCAAGCAAGTAAAGCAGGATTTAGAGCATACTGGTTTTCAATTCTCTAACATGTCGGAAGATAGTATTGAAATTTCTGGAGTTCCAGTAAGTGTTCCTGAGAGCGAAGTTTCAGTTATTTTGGAACAATTAATAAACGATATTCAGAACGAAGTTCCAGATAGTAATTTTAGTTCTACAGATTTGTTAGCCAAGTCTATGGCTAAGAGCTTGGCCATAAAAACAGGACAATCGCTTTCTGTTATGGAACAGGAACATTTAGTAAATAGTTTGTTTGGTTGTAAGGAACCAAATATGTCGCCAACAAATAAAACAACATTCATTACGTTACCTGTAGATGAATTAGAGAGAAAATTTATTTAAGTATTTTTAAATATGATGAACAAAATTACAGATACTGTAAAACATTTAATAATTATAAACGTCGTTATGTTTATAGGAACCTTAGCCGTTGGTGGAGGTACTTTGTTTTACGATTGGTTTGCATTGCATTTTCCAAAGAATGAAGCTTTTCAGCCTTGGCAAATAATTACACACATGTTTATGCATGGAGGTTTTATGCATATTTTCTTTAATATGTTTGCTCTTTGGATGTTTGGAACTGCTGTTGAAGAACGTTTTGGTGCCAAAAAATTCTTGTTCTTTTATATATCTTCAGGATTGGGAGCTGCTTTATGTATGATAGGTTATTATTATTTCAGATTTATTTCTGGAATGGATATTCTTAATGGAGCTGGTTTTGACCAAACACAAACTATTGAAACCTTAAAATCTGGCTATAGTGTTTATGATACACGTTGGAGTCAATTTTTAAATCAAGAACAAATTCAAAACTTTGTAGGCGTTTTTAATAGCACTATGGTAGGAGCATCTGGAGCCATCATGGGAGTTATGGTAGCTTTCGGGATGTTATATCCTGAATCTAAATTGATGCTTATCTTTTTGCCAGTACCAATTAAAGCCAAATATTTTATTCCAGGAATAATAGCATTAGATTTAATTTCTGCTGTAACTGGTCAATCTTTTTTCAGTCCAAGTAATACAGCTTATGTAGCACATATTGGAGGTGCATTAACTGGTTTCTTGATTATGTGGTACTGGAAGAAAACACAATTCAATAAAAATCGTTGGAATTAATATGACAACATTAAACAAAGACATACAAGACAAGCTACAGAACTTAAATGTGTTTGAAAAAATAATAGCTGTTAATCTTATTATTTTTTTTATTGGATTAATTCTAAAGGTATCGTTAAATGTCAATACTAGTTTAAGTTGGTTAGAATTGCCAAGTAGTTTCTCGAGTTTTATAATGAAGCCATGGAGTATTATTACTTATGCTTTTACTCATTATGATTTTTGGCATATTCTGTTTAATATGCTTTGGTTATATTTTATAGGTCGCATGTTTTCGAATATGTTTCCTTTAAAACTTGGATTGAATGTCTATTTCTTAGGAATCATATTTGGTGGTTTACTGTTTTTATTTGGCTATAATGTAATACCTTCTTTTTTCGATACAAGTAGTAGGTTAGTAGGTGCTTCAGCTGGAGTTAGGGCTTTACTGATTTTTCTTTGTGCTTATATGCCAAACATGGAAGTTCGTTTTTTTACTTTTAATTTAAAGTTATGGTATCTTGGAGTAGCTATTGTAGTTATTGATGTTTTAGGGCTTTTCGGGTTGAACTCAGGAGGAAATCTAGCTCATTTAGGAGGAGCAGCTTTAGGCTATGTTTATGCAACACAATTGCGTAAAGGAAATGATATAGGGAAGGGCTTTGAGCGTTTTATGGATTGGTTTGTTAGCTTGTTTAAAAAATCTGAAAAGTCACCATTAAAAACAGTTCATAAAAAGAAAAGTGAGAAAGTTGCTGGTTATTCTAAAACTGAATTTAACGAGTTTAATAAGCAAAAGAAAATTGATGTTATCTTAGATAAAATTAGCAAAAGTGGCTATGATAGTTTAACAAAAGAAGAAAAAGAATTTTTATTTAAAGCTGGTAAATAATAGTTTGTATTTATGAAGAATCTAAAGCTTATCGATAAAATAATTTATGCTGTAAATGCTTTAGTTGCAACCATGCTTTTGTTATCTTATATATTGCCTTTTTTTCCACCAAAAACATTCGCAATTCTTTCTGTTCTAAGCCTAGGAGTTCCTTTTATAATATTAACCAACGTGTTGTTTTTTATTTACTGGTTAATAAAACTTAAAAAGCAACTAATTCTTTCCTTATTAGTTTTAATTATTGGCTATTTTACCTTGGGTTCGCTTTATAAATTTTCTTCATCAGATGGAGATTCTGAATCAACAGACCTCTCTGTAATGAATTATAACGTACGCCTGTTTAATTTATACCAATGGATTCCAGAGAAAGGCATTGAAAGTAAAATGGTAGATTTTATAAAAACAAAATCTCCGGATGTTTTAAGTATCCAGGAATACCATCCACATAAAAATATTGATTTATCTTTTTTTAAATATAAATTTGAAAAGCTTTCTGGAAATAAGGTGAAATACGGACAAGCCATTTTTTCACAATATCCTATTATTAATTCGGGTTCAGTAGAATTTCCAAATACGTCTAATAATGCCATATTTGTTGATATTGTAAAAAACCAAGATACGCTTAGAGTTTATAATGTGCATTTGCAATCGCTTCATATTGATGCTAATGTTGAAAAGTTGAAACAGGAAGATTCAGACAGGCTCTTAAAACGTGTAGAGCAGACGTTTAAAATGCAACAGAATCAAGCAGAATTGTTTATAAAACATAAAGAAGAATCACCTTTTAAGATGATTATCTGTGGCGATTTTAACAATACAGCATTTTCTTATGTTTATAAAGAAATTAAAGGCAATTTAGAAGATGCTTTTAAAATTGCTGGAAATGGATTTGGTAGAACTTACGATTTTAAGTTTTTTCCAGTAAGAATCGATTTTATTTTTGCCAATAAAGAATTTGAAATTACAGAATTTAAAACATTTGATAATAAGTATTCTGACCATTATCCAGTTTTTGCTTCTTTTAAGTTACATTAAGGCACAGTCAGCACTATCTGCCAGGATGTGTATAACGAGTCCTAATCCTAATACTCTAGTCTTCTTAGGAATTAATAAAATGGCATAAATAGCAATAGCATAATAAGAATGTAAAGGGTGAAAATTGATGCTACATCTATTTGGATCGAACATTGGATTTGCTAGAACATGATCAATGTCAATTGCAAAACAGGCTAACATAATTAAATAGACTTTTAACCAATGTTGCTTAAAAAATATTAAAGCGACTATTAAAGGAACTAAAATATGAATGCTATAATGTATTATTGGTTGTAGCATTACAAATCAATTGATTGAGATTCTA
>DFBO01000024.1:8823-14152 GCA_002366675.1 Flavobacteriaceae bacterium UBA3078
TGTTTGTTATTAAACACTTGCGTGTAGGAATCAAAGTTAAATGGTTTTTCTTTTCTAGCATTAGCTAAAAATCTAAAATCTGTTTTATTTACAACTTCCTTTTCGTAAACTTGAGATTTGGAGGTGTTTAAATTTATTTGAAAGCACTCAAAAATAGCGTCTAGGCACTTCAGGTTAAAATCTAAAAGGAAGTCAAATTTTTCTGTAAATAAAGGTTGAATATCATCTTCGTAAAATTCAAAAAAAGGTGAAGTTCTGTAGGCAGTTTCTAAAGATTTCCAATGTAAAGATTGCCAGTTTTCAGAATTATAAATTTTAATATCGCGATATTTTTGTCTCTCTTTTTGCGAATGAATTATTGGAATACTAAGTTGTAATTTACCATTAGCTCCATAAATATACGTTCTATTTCTATAGGTTTGTTTTTGGTAATTATCATCCATTTCAAATATAATCTCGTCTGAATTTGTCATTGCAACAAAATGAGCCACATTTGGTAAATATGTAGGATGGATAATGATGTTCATTTGTTTGTTGTTAAGTTGACGAAATTATTTCAGCTAAACGTCTTTAAGACAAGACAATTAACTATTAGCTTTTTTTCGTTTTCTCCACTTATTAAAACCAAACCAACCAACTAATAATATTAAAAATGGAATGATGTAAGACGTTGCTTTTCCACTACCATGAACCGTTGTAAAGAAGCGTTCCCAACGTGGTTTACCAAATCTATCCCAACTCATCCAGATAAATACTGGCTTACCTACTACATGGTCAAAAGGTACTAATCCCCATGATCTGGCATCTTGAGAATTATGTCTATTGTCTCCCATAAGCCAGTAATAATCTTTTTTAAAGGTGTAAGTGTTTGCTATTTTACCATTAATAAAAATTTGATTTCCTTTTACTTGTAGTGTGTTGTTTTCGTATTCTGTTATAACTCTTTTATATAATGGTAATACATCTAAATTTAAATCTATGGTAGCACCTGTTTTTGGAATAAAAAGAGGTCCAAAAAAGTCGTTATTCCAACTGTAGTTCGGGTCATGAGGGAAAACACTTTTCTCACGTTGGCCTTTTTCACGTTTAAGAGACTCTATGCTTTTAACATTTGGATGATTCTTAAATTGATTTAGAGTTTCATCTGTAATACCTGGGAAATAACTTAAAGAATAATCTTGGTTGTATTGAGGTAAATCAGTAATACCATATCTTTTGGTTAATTGATCAGGATTAAATGGGCCATTTTTTGTTTCAATTTTATAAGAAAACTGAAGCTTTGCTCTATCTGGTAATTGGTTTTGCTTTCCATTAATATAAACATAACCATCTCTAACTTCTAAAGAATCGCCAGGCAAACCAACACAACGTTTTACATAATTGGTTTTTTTGTCAATAGGTTTATAACGATTCCTATCTGTAAAACGCATATTTAACATGGTATCTACTGGCCAGTTAAACACAACAATATCATTATGTTTAATTTTTTGAAAGCCTGGAATACGCATATAAGGCAACGATAGTTTATTAATAAAAGCTGTGTTTTTATTTTCTAAATGGTCGTCGTATAAATAAGATTTTTTCTTTAATACAGGAATCGTGTCGTGTACCATTGGAGCAGAAATAGTAGTCATTGGAACACGTGCGCCATAATGAAACTTACTTACAAAAAGAAAATCTCCTACTAATAAAGATTTCTCTAAAGAAGAAGTAGGAATTGTATAAGGTTGAATAAAATAGGTATGTACTATGGTAGCTGCAACTATGGCGAATAAAATAGAACTTACCCAATCTCCTGCAGCTGTTTGTGGATGAAGGTTTCTGTCTTTAACATGTTCTAAATCTAAAGCATAATTAAGATAGTAATTATAGAAGCCTAAAGTTACAATTGCTAAAATAGTATCTGTATTAGAGTTTCTTCCAAAACTTCTAGCCGTTTCAACCCAAACAACAGGAAACATAATCAGGTTTACTATTGGTAAGAAAAGTAAAATAGTCCACCACCAAGGTCTATTTATTATTTTCATTAAAATAACAGCATTATATACAGGAACAAAGGCTTCCCAAGCTTGTCTTCCAGCTTTAATATAAAGCTTCCAAGTTCCTAATCCATGTATTATTTGAATAATAAAAAGAAAAATAAACAATTGCGTAAATGTCATAATTATATTTTTTGTTTTATAAGTGTAAAGACACTTAATAATGTTACTTATTTTCTATGTGTTAACCAATATTTAACACATCTTTCATTGTAAAGATTCCTTTTTTATCCAGAATCCATTCGGCAGCTACAACTGCTCCAAGAGCGAAACCTTGTCTGTTATGTGCTGTGTGAGAGATGTTTACACTATCTGATTTGCTTTTGTATTCAATAATATGCGTGCCTGGAACATTATTTATTCTTTTGGCAGAAATAGGGATGGTTTGTTCTTCTATGTCATTTAAAAGCCATTTATTATACACTGAATGTTCCGAAATGATGCCTTCTGCTAATGAAATGGCTGTCCCACTAGGCGCATCTAATTTTTGGGTATGATGAATTTCTTCAATGGAGACATCATATTGTTTTAAGTTGCTCATCATTTTTGCTAAATTCTTATTCAGCTCAAAAAAGATGTTTACACCTAAACTAAAATTCGAAGCATAAATAAATGCACCATTATTTTCTTTACAAATAGTAACTGCATCATTGTATTTGTCCAGCCAGCCTGTTGTTCCAGAAATTATAGGAACGCCTTGTTTTAGGCATTTTGCAATATTAAAAAAAGCAGCTTGAGGCACACTAAAGTCTATCGCGACATCAGCTTGAGTAATATCATAACCACTTTCATCTGAAGTTTTAATAACTATTTGGTGACCTCTTTCTATGGCAATGTCTTCTATTACTTTTCCCATTTTTCCATAACCAAGTAGTGCAATTTTCATGACTTTAAAATTTATAGTTTAAAGTTAATCCAAGATCTCCAGTATTATCAAATTCATTTATTCGATAATGAGGTTTGAAAGATAGGTTGTCGTCTACATTATATTGTAATAAATGCGCATCAACATTAGCATCAACAATATTTAAAGCATAAATAGCTATGGTAACTAAAAGAGAGATCTCTCTATTTCTACCATAGGTTTTTTGAGCATCTTGTAAACCATCTGTAGAAACAGTTCCAAAAAACTCATCATCTTCAAAACCTGCTAATCGACGTTTGTATGCGTCTCGATATCTATTGTATTCATTATTGTTATTTATATAGAAATAAATACCTATACCTAAACCTGCATAAACAATAGGAATTTTCCAATATTTTTTATTGTATGCTTGTCCTAAACCAGGCAATACTGCAGAGTAAAATGCAGCACGAGCAGGAGCTAATGGGTCTATAGGCTCTTTAATAATAGGTCCTGTTTCTACAACAAGTTCTTCTGTAGGAGTAATTTTATTTTTTTTCTCTTTTTTACCTTCTTGAGCAAAAGAGGAGAAACAAAATGCAAATAAAAATAATATGACAAGTTTATTTGGCACGTTTAACAAGTTTTATAATACGATTAAAATCTTCTTCAGAATGGAAAGGAATACTAATTTGACCTTTCCCATTTTTTGAAACTTTAACTTGTATTTTATGACCAAAGTATTCTGAAAACTCTTTAGTTCCTTTTTTTATGAATTTTGGAATGTCTTGCTTTTCTGGGATACTTACTTTTTTATCTTTTTGATAAGATTTTACTAAAGATTCTGTATCTCTAACAGACAATTTGTTTGTTATTATTTTTTCGTAGATATCTAGTTGAACTGATAGGTCTTCAATATTAATAATGGCACGTCCATGACCCATTGAAATAAAGCCATCTCTCATACCAGTTTGAATTATTGGATCTAGTTTTAATAAACGTAAATAGTTGGCAATGGTTGAACGTTTTTTACCAACTCGTTCGCTCATCTGCTCTTGAGTTAGATTGATTTCGTCTATCAATCTTTGGTAAGATAAAGCAATCTCGATAGGATCTAAATCCTGTCTTTGGATGTTTTCAACCAAAGCCATTTCTAACGATTCTTGATCGTTAGCAATACGTATGTATGAAGGGATGGTTTTTAAACCTATAAGTTTTGAAGCTCTAAAACGACGTTCTCCAGAAACTAATTGAAATTTGTTGAATTCTAATTTTCTAACAGTTATTGGTTGAATAACTCCCAACTCTTTTATAGAAGAAGCAAGTTCTCTAAGCGTTTCTTCATTGAAATTTGTTCTTGGCTGAAATGGATTAATTTCTATAGAATTAATATCTAATTCTACAATATTTCCTATAACCTTATCTGCATTTTTATCTTGAACTGATGAGATGTCATTTGAAGGGTCTTTTAAAAGAGCCGATAATCCTCTACCTAAAGCCTGTTTTTTTGTTGCCTTCGCCATTTTTAGGGATTTTTAATTATAAGTTCCTTTGCCAAACTTAAGTAATTAGAAGCACCTTTGCTACTGGCATCATAATTAATTATGCTTTCACCATAGCTTGGAGCTTCACTTAATCTAACATTTCTTTGAATAATGGTTTGAAACACCATCTCGTTAAAATGTTTTTGTACTTCTTCTACCACCTGATTTGATAAACGTAAGCGAGAATCGTACATGGTTAATAATAAACCTTCAATATCTAAGGTCTGATTATGTATTTTTTGAACACTTTTTATCGTGTTTAATAATTTTCCTAATCCTTCTAAAGCAAAATATTCACATTGAATTGGTATAATAACAGAATCTGCTGCTGTTAAGGCATTTAGGGTTAACAAGCCAAGTGAAGGAGCGCAATCAATTAGAATAAAATCGTAATTGTTTTTTATATCTTGTAATGCTTTTTTAAGCATATATTCTCTCTCATCTTTATCAACTAATTCTATTTCAATAGCCACAAGGTCAATATGTGAAGGTATCAGATCTAGATTTGGAGTATTGGTTTTAATAATTGCATCTTTAACACTGTTAGTATGTTCTAGTAGTTGATAAGTTCCTATTTCAACAGTTTCAACATCAATTCCTAAACCAGAAGTTGCATTCGCTTGAGGGTCTGCATCAATAAGGAGTACTTTTTTTTCTAGAACACCTAATGATGCTGCTAAATTAACTGAAGTTGTAGTTTTACCTACACCTCCTTTTTGGTTAGCAATTGCGATTATTTTACCCATTAATGATTTGGTTTTTGTAATCGTAAAAATACAATTATTTACGAGGATAAAAAACGGAATTTGTTAACAAAAAAAGCCGCTTTTTTTAAAGCGACTTATAAAAAGTTAAAGGGTTTATTTAAAATACATAAGAGACTTTAAGTTGAAAGCCTGACA
>DFBO01000101.1:0-1509 GCA_002366675.1 Flavobacteriaceae bacterium UBA3078
GTTGATATTTACCGTGTAGACACCACTCCTAAAGAAGCATTTGAAGCTCAAGACTTATTAAAATATTCTAAAGATTATTATAGAAAAAAAGGAACTGGCAGACCAACTAAAAAAGATAGAAGAGATATCGATGATTACCAAATAGAAAATGAGTGAAAAACAATTTATTCTTAAAATTGTATTTTATCTTTGAACAAACAACTTTTAAACATGACCTTAACCAAGAACATTATTTTAAACCACGAAGAAATAAATCATAAAATAATGCGAATAGCTTATCAAATTTATGAAAACAATGTTAATGAAACTGAGGTTATTTTAGCAGGAATTGATAGTAATGGTTATATTCTTGCAAAAAAGTTAAAAACCATATTAAACAAAATATCACCAATTTCTCCTGTACTTTGTAAAGTTGTTATCGATAAAAAAAATCCTAGGAAAGAAATAATTACATCAATAAAAGTTAATGAATATGAAAATAAATCAGTTGTTTTAATCGATGATGTTTTAAATTCTGGCACAACTTTAATTTATGGTGTGAAACATTTTTTAGAAGTTCCATTAAAACAATTTAAAACAGCAGTGCTAGTTAACCGGAATCACAAAAAATATCCTGTTAAAGCAGATTTTAAAGGTATTTCTTTATCTACTTCTTTAAATGAACATATCGACGTTATACTTGAAGGCAAAGACTTTAAAGCTTATCTAAAATAACTTAAATAGAATATCTTCTAAAATTATTTCTTTTGAATTATTAGCTTCTACCATATAGTTTGCTTGATTGTAGAATGACAATCTTTCAAAAAGATGCTTCCCTACAAATTCAAGCATCTCTTCTTCTGTTTTAATATGTGCGACCAATGGTCTATTTTCTCTATCAACAATCAATCTTTTAGATAATTCTTTAACCGATACATTTAAATAAATCGATTTTGCCTCATCAGTTCTTTGAATCAACTCTAAGTTATTAGCAAAACAAGGTGTACCACCACCAAGTGACAAAACAAGATTATCTTTTAACCCTAGAATTTCCTCCAAAAATGTGTTCTCAATTTTTCTAAAAAAAATATTTCCTTTTTTTGAAAAAATTTCTTTTATAGAATCGCCCTCTTTTTCTTCAATATATTCATCTAGGTCAATAAAATTCATGTCCAAAATTTTAGCTAATTCACTGCCTATTAAAGACTTTCCCGAAGTCATATATCCTATTAAAATAATTTTCATAATTGATCTAAAAATTGGACTAAATATAAATGCAAAGTAACAAAAGAAAAAAAGAAAAATAATCTAATAAAAAGGTTTGGATTATTAATTAAACATTCTATATTTGCACCCTCGTTAGAGAATTACAAAATGACCTGGTAGCTCAGTTGGTAGAGCATCTCCCTTTTAAGGAGAGGGTCCTGGGTTCGAGCCCCAGCCCGGTCACAAAAAAAGTTAAGCTATTGCTTAACTTTTTTTATTTATATTGCTTTTTCATTTTGCGCACGTGGCGGAATTGGTAGACGC
>DFBO01000101.1:1625-4194 GCA_002366675.1 Flavobacteriaceae bacterium UBA3078
CCCAATTAGCAGCTCCAGTTTTATCTACTACAATTCCTCCCTTTTTATCAATAATAAAAGTTCTAGGAATTGAACTTATTTCAAAAGACTTTGGATTTTTTGATTTTGGTGAATGAAATTGAAAACTATATTTATTTTTAGTTATAAAATTTGAAATAACTTCAGGTTTTTCATTAGAGACAAACAAAAAAACAACATCTTTATGATACGAATTATACAAAGATTCTAGACTTGGCATTTCTGCAATGCAAGGTGGACACCAAGTTGCCCAAAAATTAATAACTATGACTTCCCCTTTTGCTTGATTAAAATCAAATATTTCACCAGAATCATTTATTAATTGCCAATTATAGTCAGTCAATATTTTCCTTTTTGATTCTTCAACAATAGAAGGACCAAATAAAGCTAGCCCTTTATGAAGAAATATTTGTATTGGTTGTCTAGTTTGTGGCACTATTAATAATACTATAACTAGCAAAAATATTATGTTACTTATATTAATTTTTGGTTTTTTCATATAAAAAATTAAAGCATAGTCTCTTTGACGAAACTATGCTTTAAAACTAACAAAAACAAAGTCGATGTAAGTAATTATCTACTTACCATTCCTGTTGGAAGTGACACTAAGTTTAATCCAAAATCATGCGTAGCTGGTGCTGTAGTATCTCCAGCTGTACCAACAAGAGGCTTCATAGCAAAAGGTGCAGGTGAATTATCTGGAACTGGCTCAATAGAAATAACTACTGTTCTATTTCTAACATCTAATGGAAACGTTTCTCCTGTAGGCGGATTTAAAAAGAAATCTTCTCCTGGAACTGGAGGTCCAGCTTGCAAGGTCTCGCTAAATGGAGCCCCATTGTCAGCCATATCAAACATATTAAAAGTTCCAGTAGTTAAAGGTCCTGAGTCTCCAACTACCCAACCTTCATACACCCAACCAGCAGGTAGTGTAGGTAAAACAAAATTTGGTGTTGGTGGTGCTCCAGGTGTTCCAAACCAAATACCATTTTCATCATTCCCATTATTCATTCCAGTTTCGTCTGTGGGAGTTCTTAAAAAGAAGGAACCTTCTGAGTTCAAAAAATCACCAACAATACCAGTATTTACATTTGCTGAATCTCCAGAAAAATCTCCAGCTAAAATTTTAGTAGCTGCTGGATCTGGGTCAGTATCGTTTGCTGGTTCAATAGATAAAACAAATGTTGTCGCACTATTAAGTTGCGACGTGTTTACTGAAAACGTTTGTGGAAAAGTTACACTTGAAAATGTTCCAGTGGAAACTGGTGATCCATTTACAATTATCCAACCTTCGTAAACAAAATCATTCCCTAAAGACTCTAGACCTGAAAGGTTTAATGTTAAATTTGAAGTTGTAGGAGGCACGTTGTTATCATCATCATTACTACAAGAAACGAGTAAAGCAGATAATGCTAATACTGATAAAATCATTTTTTTAATCATCACATTTTTATTTTTAAATTTATAATCCAAAAATAAGTTGATGTAAGGATTTAAAATGTTAGCTAGCTAACATTAAGCAGATTTTTTTATAATACGTATTTCTTTACGGTTAAAATCTATATAGTTTTCTGTTCTAAGTTCCTGAAGTAAAATGTTTAATGTTGGACGAGATGTGCCAATTAAAGAAGCGATGTCTTTTTGAGTATATGGATGCTTAATAACATGGTCGCCAGTTTTTTCACAATCATAACCATACTCTTCACATAATTCATCTAAGAACTCAACTAAACGTGTTTTAGCATCTTTAAATAAAAGCAACTGCAATCGCCTTTCGAGTTTTTTAAACTTAAATCCAATAAACTTATATATTTTAAAACTGAAGGTTTGATTGTCACGCATTAAATCATGCATGGTTTCAACACTTATTGGACAAATAGATGTTTTGTTATCTAAAGATTGCGCAAACTCTTCTCTAATATTTTCACCTAAAATGGCCTGTTCACCAAATAATTCTCCATTTGTAAGTATGGCTTTCACCACCTCAGTTCCGTCTTGATTATAATAACCAATTTTCACTTTACCTTTTTCGATTAAATATACTTTAGAAGCTGAATCCTCTTCAAAATAAATATAGTCTTTTTTATTATAGATATCAAAACTATGGCAGTTCTTATATGCTTTGAATTTATGAGGACAAAGTATTTTAAATAAATTGACATCATCAAAAAACCAAATGGTGTTCATTGCTTCAGGTATTTGTTAGTTAAATATGTTGTCGCTATCTAAAAAAATAGCTTACATAAAAACGGGTTTAATAAAGGGAGTAATATAAACTAATCATAAGCTTAATTAACTTTTGTCACTATAGCCATAACCATAACCATAATTATAACCATACCCATGTGACTTACTAGCACCAACACTATTTACTACATAAGCCATATTTTTTAATTTACCTGACTCATTTAGTTCTTTTGAAAATTCTAATAAATTCTTTTCTGTATAATTTGCTTTTACAATATATACATGTGCATCAGATAAATGTGATATTAACATGGTGTCTGTAACCAAAATTGTTGGAGCAGTATCTACAATTATATAGTCGTAT
>DFBO01000126.1 GCA_002366675.1 Flavobacteriaceae bacterium UBA3078
GTAAAAACCTGATAAACAACTTGTTTATGTTCTTTACTTTTCATTTCTACTTCCTTATTCTTACTTTGGGGATTACAACTAAAAAAAACGACTAATACTCCTACTAAAAGACTGTATACAACTTTTTTCATTTTATTTACTTTTTATAATACTTATTGCAAAACCTCCTCCCGGAGCTAGCTTTAACTTTAAATTTGATTGATTTGTAATTTCAACTTTTCTAATATTTAATTCTGTTGGGTTTTTATCCCAATGTGCATTTTTTCCATCTTCATAAATTACAGCTTGATAAACTTGCTTAGCATCTAAAAAATCAAAAGAAATATCCATTTCTCTTTTATTCTCATCTGTTATTCCTCCAACAAACCAATTTTCTGAATTTCTTTCTTTTCTAGCAATAATTACATAATCTCCAATTTCGCCATTAAGCACCTTTGTTTTTTGCCAATCTACACCAACATCTTTTATAAACTGCAATGCTGGATTTCCTTCATAATTTTCAATTAAATCCGCCACCATTTGTACAGGACTATAAATTACAACATACAATGCCAACTGTTGTGCAATGGTTGTATTTACCTGGTTGTTTTTTTTGTATTTATCAAATTTAATATCAAAAATTCCCGGTGTATAATCTATTGGACCTGCTAACATTCGTGTAAATGCAACTATTGATAAATGTTCTGGTGGGTTTCCACCATCTGAAGACCAAGCGTTAAATTCTTGCCCACGTAATCCTTCTCTAGAAATAGTATTTGGATATGTTCTACGTAAACCTGTAGCTTTTATTGGCTCATGAGCATTAATTGCTACTTGATATTTCGCTGCTTTAATAGTTGCATTGTTATACTGATTTACCATATACTGTCCGTGATGATATTCACCTTTTGGTAAAATTTTTCCAACATAACCTGTTTTTACAGTATGTATTCCTAAACTTTGCATTAAAGCATACGCTGTATCTTGTTGCTTTTCATAAGTTTCTGTAGCAGCCGATGTTTCATGATGCATTACTATTTCAACATCTTTTTCTTTTCCATAACGTACAACTTCTCCTAAATCGTAGTCTGAATATGGAGTTACAAAATCGAAAACACCTTCTCTATCTTCAAAACCAATCCAATGTTCCCAACCTGTATTCCAACCTTCAACTAACACTGCTCCAATATTATTCTTTGCTGAAAAATCTATAAATGCTTTTGCATTTTCAGTGGTTGCTCCATGTTTTCCTGAAGCTTTATCCCAACTAGATTTTCCAAGGTGCATTTCCCACCAAATACCTGTGTATTTAGTTGGTTTAAACCACGAAACATCTTCTAACTTATTAGGTTCATTTAAATTTACAATCAAGTTAGATTCTATTAAATCACTTGCATTTTCAGAAATTTGAATAGTACGCCAAGGCGTATGAAAAGGAACGGTTCTTTTAACTTTATAATCGTTATTATCTGAGCCAACTAAATTACTAACCATTGATAAATTAGTAGTATCAACTTTTAAAGTCATTCCTGCATAATCAACTAAACTCGCTTCATGAAAACTTAAATAAAAACCACTACTTGTTTTCATTGTAACTGGTGTATTTACAGCGTTTTCGGGAATTGATGTTTGGGCTAAATCATTATGATTTGCTTTTTCTTTAGCATCAATTTTAGAAAATAGCGTTGTACTATATAAGTGTTCGTAAATATCCCAATCACCTGGAATCCACCAAACTTTGTGGTTATCAGTTAAATTAAATTGTGTATTTTCATTTGTAATATAAACTTCCGATAAGTTTTCTTGTTTAGGAAATTCATACCTAAAGCCAACTCCATCATCATAAGCTTTAAAAACAATGTTTAATTTTCGTTTTAAATCTGTGATTTCTTGAAGCTCAATTTTAAGTTCATTATAGTTATTCTCTACTTCAATTTGTTCACCCCAAGGCATTTCCCAAACTTCACTAAAACTACTTACATTAGAATTTATAAGTTTGAAATTATTATTTAATGAAGACTGGTTCTTTAAATCAAATCCTAAACTAGACGTTTTTATTACTTCCTCATTATTAACTATAATTTTATAAGTAGGTTGACCATCACCTGTTAAATTAAATACTATCTCAACAGAAGAATCTGGCGATAAAATTTTGGTTTCTAATACTGTTTCTTTTGAGCAAGAAAACAATATAATACCAATTAAAACAAAGGCAATCTTAAAAATTTTCATTTTATTTTTTTATTTCTAATAAAACTATGTTGTTTTGTGTATTTAACTTAGCAACACCTTCTTTAACAACTACTTCAATTCCAGAATAAGCATCGTTTAAAACTGTTCCATCTTTAAATATAGAGCTTACATTTAACTCTTTTTCTCCTTCATTTAAATCTAAACCAATAACAACTGCATCAGTATAATTTGTTGTTGAATAAATTCTTTGAAATACATAAGGCTGTTCACTTATCATTTTATGAACTCCTGCCCCAATAGCTGGATGATTACTTCTAAAAGTTCCTAACTTTTGCCAATGTGTTAGTATTTCTTTAGTTAAATTGTTAGCTTCAATATCCTCCCAGTTCATGTT
>DFBO01000059.1 GCA_002366675.1 Flavobacteriaceae bacterium UBA3078
TTTTGCAGCAGGAAGTGGTATTACGCCAGTTTTATCAATGATTAAAACACATCTTAAAGCAGAGCCTAATTCAACTTGTAAATTGTTTTATGTCAATAAAACAGCAAAATCAATTATCTTTAAAGAAGAGTTAGAACAATTAAGAAACACCTATTTTGGTAGATTAGAAATCTATTATTTCTTAACCACAGAACGTCGTGATATAGATCTTTTTAACGGAAGATTTGACGACGAAAAAATGAAAGTTCTTACAAAGACCTTCATTGATATTCCAGATACTAGCGAAGTTTTTCTTTGTGGTCCAGAACAAATGGTGAATTACGTGAGTAATTATCTTATTGAAGCGGGATTGCCAAAAGAGTTAATTCATTTCGAATTGTTTGTAACTGGTCTTTCGGAAGAAGATATCAAACGTGCAGAACGTTTAGCAAAACAAAATGTTGAAGGGACAAACGTTACGATTATAGATGGTGGGAAAGAATTTTTCTTCACAATGACTAAAGAATATGATAATATTCTTGATGCAGCATTAGGTGCAGGAGCCGATTTACCATTTGCATGTAAAGGAGGTGTTTGTAGTACTTGTAAATGTAAAGTCAAAGAAGGGGAAGTAGAAATGAAAGTCAATTATGCATTAGAAGAACATGAGGTAAATCAAAATTTAGTATTGAGTTGCCAAGCAGTTCCAACAACAGATAAAGTTGTTGTCGATTTTGATGTTTAAGCGATTTGTCATTCCGAGCATAATCGAGGAATCTAAAAAATTATATAGAACAATTCACTAATAACTTATAAAATGAGTGAAGAACAAATAAAAAATTTAGAAGAACAATTTGAAGCACGTATCGTTCGTGATGATAAAATTGAACCAAAAGATTGGATGCCTGAAAAATATCGTCAAACTCATATTAGACAGATATCACAACATGCGCATTCCGAAATTGTAGGAATGTTGCCTGAAGGTAATTGGATTACTAGAGCGCCTTCGTTAAGACGAAAAGTTGCATTATTAGCAAAAGTTCAGGATGAAGGTGGACATGGTCTGTATTTATATAGTGCTGCTGAAACTTTAGGTATTTCCAGAGATGAAATGTTCGAGCAATTGCATTCTGGTAAAGCAAAGTATTCATCCATATTCAATTATCCAGCACTTACTTGGGCAGATATGGGAGCCATTGGTTGGCTAGTAGATGGAGCAGCTATTATAAATCAAGTAGCTTTATGTGGCACCTCTTATGGACCATATGCTAGAGCGATGGTTAGAATTTGCAAGGAAGAAAGTTTTCACCAACGACAAGGTTATGAAATTATGTTGAAACTTTCTGAAGGAGCACAAGAACAAAAAGATATGGCACAAGATGCCTTAAATCGTTTTTGGTGGCCATCACTAATGATGTTTGGCCCTAAAGATGACGAATCTCCACATACAGCACAATCGATGAAGTGGAAATTGAAACGTAAAACAAATGATGATTTACGTCAGCAATTTATAGATCAGACGGTTCCTCAAGCTGAATTAATTGGGTTAACAATTCCTGATCCAGATTTAAAATGGAATGAAGAAAAGAAAGGCTATGATTTTGGACCAATTGATTGGGATGAGTTCTGGCAAGTTGTAAAAGGTCATGGACCTTGTAATAAAGAACGAATGAAAGCTAGAGTTAATGCATGGGAAGAAGGAACATGGGTTAGAGATGCAGCTATGTCATATGCCGAAAAACAACAAAAAAGAAAAGAAAAACAAGCAGTTTAAATATAAAATTATGAAAAAAAACTGGCCACTTTGGGAAGTCTTCGTAAGAAGTAAAAACGGATTAGAACATCGTCATTTTGGAAGTCTACATGCTGTAGATGCAGAAATGGCATTAGAAAATGCACGAGATGTCTATACAAGAAGAAATGAAGGTGTAAGCATTTGGGTTGTAGAATCAAAGCATATTACAGCTTCAAATCCAGAGCATAACGGAGAACTATTTGAACCAGCTCAAGATAAGGTGTATCGTCACCCAACGTTTTATAATTTACCTGATGAGATAAAACACATGTAATGAAAGAACAACTTTATAAATATATATTAGGCATTGCAGATAATAGTCTTATTCTTGGGCAACGCATGGGAGAATTATGTGGTCATGGTCCAAGTTTAGAAACAGATATTGCCTGCACAAACATATCTTTGGATTTATTTGGTCAGGTTAGAAGTTACTATCAATATGCTGCTAAAATAGCAGGAGATAATAGAACGGAAGATGATATTGCTATGTTACGTAAAGAACGTGAATATGTAAATGTACTTTTGGTTGAACAGCCAAACACAGATTTTGCTTATATTATGGCACGTCATTTTTTGTTTGATATGTATCATTATATGTTTTTACAAGAATTGCAAAAAAGTCAAGATTTAACCTTATCAGCAATTGCTACAAAATCAATTAAGGAAGTGAGTTATCACTTACGATTTTCATCAGATTGGATAAAACGATTAGGGGATGGAACGGAAGAAAGTCATTCTAGAATAAAAAATTCTATTGATGATTTATGGACGTATACAGATGAGTTGTTTCACCTTACTGATGCTGACAAAGTAATGGTTAATGAAGGTGTTGGAGTAGACGTTACAAAATTAAAGGACACTTATTATACAAAAGTTTCTGAAATTTTACAGGAAGCAACACTTGAAGTTCCAGAATCTAAATATTTCCAAAAAGGAGGTAAACAAGGAATTCATACAGAACATTTAGGCTATTTATTAGCTGAATTACAATACATGCAACGTGCTTATCCAAATATGGAATGGTAACATGACAACAACAGAGCATCATATAGACAAAATCTTAATTCCAATTCTGGAACAGGTTTCCGATCCAGAAATCCCAGTATTGTCCATTATGGATATGGGAGTTGTACGTTCAGCAGTGATAATAAACAATATAGTTAAAGTTGAAATTACGCCAACCTATAGTGGTTGCCCAGCAATGGATGTCATTGGAGACGATATTAAAGCTGCATTGAAGGATGCAGGCTATGAATCGGAAATTAATTTGATTTTGCATCCAGCTTGGACAACCGATTGGATTACTCCAAGAGGAAGAAAAGCTCTAGAAGATTATGGAATAGCGGCACCTTTAGAAGCCGAAGCTGATAAAGATGTATTGCTAAACGGAAAGAGAATCGTTAAGTGTACCAATTGTGGTTCACAAAACACCAGATTAGTTAGTCAATTTGGTTCAACGGCATGTAAAGCATTATTTCAATGTGAGGATTGTCAAGAACCTTTCGATTATTTTAAATGTTTGAAGTGACAATTTGTTGTCATCCTGAACTTGGTTCAGGATCTCATTAACAAAAAATGAAAGTTTAATTTTGTCATTCAGAGCGAAGCGAAGAATCTATTATAAAGATTGCCACTTCCTTCGTACTCGCAATGACAAATAAATATAAGGTATGAGTAATAATTCAATTCTATTAAAAATTGAACAAAATGTGGCGTATGTAACGCTCAACAGACCAGAAGTGTTTAATAGTTTCAATCGTGAAATGGCATTGCAACTGCAATCAATTTTGGATGATTGTGAAACTAATGATAAAGTTAGAGCTATCGTTTTAACAGGAAACGGAAAAGCATTTTGTGCAGGTCAAGATTTAAAAGAAGTTACAGATCCAGATTTAAATCCAGGATTTAAAAAAATACTAGAAGAACACTACAACCCTATAATTACAAGAATTCGAGCTATTAAAAAACCAATCATTGGCGCAATAAATGGTGTGGCAGCAGGTGCAGGAGCAAATATTGCTTTGGCTTGCGATATTGTTGTTGCTCACGAAAAAGTGAGTTTTATTCAAGCATTTAGCTTAATTGGGTTAATTCCTGATAGTGCTGGTACATTCTTTTTGCCTAGATTAATTGGATTTCAGAAAGCGCAGGCATTGGCTATGTTAGGTGATAAAATATCTGCTGAAGAAGCAGAAAGATTAGGAATGATTTACAAAATGATTCCTTTAGAAAGTTTTGAAGATGAAGTTGGGAAACTTGCATTAAAATTAGCCAGCATGCCAACTAAAGCACTAGGCATGATTAAAGAATTGTTTAATCAATCTATGACTAATACTTTAGAAGAACAATTGGCTTTAGAATCAAAATTACAAATAGAAGCAGCCCAAAGTGAAGATTATAAAGAAGGCGTTGCTGCTTTTATAGAAAAGCGTAAACCAAATTTCAAAGGAAGATAATATGAATGTAGGAATCATTGGAGGAGGAACAATGGGAAGTGGTATTGCGCAAGTTGCTGCAACTTCAGGTTGTGTTGTGAAATTATTCGATACGAATCAAGCTGCTTTAGATAAAGCTGAAATTTCGTTAGAGAAAATATTGAATAGACTTATTGAAAAAGGAAGAATAGATACTGCCGATAAAAATAGAATACAAAACAACATTTCTTATGTTGATAATTTAAAAGATTTAGCTGATTCAAATTTAACTATAGAAGCTATTATTGAAAATCTGGACATTAAGAAAAAGGTCTTTTCAGAATTAGAAAGTTATGTGTCTGATGATTGTATAATTGCATCAAACACGTCAAGTTTGTCTATTGCTTCAATTGCTGCATCGTTAAACAAACCGGAAAGATGTGTTGGAATTCATTTTTTTAATCCAGCACCTTTAATGAAATTGGTTGAGGTTATTCCTGCTATTCAAACATCAAAAGAAGTTCTAGACAAATCAGTTAAAACTATTTCCGATTGGAAAAAGGTAGTAGCAGTAGCTAAAGATACACCTGGATTTATTGTGAATCGTGTTGCAAGACCATTTTATGGTGAAGCTTTAAGAATTTATGAGGAAGGAATAACAGATTTTGCAACGATTGATTGGAGCTTAAAAACGCTTGGAGGATTCAGAATGGGACCATTTGAATTGATGGATTTTATTGGAAACGATGTTAATTATACAGTGACAGAAACTGTTTTTGCAGCATTTTATTTCGATCCAAGATATAAACCAGCATTCACACAAAAGCGTTTTTCAGAAGCTGGTTATTTAGGGCGTAAATCGGGAAAAGGCTATTACGAGTATGATGATAATGGACGTTTCATTCAGGGAGATTCTGTCATTCAGAGCGAAAGCGAAGAATCTCAACAATTAGCAAAATCAATATTCAATAGAGTGTTAGTAATGCTAATCAACGAAGCAGCAGACGCCTTGTTTTTAAATATTGCTACAGCAGAAGATATTGATAATGCCATGACCAAAGGAGTTAATTACCCTAAAGGTTTATTGGCTTGGGCAGATGAAAAAGGCATTGCTTGGTGCGTTGAGAAGTTGGATGAATTGTACAATGAATATCACGAAGATAGATACCGTTGCAGTCCATTATTACGCAAAATGAATAGAGAAAATAAAACATTTTTTAATTAGGGTGTCATTCAGAGCGAAGCGAAGAATCTTTTAAAAGGTTACCACGTCCTTCGTCCTCGCAATGATATTAGAAATATGAAAGGAGAGAAAATACCTCATAAAATGTTAAGTCAAGATGCCTTCAGTCAATGGTTGGGTATCGAGATTTTAGAATGTGAAATTGGTCGATGTAAAGTAGCTATGACAGTGCGAAAAGATATGCTTAATAGCATGAACAAAGCACATGGAGGCATTAGTTATTCTCTAGCAGATACAGCTTTTGGCTTTGCAGCGAATACTCATGGAAAATACGCGGTTTCAGTTGAAACAAGTATCAATCATATTGAAGCATTAAATGAAGGAGATTATTTAGTAGCTGAATCAGTAATAGAAAACGTAAAAAATAAATTAGGCTTCAATATAATAGAAGTCAAACGAGGAGATGAAATGGTTGCACTTTTTAAAGGTGTGGTTTATAGAACTCAAAAAGATTGGGAATAAAGATGAAATCGAAGATTACATTTGACCAATTGGTAAAATAGAAGATATCAAATGAAAGAAGCATACATAATAGACGGCATTAGAACACCTATTGGAAGTTATAAAGGAACCTTATCTGCTGTTCGTACAGACGATTTAGGAGCTCTAGTTATAAAAGAAGTAGTCGATAGAAATCCAAATATTCCAAAGGAAGCCTATGACGATGTCATTATGGGCTGTGCAAATCAGGCAGGAGAAGATAATAGAAATGTGGCTAGAATGTCATCCTTATTAGCTGGATTACCATTTACAGTTCCAGGAGAAACAGTTAATAGGCTTTGCAGTTCTGGTTTATCAGCAATCATTCATGCTAATCGTGCGATTAAAGCTGGAGATGGCGATGTTTTTATCGCAGGTGGTGTTGAGAATATGACACGTGGACCATACGTAATAGCAAAACCATCGACTGGATTTGGTGGCGATTCTAAAATGTATGATTCTACTTTTGGTTGGCGTTTTATAAATCCAAGAATGCAAAAATTGTATGGTACAGATGGTATGGGAAATACAGCAGAAAACTTGGTTGAGAAATATAATATTTCACGAGAAACTCAAGACGATTTTGCTTATTGGAGTCAAATGAAAGCTTCCAAAGCACAAAATAATGGTCGTTTAGATAAAGAGATTATTCAGGTCGAAATTCCTCAACGTAAAAAAGATTCAATCATTTTTTCTAAAGATGAATTTGTAAAACCAAATACAACACGTGAAGTTCTAGGGAAACTTCGTCCAGCTTTTAAAGCAGAAGAAGGAAGCGTAACAGCAGGTAATTCATCAGGTTTAAATGATGGAGCTGCTGCAACTATTATTGCTTCAGGAGATGCTGTAAAAAAGTATAATTTAAAACCGTTGGCTCGAATTGTGAGTTCAGCAGTAGTAGGTGTAGAGCCAAGAATTATGGGAATTGGACCAGTTGAAGCCTCAAATAAAGCTTTAGCAAAAGCAGGTTTAACCATGAATGATATGGATGTGATTGAATTAAACGAAGCCTTCGCAGCTCAAGCATTAGCATGCACTAGAGCTTGGGGATTGGCTGATAACGATCCAAGATTAAATCCAAATGGAGGCTCCATAGCTATTGGTCATCCACTTGGAGTAACTGGAACACGAATTGCTTTGTCAGCAGCTTTAGAATTGCAAGAACAAAATAAACGTTACGCACTTATAACTATGTGTATTGGTGTTGGGCAAGGGTATGCGTGTGTGATTGAAAATGTTAATTTATAATAATTGTCACCTCGAGAGTAGTCGAGAGGTCTCAACTGAATAATATGAATAAAATACAACATTACGTTCAAGGAAACTGGACAACAGGTAAAGAAGAAGGAGCTCCAATCCACGATGCTATTACTGGTGAAGCATTCACGAGTGTTGCCATTGAGGGTTTAGATATTCCTGAAATTCTTCAATATGGAAGAACAAAAGGTGGCGAAGTGCTACGTAAAATGACGTTTCAAGAACGTGGTAACATGCTAAAAAAATTAGCACTATATCTTACTAAAAGAAAAGAAGCGTTTTACGAATTAAGTTATAGAACAGGAGCAACTAAAGTTGATAGTTGGATTGATATTGAAGGTGGTTTCGGAAACCTATTTGCCAATGCTTCATTGAGAAAATTATTTCCTAATCAACCCTATCATGTGGAAGGAGATGCCATCGATTTATCTAGAGGAGGTCGTTTTATGGCGCATCATATCATGGTGCCAAAAAAAGGAGTAGCTGTTCATATTAATGCGTTTAACTTCCCAGTTTGGGGCATGTTAGAAAAATGTGCTGTCAATTGGATGGCTGGAGTGCCAGCTGTTGTGTTGCCTGCACCTTCATCTTCTTATTTAGCAGAATCTGTTGCAAGAGAGATTATAAATTCTGGTATTTTACCCGAAGGAGCTTTACAAATTATAAACGGGACAGTTAAAACAATCCTTGATACTGTAGAATCCCAAGATGTTGTTACTTTTACAGGTTCTGCAGCAACAGGTCGTTTACTTAAAGCGCATCCAAGAATCATTCAAGAAGCAGTGCCATTTACTATGGAAGCAGATTCCTTGAATGCCTCTATTTTAGGTGAAGATGCTGTTCCTGGAACTCCTGAATTTGATTTATTTATCAAAGAAGTTCGTAAAGAAATGACAGTGAAAGCTGGACAAAAATGTACAGCAATCAGACGTATTATAGTGCCTAAAAAGTTAGTTGAAGATGTTCAGATTTCATTAGGAAATGCTTTAGATAAAGTCACAATTGGTGATCCAAGATTGAAAGAAGTAAGAATGGGTTCTTTGGTTAGTAAACAACAAGTCGAAGCCGTTAGAAATTCCATATCAGATATTGCCAAAGAAGCCGAAATGGTCTATGGTAATCTTGATAAAATTGAAACTATTGGAGCAGATTCTAAAAAAGGTGCTTTTATAAGTCCAGTTTTATTTAGAACGGATAATCCATTAAAAAACACCGTTGTCCACGAACGTGAGGCTTTTGGTCCAGTAAGTACTATCATGCCTTATGATACTTTAGAAGAGGCTGTGACTTTGGCTCAAATGGGTAAAGGATCATTAGTATCATCTATCATTACAAATGATGATAAAATTGCGAAGGAATATGTAGTAAATGCTGCAAGTCATCATGGACGTATTTTAGTTTTAAATAGAGAAAGTGCCAAAGAAAGTACAGGTCATGGTTCGCCATTACCAGCGTTAGTTCATGGTGGTCCAGGTCGAGCTGGAGGAGGAGAAGAAATGGGAGGTATGCGAGGTATTAAACATTATTTACAACGTACAGCCATTCAAGGTTCACCAACAACAATAACAGAAATCACAGGTATTTACCAGGCAAATGCAGCTTATAAAGAAGCAGAAATGCATCCTTTTAAATATCATTGGGAAGACATACAACCAGGTATGTCTTTAAAAACACACAAGCGAACTTTTACAGATACAGACATCATTAATTTCGCAAACCTGACTTGGGATCATTTCTATGCACATACAGATATCACCTCTTTAGATGGTAGCATTTTTGAAAAGAGAACAGCTCATGGTTATTTCATTATATCAGCAGCAGCTGGATTATTCGTCTACCCAAATAAAGGGCCAGTTTCAGCAAATTACGGATTAGAAGAATGCAGATTCTTGCGTCCATTGTATCATAACGATACTGTTTATGTGAGATTAACTTGTAAACAAAAAGTAGATAGAGATGTTGCTTCAGCAGAACATCCTAGCGGCATAGTAAAATGGTTTGTTGAGGTATTTGATGCTGAAGATGAATTGGTTGCCATTGCTACTATTTTAACAATGGTTCAAAAAAAACAAGAGACTTTTGTAGAGATGACTGAAGAAAAAGTTCAAGAATGTCTAAACAAATTAAAAGCAGATACCAAACCTAAATGGGGAGTTATGATGCCTCAACACATGATAGAGCATTTGGAATACACCTATAAAATTGCTTCAGGAGACATTCAAGACTTTGAAATTGCCACACCTGAAAAGATTTTGGAAAAAGTTCATAATAGTCTTTATAATTATGAAAAATTCCCAAAAAATACCAGTTTTCCATTATTAGAGAAAGACACGTTAGACGATTTAAGACATCCTGATTTAGCTATAGCCATAGAGAAATTTAAAGAACAACGAGAAAAGTATTTGGAGTATTTTAAGGAAAATCCAGATGCAATTCTCAAAAATTTAGTTTTTGGTGAATTGAATAGATATGAATCTTACTTATTAGAAAGAAAACATTTGAATCATCATTTCGAGCAGTTTGGATTAATTTAAACTAAATGTCATTTAGAGCGAGGCGAAGAATCTCAATAAAAAGATTGCCACGTCTTTCGTCCTCGCAATGACAACAAAATAAAATT
>DFBO01000146.1:0-11569 GCA_002366675.1 Flavobacteriaceae bacterium UBA3078
ATTACAATGGTTTAATTATTTCGACTTCTGGAATGTATTTAAAAAACAATGAAAGAAATTTTAGTCATACATTATTCGCAATCAGGTCAACTAACAGAAATTATAAATAATATTGTTTCGCCTATAGAGACCAATGAAACTAATATTACTTTTCTAAATATTGAAATGGAAAATCCGTTTCCATTTCCTTGGAATAAAAAAGATTTTTTTGGTGTGTTTCCTGAAACATTTCTTCAAATCCCAGAAAAAACAAAACCTGTCCCAGAGAATATCCTGAATAAAACATACGATTTAATAATTTTCGGATATGCTGTTTGGTACTTAACCCCTTCTCTACCTACCACGTCGTTTTTAAATTCACCTGAAGCAAAAAAACTATTTGCCAATACACCTGTAATAACCGTTATAGGATGTAGAAATATGTGGATTATGGCTCAGGAAAAAATGAAGAAAAAATTACAAGACATTCAAGCCAAATTAGTCGGAAACATAGTTCTTGTAGATAGGAACATAAATCATGTTAGTGTTATAACCATAGCACAATGGATGTTCTCCGGAAAAAAAGAACGCTTTTTAGGAATCTTTCCAAAACCAGGTGTTTCTCAAAAAGACATTAACGAATCTATTAAATTTGGTCAAGTTATAAACAAACACCTACTAACCAATAGTTTTACTAATTTGCAAGACAGCCTTTTAAGTCAAGATGCAGTAAAAATTAAACCATTTTTAATAACTGTAGACAAGCGTGCAAACATTTTATTCTCAAAATGGGCGAAATTAATAAGATCAAAAGCTGAAAAAAATGACCCTAAACGTCAATTATTCATTAAAATGTTTAATTATTATCTTTTATTTGCCATTTGGATTATTGCACCTATAGTATTTATCTTATTTTTGTTTACTTATTTACCCTTGTATGGTAGAATAAAAAAGGAAAAGATATATTACTCATCTGTTGCATTAAAATAGAAGGTATTAAAAATGAAGGAAGTTTATATTACAAAAATATCAAAGTTTTTACCTAATCGTCCCATTAGCAATGACGAGATGGAAGATAAATTAGGCGTTATTAATGGAAAATCTTCTAAAGGAAGACGTATTGTTTTGCGTAATAATCAAATAAAGACTAGATATTATGCTATCGATGATAATGGAAACATTACTCATAACAATGCCCAATTAACAAAAGAAGCCGTTGAAAAACTCTACGATAACAACTTAAAACCTAAAGATATTGAGTTATTATCATGTGGCACATCAAGTCCAGATCAAATATTACCTTCACATGCAGCCATGGTTCATGGTTTTTTAAAAAATGGCAATACCGAAATAAATTCACCTTCTGGAGCTTGTTGTTCTGGAATGAATGCTTTAAAATATGGTTTTTTAGCTGTAAAAGCTGGTCAAACTGAAAATGCTGTTTGTACAGGATCTGAGAGAACATCTACTTGGATGAAATCGGATACCTTTGAGGAAGAATTAAAACACTTAAAAACACTTGAAGACAATCCTATTCTAGCTTTTAATAAAGATTTTTTACGTTGGATGCTTTCAGATGGTGCTGGTGCTTTTCTTTTGGAAAATAAACCTAATGGAGATTTACCTTTAAAAGTTGAATGGATGGAAGGTTATTCGTATGCACACGAATTAGAAGCATGTATGTATGCAGGTGCAGATAAGCTTGAAAGTGGCTTTTTAAAACCATGGAGTGAATATCCTTCAGAAGAATGGAGTAAAAAATCACTTTTTGCTATGAAGCAGGATGTCAAACTTCTAGGTGAAAACATCCTTGTTAAAGGTGTTGATAGTTTAAAAATGGCTATTGAAAAACATGGAGTTAAACCTGAAGAAATTGATTATTATTTACCACATATTTCCTCTAACTATTTTAAAGACAAGTTATACGAAGAAATGGTTAATCAAGGAGTAGAAATTCCTTGGAAAAACTGGTTCATGAATTTAAGCAAAGTTGGTAATGTTGGAGCAGCCTCTATATATATTATGTTAGAAGAACTAGTGTCTTCAGGCAAATTAAATAAAGGAGACACCATCTTACTTTCAGTGCCAGAAAGCGCGCGTTTTGCTTATGCTTATTCGCTTTTAACTGTTTGCTAAAATGGCATTACAACAATTTCCAATAACAGATATTTCAAACTTAATCCCACAGAAAACACCATTTGTCATGGTGGATTCCTTATTAGATTTTTCAATCGACAAAGTGGTTTCTTCATTTAAAATTAAAGACGATAATTTATTTTTAAAAGGTGACATTTTATTAGAATCTGGTCTTATTGAAAATATGGCTCAAACCGTTGCTCTTCATACTGGTTATGATTTTTTTCTAAAAAACGAAACAGCGCCAACTGGTTATATTGGTTCAATTAAAAGAGTTAATATACTTGAACTACCTAATTTAAATGAAACCATTACAACCAAAGTTGATATTCTTCATGAATTTAATGGAGTAACCATGGTTGCTATAAAAGTGTTTAATATAAATAATGAAGAGATGGCCTCTAGCGAAATGAAAACCGTTATTGCTAACTAATGAATTTTCACATTTTAGACATAAAAAAATTCTTACCTCATCGTGAACCCTTTTTAATGGTTGATCATGTTTTGACAATTGATGAGGTACATGTTTCAACTTCTTTTGAAATAAAGTCAGATTGTATTTTTAATGATAATGGCTTTTTCAATGAAGTAGGTTTGGTAGAAAACGCAGCACAAACCTGTTCGTCTATAGTTGGTAAAAGTTTTTTTAAAGAAGATGACCTCGAAGGTAAAGGAACTAAACTTATTGGATTTATTAGTGCTATAAAAAAAGTAAACGTTTTAGCATGTCCAAAAGTTGGCAGTACAATAACCACAAATGCGAAACTAAAATCAAGATTTGATACAAACGAATATAGCATTTGTACTATTAATTGTACAACAACTTCAAACGATAAAGAATTACTATCTTGTGAATTAAATTTGGTTATTCGGGAACTAAAATAATTCCATATGAAAAAAGAAGAAGTCCCTCAAGATAAAAGCAATCTAGAATCTGCTAATTTTAAGGAATTGTGCTATGCTGTTGATGAGAATGGTGAATATACAACCGTAAATAGTTCTGGTTGGGATCCAAAAACAATTGCATTAAATAAGGCTATTGAAGACATAAACGAACGTGTTGAAGATGCTAAACAGCGTGTTTTAAATAATCAAACCAGTCCTATTGAATACTATATGGAATTTCATAAAATGGATCTTCAAATTTTAGCCAGCTATGTTGGCTTATGGAAATGGAGGGTTAAAAGGCATTTCAACCAAAAGGTATTCAATAAATTATCTAAAAAAGTATTACAAAAATATGCTGATGTTTTCGATGTGAGTATAGACCAATTAAAAAATATTGAGCTTCATGGAAATTAAATTTACGCATCATCAATCTGCACATTGCGAAAACGGTGTGATTTCAAATTTAATGAAGCATCATGGCTTTAATGTTAGCGAACCTATGGCTTTTGGTATTGGTTCTGGCTTATTGTTTTGTCATATTCCGTTTTTAATGGTAAATCATGCACCAGCTTTTACATATAGAGCCTTACCTGGAATAATTTTTAAACGTTTTGCCAAACGTGTAGGTATAAAAATAAAACGTGAAAAGTTTAAAAACCCTCAAAAAGCAAAATCTGTTTTAGACGAAAATTTAGAAAACAACAATCCTGTTGGCTTACAAGTAGGTGTTTATAATTTGGTATATTTTCCAGATGAGTACCGTTTCCATTTCAATGCCCATAATTTAGTAGTTTATGGCAAAGAGAACGACACCTATTTAATTAGTGATCCAGTCATGGAAGATGTCACTACCTTAACAGACAAACAATTAGAAAAAGTACGTTTTGCTAAAGGTGCTTTCGCTCCAAAAGGACATATTTATTATCCTGTAGATTTCCCTAAAGAATTAGACTTAGAAAAAGCCATTATAAAAGGCATCAAACATACGTGTAAAGATATGTTAGCTCCAATACCTGTCTTGGGAGTTAAAGGTATTCGTTATACTGCCAAACTAATTAGAAAATGGCCAAAGAAAAAAGGTGTTAAAAAAGCCAACCATTATTTAGGCCAAATTGTTAGAATGCAGGAAGAAATAGGAACAGGTGGTGGAGGTTTTAGATATATTTTTGCAGCTTTTTTACAAGAATCTAGTAAAATATTAAATAAACCTGAACTTTCTAATCTCTCTAAAGAAATGACCTTAATTGGAGATTCATGGCGAGATTTTGCTGTTGATGCTTCAAGAATTTACAAAAACCGAAGCGCTAAAGAAGATGCCTATAATAATGTGGCTTCGCAATTGGAAGTCATTGCGGCTAAAGAAGAAGTATTCTTTAAAAAATTAAAGAAAGCTATAAATTGAAATGATTAACATTGAACAAATTTCTAAAAAGTATAAAGGCGCAGAAAACTATTCGGTGTCTAATTTAGACTTGTTTATTACTGAAAAAGAAATCTTTGGATTATTAGGTCCAAATGGTGCAGGAAAAACAACCTTAATCTCTATTTTATGTTCCCTTATTAAACCCACATCTGGTTCGTTTTCAATTGATGGGTTAACATATCAAAAAAATAAAAATCAACTCAAACAACTTATTGGAATTGTTCCACAAGAATATGCTTTATATCCATCGTTAACTGCATTCGAGAACCTAAAGTATTTTGGAAGTATGTATGGCTTAAAAGGTAAATATCTAGATGCCAAAATAAATAATGCTTTAGAACATCTTGGACTTGCAGCTTTTGCTCATAAAAAAATCGATACGTTTTCTGGAGGCATGAAACGTCGTGTCAATTTAATAGCTAGCATTCTTCACAATCCTAAAGTTTTGTTTCTTGATGAACCAACCGTTGGTGTAGATGTGCAATCTAAAAACGTGATTATTGAATTTCTTAAACAATTAAACAATAATGGAACTACTATTATTTACACATCTCATCACTTAAACGAAGCCGAAACATTTTGTACTCGTGTAGCCATTATAGATCATGGAAAATTGATAATAAAAGGAGAACCAAAAGAATTGGTAAAAGATAGTGAAGGGTCTCATAATCTAGAAGATGTTTTTATAAGTTTAACTGGAAAAGCCTTAAGAGATCATGCATAAATTATTGGCTTCAGCATATAAAGAGTTTTTATTACTAATACGCGATATTGGTGGTATTGCTATTCTATTTGTGATGCCTCTAGTGTTAATTATAACTATTACACTCATTCAAGACAGCACTTTTAAAACAGTTACAGATGCCAAAATTCCAATTCTAGTTGTAAATAATGACAATGGAAATGTTTCTGAAACTATTTTATCAGGATTAGAAGAATCGAATGCATTTGAAGTTAATATAAAAGAAACTGAAGACCTTGCTAAAGATCTTGTTTTTAAAGGCAAATTTCAATTAGCTATTATTATTCCTAAAAATTTAAGTTCTGGATTAGAACAGAAAGTAGCTCAAAATGTCGATGGTATTATTGCCAAATTTGGTATTGAAGAAGAAGTAGATAATTTACCAAAAGAAACCCTCGAAAGTAAAGAAGTCAAACTCTATTTCGATCCAGCAACACAAATGACGTTTAAAAGTTCAGTGAAAAATGGGATTGATAAAATGGTTGCAGAAATTGAAACTAAATCCATTTACAAATCTTTTCAAGAACAAATATCAGACGATCCATCTGAAGTTATTTTTGAAACAGAAAATTTCATCACTTTTAAAGAAATTCTTCCAACAGAAGATAATAAAGAAATCATTCCAAACTCAGTACAACACAACGTTCCAGCTTGGACATTGTTCGCTATCTTTTTTATTATTGTCCCTCTTTCTATTAACATTGTTAAAGAAAAAAGTCAAGGAACCTTTGTAAGGTTGCGTACAAATCCAGTCTCTTATGCAACCGTTTTAGGAGGCAAAACCCTTATTTATTTAGTGGTTTGTTTGATTCAATTTGTATTAATGCTATTAATAGGCGTGTATCTATTTCCAGCAATAGGATTACCAACTTTAGATATTTCTGGTAGATTACCTCTATTATTTGTAGTCGCTATTTTTGCTGGTTTAGCAGCAATTGGATTAGGTTTATTATTAGGAACTGTTGCAAAAACACAAGAACAATCAGCTCCATTTGGTGCTACTTTTGTAGTTATTTTAGCAGCTCTTGGTGGTGTTTGGGTACCCGTTTTTATCATGCCTAAATTCATGCAAACCCTCTCTAATATTTCGCCAATGAATTGGGGATTAAATGCATTTTACGATGTATTTTTACGACATGGTTCATTTTTAGATATTTTACCAGAAATTAGCATGCTATTTTTGTTTTTTATAGCAACCACATTAATTGCCATAGTTTATAATGAAAAGAAAAACACAGTCTAAACGAAAAGAAATAACACACACTAGTCAAGTACGTGTGCGTTTTGTTGAAACAGATCCATTAGGAATTGTTTGGCATGGTAACTACATTCAGTATTTCGAGGATGGTCGTGAAGCTTTTGGAAGACACCATGGCATTTCTTATTTAGATCAAAAAAGATATGGCTTTGCTACTCCTATTGTAAAATCTAGTACAGACCATAAACTCCCCTTGCGTTATGGAGATATTGCAACTATAAAAACAGTTTATGTTGATAGTCAAGCTGCTAAAATGGTGTTTCGTTACGAAATATATAACCAAGACAATGCCTTAGTTTGTACTGGTGAAACCATTCAAGTATTTGTTGATAAAATAGGTGAAGGAGATTTATGGCTAACAATTCCATCTTTTTTTATGGATTGGAAACAAAGTGTCGGATTATTAAATGAGTAAAACCTACGTTTCATATAACAATATTATTTCTTCACTTGGTTTTGATAGTAAAACCGTTGTTGAAAACATTCATAATGAAATTTCAGGTTTAGAATTAATAGATAATAAAAATGTGCTTCCTGAGCCATTCTATTCTGCATTAATCAATTCAGAAAAACTAGAAATAGCTTTTAATAAATTAAACCCAAAACAAGACTACACACGATTAGAGAAAATGATGATTAGCTCTTTAAGTGAAGTTATCCATAGGTCTAATATGGAATTAAATGATCGTGTAGGCTTAATAATTTCTACAACCAAAGGCAATGTAGATGCTTTAGATGAAACAAATAGGTTTCCAAAAGAACGTGCTTATTTATGTGAATTAGGCAAAAACGTCAAAGAGTTTTTTAACTTTGAAAATGATCCAATTGTTGTTTCAAACGCATGTGTTTCTGGCATTTTAGCCGTTGCTATTGCTAAAAGATATATCCAGCAAAACACCTACGATCATGTATTTATAGTTAGTGGAGATGTGGTAACCGAATTTATTCTTTCTGGTTTCAATTCTTTTCAAGCTTTAAGCAACAAGCGATGTAAACCGTATGATATTAATAGAACAGGAATAAACATTGGCGAGGTAGCAGCAAGTGTTTTAGTAACCAATACGTCAGAAAATCTTGCTAAAGAATCGGTTTATATATTAGGCGAAAGTTCTTGTAATGATGCCAATCATATTTCAGGTCCTTCCAGAACAGGTGAAGGTCTATATAGAAGTATGACATCTGCTTTAGCACAGGCAAACATATTGGCAAAAGATATTGATTATATCTCTGCACATGGAACTGCCACGATGTTTAACGACGAGATGGAAGCCATTGCTTTAAACAGATTGCAACTACAAGATGTGCCATTAAATAGTTTAAAAGGCTATTTCGGACATACCTTAGGTGCTTCAGGTTTATTGGAAACCATCGTTGGAATGCACTCTCTATATAATAATACACTTTACGCATCAAAAGGATTTGAAACCTTAGGGGTTTCGAAACCAATTAATGTTATAAAAAAAACAACACATAAAGAATTAATAACCTTTTTAAAAACTGCTTCAGGTTTTGGAGGTTGCAACACAGCCATCATATTTAAAAAATCAAACCAAACTAAAAATCATGTCTAAAAACCATATTAAAGCTATTGATGCTATCCAAGAGGCTCAAAAAATTGCATTTGCACCATTTGTATTTCAAGCTGTCGTTTCATTAAGAAAACTTGGAATTTTTGATCTCATTTTTGAAAGAAGAAAAAAAGGAGGAATTTCAATAGAAGATATTGCTAAAGAATTATCTCTTAGTGCATATGGCGTAGGTGTATTACTGGAAATTGCTGAAAGTTCTGATATTGTTTCAAAAGACGAAAACAATCAATATGAATTAACAACCATTGGTTATTATTTAAATTCCCATAAAACGGTTGATGTAAATATTAATTTTACACAAGAAGTTTGCTATAAAGGATTGTTTCATTTAGAAGAAGCTATTAAAACTGGAAAACCTGCTGGATTAAAAGAATTAGGAGATTGGAATACTGTTTATGAAGGCTTATCTCAATTAACACCAGAAGTACAAAAAGCATGGTTCGAATTTGACCATCATTATTCAGACGATGTTTTTCAAGAAGCTTTAGAAACTGTTTTTAGAAACAATCCAAAAACCATTTACGACGTAGGTGCTAACACTGGAAAATTTGCTATAAGTGGCAGTAAATATGACGATTCCGTTTCTATAAAAATGGTCGATTTACCTGGGCAATTAAAAATTGCTCTTGGAAATGTGGCAGATGCTGGCTTTAAAGACAGAGTAACGCATCATGAAATAGATTGGTTGTCTGAAAACCCAACACTACCTAAAGGAGCAGATACCATTTGGATGAGTCAATTTTTAGACTGTTTTTCTGAAGATGAAATTTTAACCATCTTAAATGCATGTGCTGATGCAGTTAAAGATGATGGCGAGATATTAATCATGGAAACATTTACAGATCGCCAACGTTTCGATAATGCGAGATTTGCACTAGAAGCTACTTCGCTTTATTTTACAGTTATGGCAAATGGAAACTCTAAAATGTATCCAGCTAAAGTATTTATGAAACTTATTGATAAGGCAGGATTGGTATTAAAAGAAGATATAGCAGTTGGCGAATATCACACCATTCTTGTATGTAAAAAAAAGTAATTACTATTGAATTCTAATTATAACATAACATCTTATTGCCACATAAAGAACAACCAAGTGTCTTTAGATGGCCATGTTATATTTAATGAGCAACATTCAAATTTTTCTGAGTTTATAAAAGCTGCATACAAAGCTCAAAACACCAAGTATCCTAAGTTTTTTAAAATGGATCATTTGAGCAAATTGGCATTTTTAACAGCAGATATTTTGTTGAAAAATCAAGGAATTAATTCAGAAATAGAAAATAATATTGCTTTGGTGTTTTCTAATAAAGCATCGAGTTTAGACACAGATTTGTCTCACCAAAAGGCCATTCAGGATAAAGACAATTATTTTCCAAGTCCAGCCGTTTTTGTATATACATTACCAAATATTTGCTTAGGTGAGATAAGTATTAAATATAAGCTCTATTCTGAAAATAGTTTTTTTATCTTTGAGCGCTTTAATGCCAAGCATTTATTTACTTATACTAATAGTCTAGTTCAAGATAACAAAGCAGAATCTGTCCTTTGTGGTTGGGTAGAATTAGAAGGAGAAAATTGCGAAGCCTTTTTATATTTAGTATCAGAAAAAGGTGATATGAAACATACTAAAAAAAACATAATAACACTATATAATACATAATATGGAAGCTTTAAAACAAGAATTAAAAGAAAACATTATTGAGCAATTAAACCTTGAAGACATGTCTGTTGAAGACATTGCTGATGATGACATGCTATTTGGAGATGGTTTAGCACTTGATTCTATTGACGCATTAGAACTAATCGTGATGCTTGATAAAAACTATGGGATTAAATTAACAGACCCTAAAGAAGGTCGTACTATTTTTGAATCTATAAATACCATGGCTGCTTATATTTCTGAGCATAGAACTAAATAAATTCTTAAAAACACCTCTCGACTGCGCTCGAGAAGGTTTACGTATTTTCAGGTCGAGCGCAGTCGAGATCTAATTAATGTATGACTAAAGGAGTTGCTATAACTGGAATGGGAATTATATCTGCTATTGGAAACAATGTTGCAGAAAATTTTCAGTCGCTTGTGAAAGGTAAAAAAGGAATTTCAAGAATTTCTAAAATAGATACCATCCATAAAGATGAGATTATGGTGGGTGAAATTGATTATACGAATTCAGAATTAGAACAGATATTAAAATTATCTCCCGACAATAATTATTCAAGAACAGGTTTACTTGGCGCTATTGCTGCTAAGGAAGCTGTTGTTAATTCTGGCATTAAAGACATCAATGCTTATAAAACTGGATTAATATCAGCAACTAGCGTTGGAGGCATGGACATGACTGAAAAGTTTTATTATGATTATTTTAAAAGTGATACTTATTTAAAATATATAGAAGCACATAATGCTGGAGATTCTACTCAAAAAATAGCTGATCAATTAGGAATAAACAAAAGCTTAGTTACTACAATTAGTACCGCATGTTCTTCAGCTGCAAATGCCATTATGCTTGGAGCCAGGCTTATTAAATCCGGGAAACTAGATCGAGTGATTGTTGGAGGAACTGATTGCATGTCCAAGTTTACCATTAATGGTTTTAAAACCTTAATGATTCTTTCTGATACTTACAACACACCTTTCGATGAAAACAGAAAAGGCTTGAATTTGGGTGAAGCTGCTGCATTTTTAGTTTTGGAATCTGATGCTGTTATAAAAGCTAAAAATAAAACTGTTTTAGGTTATGTAAAAGGGTATGGAAATGCGAATGACGCATTCCATCAAACAGCCTCTTCAGATCATGGAGATGGAGCAACTTTAGCTATGGAAAAAGCACTCAAAGTAGCTGGTTTAGATAATAAAGACATCGATTACATTAATGCTCATGGAACTGCAACTGGAAATAATGATTTGTCTGAAGGTCGTGCTATTATTCGTGTATTTGGAGAAAACACACCAGAATTCAGCTCTACAAAAGCATATACAGGTCATACTTTAGCTGCTGCTGGAGCCATTGAAGCCGTGTATTCCGTTTTAGCTTTACAAAACAATGTGATTTATCCAAATCTGAATTTTAAAACTCAGATGAAAGAATTTAACATCACACCTCAACTAGTACTTAAAGAAAAAGAACTACAAACTGTTATGTCTAATTCCTTTGGATTTGGTGGAAATTGTTCAACTGTTATATTTTCAAAAGAACCATGAAAAAGGTCTATATAAATAGTGTTTCTAGTATAACACCTCAAAAGACTTTCGATAATTCGGAGTTTTTAGACGAGGTAATTATTCATGAAGAACCTGTTGTATTTGCTGTAAATCCAAACTACAAAGAATACATTCCTCCTGCTGCTGCTAGACGCATGGCAAAAGGAATAAAAATGGGTGTTGTTGCCTCTAAAACAGCATTGAATGAAGCTCGTTTGAACAACGTTGATGCTATTATTACTGGAACAGGTATGGGTTGTTTACGTGATTCTGAAAAGTTTTTAAGTGGTCTTATTGACAATAATGAGCAATTTTTAACGCCAACATCATTTATTCAATCGACACATAATAC
>DFBO01000146.1:11762-13357 GCA_002366675.1 Flavobacteriaceae bacterium UBA3078
CTTCTTGATTCTAAAACTAAAGGGACTATGTTTGGTGAAGGAGCTATTTTCTTTGTATTATCAAATATTAAACAGGAATCTTCGTATGCTGAAGTTACTTCAGTGAGTATGTTTAACACGTTACCACAAAATGATGTTTCTAAAACGGCTTTAAATATTTTAAACGAAAACAACTTAACTATTGAAGATATTGATGCTATTGTTTTAGGTAATAATGGCGATGTTGAATTTGATGGATATTATAATGTATTAACTTCAGAAATATTTAGCAACACACAACAAATTTGCTACAAACATCTTATTGGAGAATTCAATACAGCGTCTCCTTTTGGTATGTGGATAGCGTCAAAAATCTTAAAAACACAAAAGCTTCCAGATGTTTTAAAACTAAATGAAATAGGAGTCTCTTCATTTAAAAACATTTTACTTTATAATCAGTATCGTGGAGAAAATCATAGTTTCACCTTACTTAAAACATGCTAAATTTTAAAACAGTAAACATACTTACACTTATTGTTTTAATTGGTTTATTTATAGCTTGCTGGATGTTTAGCTTTTCTTTTTTGTGGTTTGTTTTAATAGGCTTAATCTGGTTTTTATTAACAGCTTTAGGCTCTGGAATTATAGGTTGGAACTATCATATTAAAGCATTAAACTCGAATCCATCCATTACAAAAAATCAAGTGGCAATCACATTCGACGATGGCCCAAATCCAGAGTTCACTCCAAAAGTTTTAGAACTCTTAAATAAGCACAATGCAAAAGCCACGTTTTTCTGTATTGGGAAACAGATAGAAAGTTATCCGGAACTCTTTAAAAACATTATTGATGAAGGCCATTCAGTTGGAAATCACACTTATTCACACAATAATATGTTTGGTTTTTTTAGTACAGAAAAAGTGATTTCAGAATTAGAACAAACCAATAAAATAGTTTTGGGAAAAACTGGTTTAAAATTAAGCTTATACAGACCAGCTTTTGGAGTAACAAATCCAAGAATTAAAAAAGCACTAAAGACAACAAATCTTCAGGCAATTGGCTGGAATAAACGCTCCTTAGACACAACAAATTTAATTAATGAAACCGTTTTAAAGCGTGTTACAAAAAACATTAAAAAAGGAGATGTTATTTTGTTGCATGATTCTAGTGATAAAACAATATGGGTTTTGGAACAGTTATTGTTAATTTTACAAAAGCAAAATTTACAAGCTGTAACTGTAGATAGCTTATTTAATATAAAACCCTATGCGTAATCTTGTTTACCTATTTTTATTTTTAACTATTAGCATTCAGTCTCAAACAAAAATGTCTTCATCTGAAGCACATGCTTTAAAATCACTTGTTAAAGAACAAGCATTAACTACTAAAACTATTTTTAGCGATTTTACTCAATACAAGCATTTAGATTTTTTAACTAACGATATTATTACCAAAGGGAAACTTGCTTTTAAAACACCAAATCTTGTAAAGTGGGAATATACAGAGCCTTACAAATATACTGTGCTTTTTAAAAATGAAACACTTTATATAAACGACGAGGGCAAGAAAAATGAAGTAGATATAGGTTCTAACAAATTGTTTAAGCAATTAAATAG
>DFBO01000146.1:13500-25399 GCA_002366675.1 Flavobacteriaceae bacterium UBA3078
ACCAAAATTGTTTTTACAAACAAAGAGTTAAACAAACCTCTTTCTGATGCGGTATTTACTAATTAGCTTTTGTGTTTTATTGGTTTCTTGTGGAAGTTATTCTAAAAAACAAAACTTTCAATTAGACAATTCGGCATCTAAAAAATTTGAGAATCCATATTTTTCAGATGAAACAAAAGACTACGTTTATAAAGCAACAATTGATGTATATGATAATTCATTTGGAGGCCTTTTAATTATTAAAAAAATTACTGATAAGGAACATCGTATTGCTTTTACTACAGAAATGGGTAATAAGATGTTTGATTTTACTTTTACTGAAGATGAATTTAAAGTCAATTTTATTCTAGATGAGCTCGACAAAAAAATGCTTATTAACATTCTAAAAAAAGATTTTAAAGTGTTAATTACAGAAAATCTTAGTGTATCAAATTTATATTCAGAAAATAATAACCGTATTTTTGAAACCTTAATCTATAATAAAAATCATTATTATTATTTTAATAGAAACCAACTAACCCAAGTAATAAAAGCTAAAAACGGAAAAGAAAAAGTTGCGTTTTTATTCACAGACATAAATAATAATATTGCAAACAAAATTTCAATTAAACACAACAATATTAAACTAGAAATAAAATTAAAATCAATAATCCGATGAAAAACCTAATTTTAACTATTACATTCATTGCATTTAGTTTACCTACATTTTCTCAAGTTAAGGTAAGACCAGGATTGAGAATGGGACTTAATGCTTCTAATATTACAAATCATTATAATTCTGAAAGAGTTCTTGGAATAAATGGTGCCGTGTTTGTCAACCTACACTTATCAAGATTTTACGAATTACAACCAGAAATGACTTATTCTAATCAAGGGTTTAATGGAGGTAATTATACTTACGTTGATCCTTATTATGGCGATATTATTCATGTAAATGAAGATGATATAAGCACTCATTATTTTGGTATTGCAATAGCTAATAAGTTTTTTGTTTCTCCTAAAATTGGACTTCATTTTATAATTGGTCCTAGTTTAGACATAAATATCTCAGATAATTCTAGAGGAGATATAACTCCTGCAGATATTTCTTTTTTTGGAGGTATTGGTTACGAATTCCCAATAGGATTAGGTATTGAAGCTAGATATAAACAAGGGTTTGTTGACATAAGAGATGGTTATTATGATGATTATTATGGCGACTATAATTATGACAATGAATACTATAATGGAAATAACAAACTAAACTCTGTATTTCAGTTTAGTGTTTATTATAAATTTGGAATGTAATGTTATTAAAAGATTTTTATAAATTAAACGACTTATTTGTTTCTGAAAATTTGGCGACTGCTAAAATTACTATTAACAAAGACCACGATGTTTTTAAAGGTCATTTTCCTGGAAACCCTGTTACGCCAGGTGTTTGTATGATGCAAATAATTAAAGAGATTACAGAGCAAATAGTTGATGAAAAGCTCTTTATGGAATCGTCTAGCAATGTCAAGTTTATGGCTATTATTAATCCTGAAAAAACACCTGATTTAGTTTTAGAGTTAGATATTATTGAAACAGAAACTGGATATAAGGTAAAAAACAATACGACTTTTAATGATACTGTGGCATTAAAATTGACTACAAACTATAGAGTAATTTAAATTTGCGTTTTTGAAATTTTTACCCATTATTATATCAATTATCTGCTTTACAACTCTTTCACTCGAATTGAGTGAAGTACGTATAGCGTATAAAGAAGCAGCTAATGACAAAGAAAAAGTAGCTTCATTTTATAACATGCTTTTAGACGTTGATAAACAAAATAATGTAGCTTTAATAGCTTACAAAGGTGCTTCAATTGCATTAAAAGCCAAATATGCCAAAACCATTAAAGACAAAAAAGATGGTTTTATTGAAGGTGTTTCTTATATTGAATATGCCATAGAGAAAGAGCCTAATGCTATAGAACCTCGGTTTATTAGATTAGGAATTCAAGAAAATACGCCCAAAATCTTGAAGTATAAAAACCATATTGAGGAAGACAAACTCTTCTTGCTTAAGCAATACAAAAACATACCTTCAAAAAATTTAAAATTTCATATTAAAGACTATATATTACAATCAAGCCTTTTTTTAGATATTGAAAAAGAAACCATAAAAAATCAATAACCAAAATGAAAAAAATCACTATCCTCCTATTATTTCTATTTACTCTTTCTATTTCTGCTCAAGATGTTATTGTAACAACAAACAATGAAGAGATTTCTGCAAAAGTTGAAGAAATTCATATTGAAACCATTTCCTATAAAAAATTTAACAATCTTTCAGGACCATCATATCATATAGAGAAATCTGATGTAGCTAAAATTATTTTCGAAAATGGAGACGTTGAAACTTTTGACGTTGTATCCGAAGATAATGATGAAGAGGAAGCAACCATGGAAGAAACTGAAGCTTTTTTAATAGAATATATAGGTAAATATTGCTATGATGATAATGGATATTTAAAAAACAAATACAAAGCAAAGTTTGAAGGCGACTATTTAAGGCTAATTGTCATGAATAAAGATAAAACCAAGGAATTGAGTAATCATCTATTCAATTTTAAAAATGTATATTCATTTAGAAGACCAGACAGAAGAGCCGACAATCTTGCTTATTTAAATTTTTATGTGCCTTTTTTAGCAAATGAAAAAAAAGATAAGTGGGATAAACTTAAATTGGTAATGAGTGTTGAAGGCCATGAAAATGCGCAATCTATTGTAAATGCATTAAAACATTATAACTACCTACTTAAAAATAAAAGTAAAAAACCTGGCCAAAAATTTTAATCTGAATTATTTAAGCTATCTCTTTAAATAAGAAGAAAAATGAGTAATTTAGGAACAATAACAAAAAAGGCTTCATTGAAGTGACTAACGAGTTTATTAAACAAAAAATTACCGATTTAAATGTATGTGTCATTATTCCAACATACAATAACCAACATACACTAAAACGCGTTATTGATGGTGTTCTGGAATTAACCAACAATATTATTATTGTTAACGATGGCTCTACAGATGCTACTTCAACCATCCTTAAAAATTACCAAAGCATCCAACAAATACATTTTACTAAAAACAAAGGCAAAGGCTTGGCGTTAAGAGAAGGCTTTAAAAAAGCTATTTCTTTGGGTTATAATTTTGCAATTACAATCGATTCAGATGGACAACATTTTCCAAGCGATATTCCAAATTTTATAAACGAACTCGAGCAAAGTAAGGAAAAAGACATACTGGTTATTGGAGCCCGAAATATGAATCACGAAAGTGTTCCTGGAAAAAGCAGTTTTGGAAATAAGTTTTCTAACTTTTGGTTTTGGGTAGAAACTGGCATTAAACTTCAAGACACACAGTCTGGATTTAGATTGTATCCGTTAAATGTGATTAATAATCTAAAATTTTACACCACTAAATTTGAGTTTGAAATTGAAGTGATAGTCAAATCTGCATGGAAAGACGTGGACGTTAAAAACATTCCGATTCAAGTGCTTTATGACGAAAAAGAACGTGTCTCACATTTCAGGCCATTTAAAGACTTCACCAGAATTAGCATCTTAAATACTTGGTTGGTTTTTTTAACTGGTATCTACTATTTTCCAAGACGTCTTTTTAGGAATATTAAAAAAAAAGGTCTTAAAAAGTTTTTTCTTGAAGACTTCTTAGGCAGTAACGATTCGCCAAAAAAGAAAGCACTTTCAATTGCTTTAGGAACTTTTATAGGTTTTTCTCCTCTTTGGGGACTTCATACTTTCTTAGTCTTAACACTTGCCCTTTTTTTAAAACTAAACAAAACCATTGCTTTTGCATTTTCTAACGTAAGCTTGCCTCCTTTTATTCCATTTATTATTTATGGAAGTTTAGAATTAGGACCGTTGGTTTTAGGTCAACAAGTTTCTTATTCTATAGAAGAAATGATGGAAAATTTTGAAGCATTTAAACATCTAAAAACGTATCTTGTTGGAAGTTTTACCTTAGCTTTTATTGGAGCTATTGTTTTTGGGTTTATAGGGTATATTTTCTTCAACTTTTTTAATAAGAAGGAGATAGCATTAAATAATGACTAACGTTTTTTACAACATACATACATATTTAGCCTCAAAAAAAATTGTAGGCTTTTTTGCTTTAATCTTTCTTGCTTTAAGCTTAGGTTTTTTAGCTTCAAAAATCACATTCGAAGAAGATATCACGAAGCTTATTCCTGCTAATAAAAAAAATTCTGATGCTCAAAAAGTATTAAAATCTGTCAACTTTGCTGATAAAATTATCGTTAATATAAAACGAGAATCTGCTGGTTCAATTAACGATTTAACACAATACGCCACACAGTTTATTGATAGTATTAACAATACGTCTAGCGATTATTTTGCCAAAATTCAAGGAAAAATTGAAGATGAGGAAATACTCAATACCTTAGATTTTGTCTATAACAATCTACCTCATTTTTTAGAGGAATCAGATTATAAGACCATACAAAATAAGCTTCTAAAAGACAGCATCGAAGCCATAACTAAAGCCAATTATAAAACCTTGATTTCGCCTTCTGGAATGGTTGCAAAAGAAACTATTTTAAGAGATCCTTTAGGCTTATCGTTTTTAGCTTTAAAAAAATTACAACAACTAAGTTTTGGTAATGAGTTTACAATGCAAAATGGCTTTTTGTTAAGCAAGGACAAAAAACATATTCTGTTATTTATAAGCCCAACACATGCTTCTAGTGAAACTTCAGAAAACGCTCTTTTTTCTGAGCAACTTTACAGTTTAAACACCAAATTAAATCATGCTTTTAAAGGCAAAGTAAGCAGCGAATATTTTGGTGGTGTTTTAGTAGCTGTTGCCAATGCAAAACAAATAAAAAAGGACATTCAATTAACTGTTGGAATTGCCATAACTTTTTTACTAATCATCCTTATCGTTTTTTATAGAAGGCTAAGTGTGCCACTAATTCTGTTTACACCAACTGCCTTTGGCGCTTTATTAGCTGTAGCTTTATTATTCTTAATACGAACAAGAATTTCGGCAATATCCTTAGGAATAGGTTCTGTATTGCTTGGTATTACTTTAGATTATGCCTTACATATTTTAACACATATTCGCAGTAATAACAATGTAAAGGCATTATATCAAGAAATTACCAAACCGATATTAATGAGTAGCTTAACAACGGCTTTAGCCTTTTTATGTTTGTTGTTTTTAGATTCTCAAGCGCTTCAAGATCTTGGGCTTTTTGCAGCTCTTAGTGTGTTAGGTGCTTCAACTTTTGCGTTGATTTTTATACCACTTGTATATAAAGAACAAAGTCATGCTAAAAAATCAACCGTTATTGATAAGGTTGCTTCTTACTCATTTCATAAAAATAAATGGGCTTTAATTGGATTGGCTTTATTATTTTTCATGAGTTATTTTACATATAACAAAGTAACTTTTAATAACGATTTAGCCAATTTAAATTTTGAACCAACTGAGCTTCGTGAAGCCCAAGATAGATTAGATGCCTTAACAAATATCAATTCGAAATCAGTTTATATAGCTGCTTACGGAACAAATGAGAATAACGTGCTTCTTGCTAACGACAGCATTTTTTCAACCTTAAAAGATTTAAAAGAAAAAGATAGTATTATAGGATTTAGTTCCATTAGTGCTTTAATAAAATCTACTGAAATTCAAAAACAGCAACTTACCACTTGGAATAGCTTTTGGTCTGAAGAAATAAAGCAAAACACACAAAACAATCTCATTGAAAGTGGTTTGAAATTAGGCTTTAAACCATCTAGTTTTCAAGAATTTTACACGCATTTAAATTCAGGTTTTACAACTTTAGAGATAGAAGCCTTTAAAGCATTCAAAACCATTTCGGTTGACGATTACATTGCCACTAAAGATAATTTTACAACCATTACAACTCTTGTAAAATTGAAAGACGAACAAGCTGAAAATTTGTTTAACAAATTTGAAAATGATTTGCAAACCTTGGTTATCGACAGAAAACAAATGAATGAAACCTTTTTAGGGAATCTTAAAACCGATTTTAATAGTTTAGTTGGTTATTCTTTTATAGTGGTATTATTACTTCTATTACTATTCTACCGAAGTTTTTCTTTAACCTTGGTTACCCTTCTTCCAATTGCTTTAACTTGGTTTTTAACCATCGGAATAATGGGCTTGTTAGATATTCAGTTCAATATTTTCAACATTATTATTACGACTTTTATTTTTGGACTAGGTATCGATTACAGTATTTTTATTACCAATGGGTTGCTCCATGAATTAAGAACTGGAGAAAGTTCTTTACCAACACACAAAACTTCCATTTTACTTTCTGTAATTACAACTATTTTAGGGGTTGGCGTTTTAATTTTCGCGAAGCATCCTGCTCTGCACAGTATATCTTTGGTATCGCTAATTGGTATTTTATCTGCCATGCTTATTTCGTTTACTTTACAACCTATTTTATTTAGTTTTTTTATTGGAAGCAAGCATAGCAGGTCTTCTCCAATTCTCATGTTTATTCATTCTTCTATCTCTTTTACATATTATGGTTTAGGTGGCTTACTATTGTCCTTAATTGGAATTGCAGTTATGAAATTGGTTCCAATAAGTATGAAGATTAAAATGAATTGGTTCCATAGAATTATGTCGAAATTCATGAAATCGGTTTTAGATTCTTATCCGTTTTTTAGAACAAAAGTAATTAATGAATCAAACGAAACGTTTGAAAAACAAGCCATGATTATTGCTAATCATACATCATTTTTAGACATTTTGGCTATTGGTATGCTCCATCCAAAAATGATATTCTTGGTAAACGATTGGGTTTATAATTCTCCATTTTTTGGCAAAGCAGTTAAGCTTGCAGGTTTTTATCCTGTGTCAAGTGGCATTGAAAAAGGAGTTGACCACCTACAAAAGAAAGTAGATCAAGGCTACAGTTTAATGGCTTTCCCCGAAGGCACACGCTCTTACACCAATAAGGCGAAACGTTTCCATAAAGGCGCTTTCTTTTTAGCTGAAAAATTCAAACTAGATATCGTTCCAGTAATGATTCATGGAAATTCTGAAGTTCTACCAAAAGGAAATTTTGTAATTAAAAGAGGAACTATTTCGGTTAAAATATTAGATAGAATTCCTTTTGAAGATGAGATGTTCTCAGGAACAACCAGAGATACCACTAAAAAAATAAGCGCCTATTTTAAAAATCAATTTAATGATTTTAGGAAAGTAATTGAAGGTGAAAAATATTTTCACAGTGTTGTTTTAGAAGAATTTAGATACAAAGGCGATGATTTGTACAAACAAGTGAAGCTTGATTTGAATACTAATAAAGATTCATATAAAATCATTATGGATGCAGTTGGAGCAAGAGACAGTATTCTTCATCTTTCAAAATCTTGTGGGCAACTAGATTTCTTATTAGCATTGGACAGACCAAATAGAAAAATATTCACCTATTTTGAAAACAAACCAGTTAGTGACATTATTAAAAACAGTTATCTAAGCAATAATCATTATAAAATTTCAGTTTTAGAAACGGTTGAGGCTAATTTAAATAATAAGGCAAATGTTCTTATTTTAGGTGCAATTAATCTTACAAACAATCAAATAGAAGTGGTAATAATGAATGGTGTTACTAAAATTATTTTGCTTCATTCTAACTTAGATTTATATTCAGAAATATTTAAAAATCAATCTTTTAAAGTTGTTCATCAAATAGAAAAATGTACCATACTAACTAAAACAGAAGGCATTTGAAACCAAAACCTAAATACGATATTGTTATAGTTGGCAGTGGTTTAGGAGGCCTTGTTTCGGCAGTCATTCTTGCAAAAGAAGGCTATCATGTTTGCGTTTTAGAAAAAAACCAGCAATATGGTGGCAATCTACAAACATTTGTGAGAGACAAATCTATTTTCGATACTGGAGTTCATTACATTGGTAGTTTAGATAAAGGACAAAACCTAAATCAATACTTCAATTATTTGGGTATTATGGATGAGCTTGCTCTAAAAAAAATGGACGAAGAAGGCTTTGATGCTATTACTTTCGATGACGATGAAAAAGAATACAAATATGCTCAAGGCTACGAAAAATTCGTCAATAGTTTAATTAAAGATTTTCCTGAAGAAGCATCAGCTATTCAAGCATATTGCGATAAGATAAAAGAAACTTGCGACAAGTTTCCTCTTTACAGATTAAAACTTGGTAGACCTTATCCAGACGGTGTTTTTAAATTGCAAACCAGAAAGTTTTTGGAATCCATTACAAGTAATAAGCGCCTTCAAGCTGTCTTAGCTGGTAGTAATTTTTTATATGCTGGAGATGGTTATAAAACCCCTTTTTATGTCCACTCTTTATCTGTAAATTCATACATACAAAGTTCCTATAGATGTTTAAATGGTGGGAGTCAGATTACAAAATTATTAATTAGAAGACTTTTGGAAGCTGGTGGAGAAGTATATAAATATCATGAAGCTGTTCAGTTCGAGTTTGAAGACGATAAAATAAGTTCCGTAATTTGTGCAAATGGTAATGAAATTAAAGGAGATATGTTTATTTCGAACATAGAACCAAAATTGACACTGAAACTTATTGGAGAAGGAAAACTAAGAAAATCTTACACCAATCGAATAGAAAATATAGAAAGTACTATTGCAGCTTTCAGCCTATACATTGTTTTAAAACCTGGTTGTTTTAAATATTTAAATAAGAATTATTACCATTTCAAATCGGTAGATGCTGTATGGAATGCACAACATTACACCCAAGAAAGCTGGCCAGAAAACTACATGTTATCTATGGGAATCAAAAAGAATAACGACGAATATGGCGATAACATAACCATAATGACATACATGCGTTATGAAGAAGTTGAACCTTGGGCAAGCTCGTTCAATACAGTTACTAATAAAAATGAAAGAGGCCAAACTTACGAAGAATTTAAAAAAGAAAAGGCTGAGAAAATCATTATAGAATTAGAAAAGAAATTTCCAAATATTAGAGAGTGTATTCATGAAACATATACCTCTTCTCCTCTATCCTATAGAGATTATATTGCAACAAATAGAGGTTCTATGTATGGCTATGCAAAAGATGTCAATAAATCCATGCAATCCTTTATTTCTCCCAAAACTAAAATTGAAAATCTACTCTTTACAGGGCAATGTTTAAACATGCATGGTATTTTAGGAGTTACTATTGGAGGCGTTGTTACTTGTTCCGAAATTTTAGGCCAAGAGTATTTATTGAATAAAATTATTGAAGCTAATAATCCGTCAAAAGAAGAACACGTATGAAATTAGCAACCTACATTTTAACATCTTTTTTATTTGTTAGCCTGATGTCTTGTGGTGTTTCTAATTCTTTGGAAGATGTTCCAGATGTAAGCGCGTATAACCAAAAAATTCCAGAACGTGAAAAAATTACAGACACCTCCTTTTCTACTAAAAATGGCTTTCTCACAAAAAATCAATTTGGTCAATGGGAATTATATGTTACAGGAGATCCTTTTCAAATAGGTTTACAAACGGGAAGTTTAACTCAAGAACTTTTTGAAAAACAAGAACATGCTTTTTTGAGTAAAGTGGACGAAATAGTTCCATCAAAATTCAAACAAAAATTATTACGAAAACTCCTAGCTTGGTATAACCGGAAAATGTATTTACATATTCCAGAAGAATACAAATCTGAAATATTGGGTGTTTCAAAATACGCTGGAGACGATTACGATTATGTTGCCGACGATTATTTAAGAATCCTTTATTTCCATAGTGCTCACGATATTGGTCATGCGCTTCAAGACTTGATGTTAGTAGGTTGTTCGTCTTTTGCTGCTTGGGGAAATAAAACCGAAGATAGCGATTTAATTATTGGAAGAAATTTCGATTTTTATGCTGGAGACGATTTTTCTAAAGATAAAATAATCGCTTTTGTAAAACCCACAAATGGTTACAAATTTATGTCTGTAACTTGGGCTGGAATGATGGGAGTAGTTTCTGGCATGAATGATCAAGGATTAACAGTCACTATTAATGCTGGAAAATCTGATATTCCATGGGTTGCTAAAACACCTATTTCCATTCTTACTCGCGAAATTTTACAATATGCTTCCAATATCGATGAAGCTATCGAAATTGCCAAACAACGTCAGGTTTTTGTGTCGGAATCAATTTTCGTTGGAAGCGCCAAAGACAATCGAGCTATAACCATTGAAGTATCACCTAATAATTTCGGTGTTTATGAGGTTGAAAATTCCAATCAATTAATTTGCTCCAATCATTTTCAAAGTGATGCTTATGCAGACGATGAAAAGAACACAAAACATAAAGCTGAAAGTCATTCGCAATATCGTTATAAGCGAATGGAAGAACTTTTAAACGAAACACCAAAATTGACTCCACAATTAGCAGTGGATATTTTAAGAAACAAAGAAGGTCTAAAAAACAAAACAATAGGCTATGGAAATGAAAAAGCCTTGAATCAGCTTTTGGCACATCATGGCATTGTTTTTAAACCAGCAGAAGGTATGGTTTGGGTATCTTCAAATCCATATCAATTAGGTGAATTTGTAGCTTATAATTTAAATACTGTTTTTAATGAAGCACCTAAAAACAACGATGCAAAACCATTAAATAATAAAACGCTTACTATTGAAGAAGATCCTTTTCAATACACAGAAGCCTATTTGGATTATGAAAAATATCGCATACTAAGTAGGCAATTTGAAAAAGCCATTAGTAATGATGAAAACCTTGTTCCAATCATGCTAACTGAATTACAAAATACAAATCCAGAGTATTGGCAAGCTTATTATTTAATAGGGAAATACAATTACGAAAAAAAGTATTACAGAGCAGCATTAAATGCTTTTGAAAAAGCAAAAACTAAAGAAATTACAACAGTTCCTGACCAAGAACAGATAGATTTGTATATTAAAAAGATTAAAAGGAAATTAGACGAATGATTCCCGAAATAGAAAAAGCATCAACTCAAGACATTAAAACCTTTCAGGAAGAAAAATTGAAAGGTTTATTACAGTATTTAAATTCACACTCTCCTTATTACAAACGTGTTTTTAAAGAGCAGAATATCGATATTAATTCGATTAATACGCTTGAAGAACTAACGAAGATTCCAACCACAACAAAAGATCAGTTGCAACAATACAACGATGATTTTTTATGTGTTCCTAAAAACAAAATCATCGATTATGTAACGACTTCTGGCACTATGGGAGATCCTGTAACTTTTGCATTAACAGACAACGATTTAAACCGTTTGGCTTATAACGAAGCCATGTCTTTTACTTGTTCTGGTGTAACAGAAAACGATGTCATGCAACTAATGACAACCATAGATAGACGTTTTATGGCTGGTTTAGCTTATTTTCTTGGAGCTAGAAAACTTGGAGCTGGAATAATACGAGTTGGAGCTGGAATTCCAGAATTGCAATGGGATTCTATTTTAAAATTTAAACCTACCTATTTAATTGCTGTGCCATCTTTTCTATTAAAACTGATTGAGTATGCCAAACAACATGATATCGATTTAAAAACATGTGGTGTAAAAGGTGCTATTTGTATTGGCGAGCCTTTACGAAATCAAGATTTTTCATTAAACACCTTAGCTGAAAAAATTACGTCGCAATGGGAAATACAGCTATTTTCTACTTATGCCTCAACAGAAATGAATACGGCTTTTAATGAGTGTGAAAAACAACAAGGTGGACACCATCATCCTGAATTAATTATTGCTGAAATTTTAGATGAAAAAGATCAACCTGTTTTAGCTAATCAAGTTGGTGAATTGACTATTACCACTTTAGGAGTTGAAGGTATGCCTTTACTACGTTTTAAAACTGGAGATATGGTTCA
>DFBO01000196.1 GCA_002366675.1 Flavobacteriaceae bacterium UBA3078
ACAGATAATAACACAAGAACTGTTGCAAATGTTCGTAGTTATTTTAATAAATGTGATGGCAGCTTAGGTACTTCAGGTTCTGTAGTTTTTATGTTCGATCATACCTGTAATTTTAGAATTCCAAACGAAGGCTTAGACCCAGAAGAATTAGAATTAGAGTTTATAGATTTTGGTGCTGAAGAAGTTTTTGTTGATGACGATGGCATATTAATTTATGCGCCTTTTGAAAGTTTTGGAGCTATTCAAGCTGAATTAGAATCTCGTGAGATAGAAATTTTATCTTCAGGATTTGAACGTATTCCACAAGTGACTAAAAAATTAACTCCTGATGAAGCTGCAGATGTTGAAAAACTTCTTGAAAAATTAGAAGAAGATGATGATGTACAGAACGTATATCATACTATGGAGGAAAGTTCTGAAAATTAATTAAAACCTGCTTTTGAAGTACTTTAAACCATTTATAATTTCATTTTTGCTTTCTTGTTTTGTTCCAACAATTGCATTAGGACAAGGTTCTAAAAAGAAGGTGAAATATGCAGATGCCAGAGGAATTTATATCTCTGAAAAAAAATTCAATGAATGTTTAATAGCAGGATATCCCACACAAACTATTGTAGAAGATAGAATTACTGTACATTTTCTTAGCCAAAACTTTATAAAAGGTAAATTGACTCAAACAGAAAACGAACAAGTTCGGTTAATGATTGAAAAGATTATTGGCAAGGACATAGATAGAAATAAAGTCATTAGTATTCATTTATATAAAAAAAATGATAAAAATCTACAGCACGATATTAAATACAAGAGATATTGGAAATGGGTCAAGAAAAACCCAAGCAGAATTGAAGGTTATTTAATTGGAAATAAGGATTCTGGGATTATTCCAAGCCCTGAAAAACATGTGTATGTTGACTCTTACAATTTTTTTTATAATACGTTTTTTGGTAATTCTGAATTAGATTATAATCATATAATTTTTAAAACAGATGGTACTTACAAACTGTACCATGGGAATTATGACAATTTAGGTGTTATAGATGGAGCTTTCTAAAAATAATTTCATAAATATTTCTAAAAATCCTAAACAGTTTGTTTGGGATTTTTAACCTTTATACGTAACAATTCTATTTGTTAATCGTTTTAAAAAATAAAACACATGTTTAAAACATATCTAACCATTTCATTTTTTATTAGTTTCATTTATTTTGGTTATTCACAGCAAGTATCAGGTAAAGTAGTTTCTAAAACTAGTAACCCTATTCCTTATGCGACCATTCAAATTGGACCTAATTATGGTGTGATTACAAACGAAGAAGGCCATTTTTCCATAGAAACAAAAGGTTTTAAAGCATCAGATTCTGTTTACATATCTTGTTTAGGTTTCGAAAAAACTGGTATGCAGCTTCAAGAGTTTTCTTCTAAAGAATATAAACTTACAGAACAACTAAATGAACTTCATGAGGTTTACTTAACTAATAAACCTATGACATTAGATTCTATTATGTATTATGTAAATAGAAACTTGAAAAAAAATTACAAAAACAATTTAATCACCTATGATATTTTTAGCAGAAGAACTGAATACATAGTTGGAAAAGATGCCGATTTTGAAATAGATAAATCTACTGGGTTTAAGAAGAAACAGTTGGAAGCATTTAATAAAGATTTTGACGATTTAGAAAAATCTTTATTAAATAACAAATCTAAGCAATACACCGAGTTTGTTGGTACATTAAATATTAAAGACCAAAAAACATCTAAGCTAGAAGTAGATAAGGCCATACGTTTACTGGATGAACGCAACAACCAATCTGTTGAAAATCTTACCGAGAAAGCTAAAGACATTGTTCTTAAACACTTAGATAAAGACAAAATATATACCGTAAAGTCTGGGTTGTTTAAAATGTCTGATTCTGTGTCATTAGACAATGATAATGATAATAACAAAATGGAAGACACTTTAAATTCGTTAAAGTTTATAAGAAACATGGTTCAGAACATGATTAACAGTCATGGGTTTTCCTCAAATACCATTTTAAATTTTATTACAGACACCAGAAAGTATAAATATGAAATTAAGGATATTACTTTTATTGGGTCTGAAATGGTATATGTAATATCTTATGCACCAAAAAGAGGTTCGGCTGATTTTGAAGGCACTTTTTACGTTTCTAATGAAACATTTGCCATTTTAAAAGCAGATTATAAGTTTGCTAAAGGTCGTATTGGTGAGAAATTCAATTTAAAACTGGTATTAGGTGTAAAATACATAGAGCAAAACAAAAAAGGTTTTGTTATTTATAAAAAACATGAAGATGGTTTTTATTATCCAAACTACATGACAGATCAATTAGATAGATATTTTTATGTAGATAGACCTATTAAATTTAAAGACAATAACAGTAGCGAAAAAGTTGCATTCGATTTTAAAATTGAAGGTGTTTTTAAAGAAAAGAATGAGATCTTGATTATGGACAAAAAAGATGTTTTACCTTCAGAATATAATGCAACAGTAGAAAAACGAAAAATAGAATATGAAACACTAAGTGCATTCGATCCAAATTACTGGAAAGATTACAATGTTTTAGAACCTTTAAAAGAAATGAAAGAGTTTAAAGTTGAATATTAATACCAACTAGTTTTATAAAAAACCAAAAAGCTACTTAAATTAAGTAGCTTTTTTTTATTAGCAAATGTTTCTTTTTAGGGACAAAAGTTTACTGTATGTTTCATTTACTAACCTAGTTTATTATGTTCAAAATGTATGCCAAATGTTTATGAATATTCAGGTATTTTACCAACCACACCTTCGAAATATTGTTTCATAAATTTAAAATCGGCTTCCATATTATCTGTTGTATAAAATGGTTCAGAAATTTTATTCTGTTTGTTTTTAAAATCAAAAGTAAACATGATAATTGGCACTTTAGCAGTTTTGGCTATATAATAAAACCCTGTTCGCCACTCTTCTACTTTCTTGCGTGTACCTTCTGGAGCTAATGCCAATCTAAACTCATCATTCTCATCAAATAACTTTGCTATAGCTTCTACTTTATTTTGACCTGGTGTTCTGTCAACTGGTCTTCCTCCAATTGCTTTAAAATAATACCCAAATGGCCAAACAAATAATTCTTTTTTTCCTATAAAATTAGATTTAATACCAATAACTTTTCTTAACAACAATCCAATATAAAAGTCATGCCAACTTGTATGCGGCAATGCTATTAAAACAGCCTTTTTTACTGTATCTTTAGACATAGTAGTGTTTCCAACTACCTTCCAACCCATAAGTTTAAAATAAATATATTTGGCAAGCTTTTGCATATTACATTTTAAGATAGAGTTCTTTTAATTTGCCTCTTGTAATTGTTTTCTTCCATTGTTTCCCTAAAGCATTTTCCCAGAGAGGTTCTAAACTTAAAGCGACATCAATCATGATGTCAAATTCTTTATCAGATAGGTCTGCACAAATCCCTTGAGGAATCGTTATATTATGTTTTTTACGCATGGCTTTATACATAGCTACACCTTTTGGGTAATATGCTTCTAAATGTTCAAACACAATACAATTGCCTACACCATGTTTTATTCCAAGAAGATAACCTAACCCATAACTCATGGCATGCGCTACGCCTACTTGAGAATAGGCAATACTCATGCCTCCATGCCAAGAAGCCATCATTAACTTATCTTCAGATTCATCTTTAGTTAAAGTATCGCTTAAAAAAATCTCTTTGCATAATTCTAATGCCTTTTCCCCATAACTTTGACTAAATGAGTTTAAATAAGTGCCATTTAAAGACTCTATACAATGAACATAACAATCCATACCAGTATAAAACCATTGGTCTTTTGGAACATCTTTAGTTAATTCTGGGTCTAAAAACACTTGATCGAAAGGAGTGAAATCGCTATTAATTCCTAATTTTCTTTCTGGTCCAGTTAAAATAGTAGTTCGAGATACTTCTGCTCCAGTTCCAGAAATTGTAGGAACACCAACATGATAAATAGCTGGATGCTTTACTAAATCCCAACCTTGATAGTCTTTAGATTCGCCATCATTAGTAATCATAATTGAAACTGCTTTTGCCAGATCCATAATGGTTCCACCTCCAATTCCAATAATTCCTGAAGGACGCTCTTTATAAGTAAGAATAATTTCTTCGACTAATTCGTCGACTTGAGAGGTCTTTGGTTCTTCGTTTGCTGAAATGTAATAAATTTTATCATCGTATGATAAAGGAATTCTAGAGGTTAGCCACGATTTTCCTTTAAACACGTCGTCAACAATATAAATAAATGGTGCTTTAGTATTTAATCTTTTAGGTGCTAAAATATCTCCTAATTGATTAAAACAGCCACGTCCAAAAACGACTTTGGACACCATTGGGAAATTTTTATAACTCATGTATTTATAATAACTATTCTATTTTTATCAATTCAATAATGGTAAAATATCTAATAAACTATTTACCGTTTTATATGTTTTACCATTAGTTTCACTCTCTTCCACTTGTTCGTGTGTCCAAGTAGTATGAAAAGGAACATGAATGGCATGTGCTTTAATATTAACTAAAGGTAATACATCAGATTTTAACGAATTTCCTATCATTAAAAATTCTGAAGGTTTAATATCTAAATGATTTAAAAGTTTTGAATAATTTACTTCTTGCTTATCGCTTAAAACTTCTATATGATGAAAATAATTTAATAGACCAGATTTTTCTAATTTTCGTTCTTGATCTAACAAATCGCCTTTAGTAGCTAAAATTAATCTATACTTTTTTGAAAGTGCTTTTAATACAACTTCAACACTATCAAGTAATTCGACAGGTTTATTAATCATGTCTTTACCAATATCTAAAATAGCTTGAATGGTTTTATTAGACACATTATTATTAGATAATTCCAGAGACATTTCTACCATAGACAAAATAAAGCCCTTTACTCCATAACCATAAAGTGGTAAGTTTTTCATTTCCATCTTAAATAGCTCCTGATCTATTTTATTCAATGTTTCATATTGTTCTAACAATTTAGCAAATGTAACTTCAGCATCACGAAAATACGTTTCGTTTACCCAAAGAGTGTCATCTGCATCAAAGCCAATAACTTTTATATTTTTGTATTCTTTAATCAATTTTTATTCTATTCTGAATCTTATTTCCAAAGTTTTTTAGCTCGTTCTAAATCTTCAGGTGTATCTATTTCTACGCCTTGGATATTTGTCTCAACCATTTTTATTTTCTTACTATACTCTAAATAGCGAATACATTCAATTTTTTCTGATGCTTCTAAAGAAAGCATTGGCAATCTATAAAAGTCCAACAAAGCTTCCTTCCTAAAAGCATAAACTCCTTTGTGTTTATGATACTTAACATCTATAGACTCATCTCTTGGATATGGAATTGGACTTCGAGAAAAATAAAGAGCAAAGTTGTTTTTATCTACTATAACTTTTACAGTATTCGGGTTTTTAATTTCATCCCAATCTGTAATATGAACCATTAACGATGCTAAATCGATTTCTTTATCAACATCATTCTTAAAAACATGAATCAGTTTTTCTAAAGAAGAAACTTCTGTAAATGGCTCATCTCCTTGCACATTCACTACGATATCGATATCCATAAACTCAACTGCTTCAGCAATCCTGTCACTCCCACATTCGTGTTCTTTTTTACTCATGATGGCTTTACCTCCATGATTTACAATTTCATCGAAAATAATCTGACTATCAGTTACAACAAAAACATCGTCAAACAACTTGGTTTTTACTGTCGCTTCATAAGTTCTTCTAATAACCGATTTTCCCTCCAAATCTTGCATGAGTTTGCCTGGAAAACGTGATGCACTATATCGTGCAGGTATCATGGAGATTATTTTCATCTAGAATTTTATAATGTAAATTCAAAAATAGGATTTTTTAATAGAAAAATTAAGCTTTAGCTGTTTTAAACTTTCTATAAAACTTAAAAACTACAAAACAGATAACACAAACCAAAATAATAGCTACAATTGGTAAAAAGATAGAAACAATTGATAAAACTAACGATGTTCCTGTTTCCATAGTTGAAACAACTGGGTTTGCAAATCCTGCAGTAGTTGATGTTGATGCCAATCTAGTTGCAGATGTTGTTCCTGCAATAACTGCAGCTGTTCCTCCTCCTGCTATAATTGCCAGAGCCCAAGTAAATACTGGATTTAAATCGATAGCAGTAGACACCATTATGGCTGTTCCTGCAATAGCAGCTAAAGGAACAGCAATGGTATCTAATAAATTATCTATAAAAGGAATATAATAAGCTATAATTTCTATAAATGTTGCTACTCCAAATACCACAACTGCAGATATACTACCTATCCATTGCCAAGATTCATTTAGCTCCCAAACTTGAAAGTGTGCAGCCAGGCTTAAGATAAATAGAGGAACAAAAACTCTAAATCCTACTGAAGCAGCTAGACCGATTCCTAAAAAAATACTTAATATGGATTCTATTGTCATGTTTATAAATTTCTAAAATTCTTCTT
>DFBO01000027.1 GCA_002366675.1 Flavobacteriaceae bacterium UBA3078
GATAATAACGATGGAACATTTACATTGAATACAGTAATTATTACAGACTCAAATAATGATGGAACTCCTGATTATTTGGACAGTAGTATAAATTAATTTAAATGAAATTAACAAAAAAGCCACTTATTTAATAAGTGGCTTTTTTGTTTTTATAATAATAAGGATATACTTAATATTAGTTGGTCTGGTCTAGTATCTATCTTACTAACATTTAAATCAGAATTAGTGTCAATAAAAATAGCTTCGTTTTCACTAAAACCTCTTTCATATCTTAGGTCAATACCAACTCTATTAAAGCTAACACCAACACCAAAATTTAATCCTACTGTAAAGTCATTTTCAATTTCTTTAATGTCAACACCTTCAAACTCTGTATCTAAAATATATTGAAAAGAAGGTCCAGCAAAAACATTAAGAAATTCAAAAAACCTTATACCTGCTAAAAGTGGTGCGTCCAGCTTTTGCATTTTAAAACTATCACTATCATAATCACTTTTCGTGCTAGTGTAAACTAGTTCTGGTTTTACAAAAATTTTGTGTCCAATTTTACCAAAGATTCCAAAATGATAGCCAACGCTTCTTTCGGGTTGTTGTGCAGTAGCTCCTATAGATTCAAAATAATCTCCATTAGCATTATAATTTACGCCTCCTTTAAAGCCAAAACCAGATTTGTTTTGTGCTGAAGAAAACGTCGTAAAAACAAAAAATACTAAACTTAAATAAAATACCTGTTTCATTGAATTTTGTTTTAGGGTTTTATTTAAAACGAAACATTAAAACAATTATTTCCTTTTTATTACAGTTTCAGCTGCACTAATAATTGCTTCTTTGTTTAAACCATATTTTTCCATTAGTTGTTCTGGAGTTCCAGATTCGCCAAAAGTATCGTTAGTAGCAATAAATTCTTGAGGTGTTGGTTTATGTAAAGCCAATACTCTTGAAACACTTTCACCAAGTCCACCCAAATAGTTATGCTCTTCTGCAGTAACTATACAACCAGTCTTTGAAACTGATTTGATAATAGCATCATCATCTAAAGGTTTTATTGTATGAATATTTATTACTTCAGCAGAAATGCCTTTTTCATTTAGAGTCTTTGCAGCTTCTAGAGCTTCCCACACTAAATGTCCAGTAGCAACAATAGTTACATCAGTACCTTCTGTTAATTGAATTGCTTTACCAATTTCAAAAGATTGATTCTCAGGAGTAAAATTTGCTACTTTTGGTCTTCCAAAACGCAAATAAACAGGTCCATGATGTTCTGCTATAGCTATAGTTGCTGCTTTAGTTTGGTTATAGTCACAAGGATTTATAACTGTCATTCCTGGTAGCATTTTCATTAACCCAATATCTTCAAGTATTTGATGTGTTGCTCCATCTTCACCTAAAGTCAAACCTGCATGCGAAGCACATATTTTTACATTTTTATCTGAATAAGCTACGCTCTGACGAATTTGATCATAAACACGACCTGTAGAAAAATTAGCGAATGTTCCTGTAAATGGAATTTTTCCTCCAATAGTCATTCCAGCTGCTAAACCAATCATATTTGCTTCTGCAATTCCTACTTGAAAAAAGCGTTCGGGATGATTGGCTTTAAAATCGTCCATTTTCAATGATCCTATTAAATCTGCACAAAGTGCAACAACATTTTCGTTAGTTTTGCCTAGTTCAGTTAAACCAGCTCCAAAACCAGATCGTGTATCTTTATTTCCTGTATTTGTGTATGTTTTCATTTTTGTAGTTGATTGTAAGTTAATAGTCTCCTAATGTTTCTGGATTTTGTTCTAATCCAATTGCTAGTTGCTTATCGTTTGGAGCTTTTCCATGCCAGGCATGTGTATGCATCATAAAATCAACACCATTACCCATAATAGTTTTCAATAATACACAAACAGGTTTGCCTTGTCCAGTTTTTGATTTTGCTTCAGCCATTCCTTTTATAATATCATCAATATCGTTTCCGTTATTTATTTCAATCACAGTCCAACCAAAAGCTTCAAATTTAGCTTTAACACTTCCCATTGGTAGTACATCGTCTGTAGAGCCATCAATTTGTTGACCATTTAAATCTATTGTAGAAATAATATTATCAACCTTATTCCCTGCAGCATACATAATGGCTTCCCAGTTCTGGCCTTCTTGTAATTCACCATCGCCATGCAAACTATATACTAAATGAGAATCGTTATTTAATTTTTTTACTTGTGCAGCACCTAAAGCTACAGACATACCTTGACCTAAAGAACCAGAAGCAATTCTAATTCCTGGTAAATTTTCATGTGTTGTAGGATGTCCTTGTAAACGAGAATTAATTAAACGGAAAGTATTTAATTCTTCAACAGGAAAATATCCAGACCTTGCTAATACACTATAATAAACAGGGGAAATATGCCCATTTGATAGAAAGAAAAGATCTTCACCTTTACCATCCATATCAAATCCTTCTTTTCTGTTCATGATCTCTTTATAGAGTGTTACAAAAAATTCGGCACAACCTAATGAACCTCCAGGATGTCCTGAATTTACTTTGTGAACCATACGTAAAATATCTCTACGTACTTGTGTTGTTAAATCTTTTAATTGCTGTGTGTTTGGCATGTTTAATTTGTTAGTTTTTCAGCAACAAAAATAAAGTTTTAATATGCTTATTCAAAAAGAGAGCGATTGCACTTATTAACGAATATTGGTGTTTTGCTAACAATTTTGATTTTATTAAGAAATTCCTTGCTTTATGTTATTTATATTTGCCAACTGATGATATTAGAATATGATTTTTGAACTTAAAGGAAAAGACGCTCAGTCTAATGCTAGGGCTGGAAAAATAACTACAGATCATGGTGTTATTGAAACACCAATATTTATGCCTGTAGGTACTGTAGCTTCTGTTAAAGGAGTGCATCAGCGTGAGCTTAAAAACGATATAAATCCAGATATTATTCTTGGTAACACCTACCATTTATATCTAAGACCACAAACAACTATTTTAGAGCAAGCTGGTGGTTTGCATAAGTTTATGAATTGGGATCGGAATATTTTAACCGATTCTGGTGGTTATCAAGTGTATTCACTTTCAGCAAATAGAAAAATTAAAGAAGAAGGGGTTAAGTTTAAATCTCATATAGACGGAAGTTATCATACGTTTACTCCAGAAAATGTAATGGAAATTCAGCGAACTATTGGTGCAGATATTATCATGGCTTTTGATGAATGTACACCTTATCCTTGTGATTATCATTACGCTAAACGATCTATGCACATGACACATAGATGGTTGGACAGATGTATTAACCATCTAGAGAAAACACCTTTTAAATACGATTACAGTCAAACATTTTTTCCGATTGTACAAGGAAGTACTTATAAAGATTTAAGGAAGCAATCTGCCGAATATATTGCTAACGCTGGAGCCGAAGGTAACGCAATTGGTGGTTTATCTGTTGGAGAGCCAGCAGAAGAAATGTATGCCATGACAGAAATTGTTACAGAGATTCTTCCAGAAGATAAACCTCGATACCTAATGGGAGTTGGGACACCAATTAATATTCTTGAAAATATAGCCTTAGGTGTAGATATGTTCGATTGTGTGATGCCTACAAGAAATGCAAGAAATGGCATGTTATTTACTGCTCATGGAACCATTAATATAAAAAATCTAAAATGGGCAGATGATTTTTCTCCTGTAGACGATATGGGAATTACCTTTGTGGATACAGATTACACAAAAGCTTATTTGAGACATCTGTTTACCGTTAATGAAAGGTTAGGAGCCCAAATAGCAACTATCCATAATTTAGGATTCTATATGTGGTTGGTTCGTGAAGCGAGAAAACATATATTAGCAGGAGATTTTAGAACGTGGAAAGATATGATGGTGAAACAAATGGATAAACGATTATAATTTTGAAGATACTTGATTGGTACATATTAAAGCGTTATTTGTTCACGTTTTTTATCATGTTGCTTTTGTTTATTCCAATAGGAATAACGGTTCATTTAGCTGAAAAAATTGGTAAAATTCTTGAAAATGAAGTGCCATTTGGAGAAGTTCTTATTTATTTTTTAGACTTCACTATATATTTTGCTCATTTATTATTTCCATTATTTTTATTTCTTTCAGTTATTTGGTTTACTTCAAAATTAGCTAATAACACCGAAGTTATTGCCTTCTTAAGTTCAGGAGTTTCATTTTCAAGATTTCTAAGACCTTACATGATTGGTGCAACTATTGTAGCTATTTTGGCATTAGTTTTAGGTATGTATCTTGCTCCAAATGCAAGTAATGGGTTTAACGATTTTAACTATAAATACCTCAAAAACAGAAACGATGCCCTTGATAATCAAAATGTTTATAGGCAGATAAACGATAACGATTATATTTATGTAAGCAGCTTTGATGTTAGACAAAAACTTGGTAGAAATTTTACTCTAGAGCATTTTGAAAACGATAAAATGACTTACAAAATAAGTGCAAATTCTATTAAGTATGATGAAAAGGATAGTGTATTTCATCTAGTAACTTATACTAAAAGACATATAGGTGAAGGCAACGATTTTATTGAAGTTGCTAGAAAAAAAGACACTCTGTTTTCTTTCGATTTAGAAGATTTAACACCTGTTGTTTACATTGCAGAGACGCTACCTTATGGAGAATTAAATAAATTTATTGAGAAAGAAGAGAAAAGAGGTTCTTCATATATAAATAGGTATAAACTAGTAAAATACAGAAAATGGAGTTTGCCAGTTTCTGTATTTATTTTAACCATTATAGCAGTTGCAGTTTCTTCTATAAAGCGTCGTGGAGGAATGGGAGTTAATTTGGCATTTGGTATTTGTATAGCTATGGTATTTGTTTTTTTTGATAAAATATTTGGGGTTTTAGCGTCCCAGTCAGATTTTTCTCCTTTAGTAGCTGTTTGGTTTCCAAATGTGATTTTTGGAGTTTTAGCAGCTTATCTTCTATATAATGCAAAACGATAAATTAAAAAACTATTTGCATCTACACCTGCTAGTTTTTATAGCAGGATTCACAGCTGTTTTAGGCGAATTAATTACAATTAGTGCAGTATCATTAGTTTGGTATAGAATGGTAATTGCTACTATTTTAATGGTTGCTTACATAATAGTTGCAAAAATAAAGATAAGAATTCCTTTAAAGTCTATTACAAAACTTGCCTTTGCTGGAATTATTATTGCTCTACATTGGATTACTTTTTTTGGGTCTATAAAAGTATCTAATATCTCTATTGCGTTGGCCATGTTTTCTTCAGGTGCTTTTTTTGCATCTTTATTAGAACCTTTAATTTATAAGCGAAAAATTATTTGGTACGAAATTGTATTTGGTTTATTAATAATTATAGGTGTTGCTATAATTACAAATAGTGAGCTTAACTATCTATATGGTATTATTCTAGGGATAGTATCAGCATTTCTGTCATCAACTTTTGCAGTTTTAAATGGAAAGTTTTTAGAGGAGCATACAGCTACAGTTATCTCTTTTTATGAGTTTTTAAGTGGTGTTTTATTTATTAGTCTCTTTATGTGTTTTTTTGGAGATGGATTTTCTGAAGCATTTTTTATATTAAGCCTTTCAGATTTCTCTTACCTCTTTATATTGGCTTCAGTATGTACAGCTTATGCGTTTATAGCTTCAGTATATGTTATGAGATTTATTAGTCCTTATACTGTAGTTTTAACTTATAATCTAGAGCCTGTTTATGGTATTATATTAGCAGTAATCTTGTTTCCTGAAAAGGAGATTATGAGTTCTTCATTTTATATTGGAGCCTCTATTATTATTGGAGTAGTGATGCTTAATGGCATTTTGAAAAACATAAAAAAGAAAAAGATTAATGCTCTAAGTAAAAAAAGCGAATTATAATTGTCAAACTTATTTTTATTATTTTTATTAAAATAAATACGAAATAAAATATGTAATTTTGTATGCTAACTAAAACAAACTATTATTTCAAATGGAATATTTAGAATTTGAACTTCCTATAAAAGAGCTTGAAGATCAACTACAGAAATGTCAAGTTATCGGGCAAGAAAGTGATGTTGATGTTACAGAAACCTGTAAGCAGATAGAGAAAAAACTTATAACCACAAAAAAGGAAATCTATAAAAATTTAACTCCTTGGCAGCGTGTGCAAATGTCACGTCATCCAAGTAGACCTTATACTTTAGATCATATTAAAGCGCTATGTGGAGATTCGTTTTTAGAGTTACATGGAGATCGTAATGTAAAGGATGATAAAGCTATGATTGGTGGTTTAGGTAAAATAGGCGATCAAACGTTTATGTTTATAGGTCAGCAAAAAGGTTACAACACAAAAACTAGACAGTATAGAAACTTTGGAATGGCAAATCCTGAAGGTTATAGAAAAGCCTTACGGTTAATGAAATCTGCTGAAAAATTTGGGGTTCCTGTCGTTACCTTAATTGACACACCTGGTGCTTATCCTGGATTAGAAGCTGAAGAACGTGGACAAGGAGAAGCTATTGCTCGAAACATTCTTGAAATGACAAGATTAAAAGTGCCAATTATAGCCATAATTATTGGAGAAGGAGCTTCTGGAGGTGCATTGGGTATTGGTGTTGGTGATAAAGTACTGATGCTTGAAAATGCATGGTATTCTGTAATATCTCCTGAAAATTGTTCTTCCATTTTATGGAGAAGTTGGGAACATAAAGAAAAAGCTGCTGAAGCATTGAAACTTACTGCTAGCGATGCTAAGAAAATAAAAGTTGTAGATGAAATCATCAAGGAACCTCTTGGTGGAGCACATAATGACAGAGAAAAAACATTTTTAGCTGTCAAAGTGGCTATTCTTAAAACCTTTGATGAACTAAAAAACTTATCACCAAAAGAACTGGTAAAAAATCGCATGGAAAAATATATGGAAATGGGTGTATTTAAAGGATAATACATTTAAAACCTATTAAACTTAAATCTGAAATATTTTATTTCAGATTTTTTTTATGCTATCAACAATAATTTTAAGTTATTAACAGTTAAATTGTTAACTTATGGTGGACAATCAAGATTCATTTTTTCATCATTAATCTTTTCAATTTTGCTACTTTCGTAGAGTATGAAACAACCAAACCAAGTAAAGGGATACCAAGTAGACAAGAGCACAATTATCAATTTAGAGAGAGGTAAAATACCTCCTCAAGCCATTGACTTAGAGGAAGTTGTATTAGGAGCTATGATGATTGATAAAAAAGGTGTCGATGAAGTAATTGATATCTTAAGCACAGAGACTTTTTACAAAGAAGCACATCAACATATTTTCGAAGCCATATTTCAGTTATTTGAAAACAGTGAGCCTGTAGACTTATTAACTGTTTCTAGTCAGTTAAAGAAAAACTCAAAACTAGATTTGGTTGGAGGCGATTTTTACCTCATTTCATTAACTCAAAAAGTGTCTTCTTCTGCTCATATCGAGTTTCATGCTCGAATTATTTTACAAAAATTCATTCAACGAAGTTTGATTAAAATTTCAAGTGAAATTATTGAAGATTCTTATGATGAGACTCAAGATGTTTTTGATTTATTAGACAGAGCTGAATCTAAATTATACGAAGTAACTCAAGGAAATATAAAGAAATCTAGTGAAACTGCACAAGAATTAGTTATACAAGCTAAAAAGAAAATTGAAGAAATATCTAATAAAGATGGTTTAAGTGGTATTCCATCTGGTTTCACAAAATTAGATAAATTGACTTCTGGTTGGCAAGAAAGCGATTTGATTATTGTAGCTGCTCGTCCTGGTATGGGTAAAACAGCTTTAACGCTGTCTATGGCAAGGAATATTGCAGTTAATCAAAATATTCCTGTAGCTTTTTTCTCTTTGGAGATGGCATCAGTACAATTAATCATGCGTTTAATTTCAAGTGAAACTGGATTGTCTTCAGAAAAGCTAAGAACTGGTAAATTAGAAAAGCATGAATGGGAACAACTAAATGTAAAGGTTAAAAGCTTAGAGAAAGCACCTTTGTTTATAGATGATACACCTTCACTTTCTATTTTCGACCTTCGAGCAAAAGCAAGACGTTTGTCTTCTCAACACGGAATTAAACTAATAGTTGTCGATTATTTACAATTAATGACAGCTGGAGGTAGCCAAAAAGGAGGAAATAGAGAACAAGAAATTTCTACTATTTCGCGGAATCTTAAAGCGCTTGCAAAAGAATTAAGTGTTCCTGTTATTGCCTTATCTCAGTTGTCTCGTGCTGTTGAAACACGTGGAGGAAGTAAAAGACCTTTACTGTCAGATTTACGTGAATCTGGAGCAATTGAACAAGATGCAGATATTGTTTCTTTCATTTATAGACCTGAATATTATAAAATTGATGAATGGGATGATGATGAAAGAACACCAACAGAAGGTCAAGCAGAATTTATTATTGCAAAACACAGAAATGGTGGATTAGAAAATATTAGATTGAAATTTGTTGGACATTTAGGGAAATTTGATAACCTAGATGATTTTGATACACCTTTCGGTCAAGAGTTTCATTCTAAAATGAATGCAGCTGCAAACGATGACACCTTTAAACCAAGTAATTTTCCTTCAGCTAATGATGCATTTGATGCTCCTGAAGATAACGATGTTCCTTTTTAACAATTCCCCAAATTTATTATAATAAGAATTATCTGATATGGATAAATTAAAAACCACAAATACATTATTGCTAATAATAGTAATTCCTCTAGTTTTCTATTTATTAAAAATACTGTCATTTATTTTTGTACCATTAATTTTTTCAATGTTTATAGCTTTGCTATTCTTGCCTATTATGCGTTGGTTAGGAAAAAAGAAAGTACCAAAAATAATTAGTATAATTATAGTTGTTTTACTCATAATTGGTGGAATGAAGATTGGAATAGAATTAATACAATTATCTAGTAGACAAATTCTTAATTCAGATGCTGGATTTTTTGTAAAAGCAGAAAATAAGTTTGAATCTTTATTAATAACAGCTCAACAAACTTTTGGATTTGAGATGGAAAGCGAAAAAACATTGTTTTCGCAGTTTTTCCAACAAGTGGATATTATACCAACATTCGATTATCTTAGAAAGATTGTTACTGGCATATTAATGACAACTTTTTTTGTTGTTTTGTGGCTGGCAGAATCTATTAATGTTCAAAAAGTGTTAAACAGTACCATCCTTAAGCAAAAACATACTTCTGTTAGAACGTTCAGAAAAATCGAAAAGGATTTGATTAAGTTTATTGAAGTTAAATTTTTTGTTAGTTTGGCTACAGGAATAGGAACAGGTTTAGCTTGTTTATATTTCGATGTAAGTTTTCCTATTTTTTGGGGATTGTTTGCTTTTGTTATCAATTTTGTTCAAATGGTTGGCTCTGTAATTTCCGTTGTTTTACTCTCAGCTTTTGCTTTTATCGAATTAGATCCAACGAGTACGTTATTCTTTTTTATAGTTGCCATTACTGGAGTTCAAGTTTTATTTGGTGCTATTTTGGAGCCTGTTTTTATGGGAAAATCATTTTCACTAAATGTAATTACAGTTCTAGTAATGTTAATGCTTTGGGGATTTATTTGGGGAATACCAGGTTTAATAATGGCTATTCCAATTACTGTCTTTATTAAAATAATTTTAGAGCAGTTTCCAAATACACAAGTTATTTCTAGAATGCTCTCAGGGAAATAGAAATTCAACAATTGGTTAAATTTTATTTAAATACAATTAATACGATTTTTTATTTGAGTATATTTCAACTGTGAAAAAGTTAATCTTAATAATCCTTTTATTATTCTCAATAAATACGTTTGCATCTTACATCCTTATTCCAATGGATGCAGAGAGCCAGAAGAATCATTTAAAAGCTTACGGAATTACCTATTGGACTTTAGATAAACAGCTAAAAGTAAAGTGGTTGTTAAATTATAGAGGAGGCTCATTTCTACTGCCAGATTCAGAAGAAATCCAACGTGAATGTCAAATTCGAGGAGTTTCATTTGAAATATTGTCAGATTCTAAAACAGAATCTATTCTTCAAGAGATAAGTAGTCCTAGTAAAAATATGGAAGCTGTTGTATTAGAGAAAGCACCTAAAATTGCTGTTTATTCTCCAAAGGGAAAATTACCTTGGGATGATGCAGTAACTATGGTATTAACTTATGCTGAAATCCCTTATGAAACAATTTATGATGAAGAAGTCTTAAATGATGCCTTATTATTATATGATTGGTTGCACCTGCATCATGAAGATTTTACTGGCCAATTTGGAAAATTTTATGCGAATTATAGAACAGCTGCTTGGTACATTGATGAAAAAAAGCAAGCTGAGGCATTAGCAACAAAATTGGGCTATTCAAAAGTATCTGAATCAAAATTAGCAGTTTCTTTAAAAATAAGAGAATATGTTCTTGGAGGAGGTTTTATGTTTGCCATGTGTAGTGCAACAGATAGTTTCGATATTGCTTTGGCAGCACAAGGAGTAGATATATGCGAACCCATGTTCGATGGAGATGCAAGTGATGCTAACTATCAATCTAAAATTAATTACAATAAAACGTTCGCATTTAAAAACTTTACTTTAGAAAGAAGTCCAATGGTATATGAGTTTTCATCCATTGATATGACTCAGAAAAGACAAATTCCAAAAATGACAGATTATTTTACTCTCATGGATTTTTCAGCCAAATGGGATCCTATACCTACAATGCTATGCCAGAATCATACAGCTTTAGTTAAAGGGTTTATGGGACAAACCACTTCTTTTACGAGAAATGAAATTAAATCTAATGTATTGGTTTTAGGTGAAAACAAAACGAATGGTGAAGCCAAATATATTCATGGCATTAAAGGAAAAGGATTCTTTACATTTTATGGTGGTCATGATCCAGAAGATTATACACATAGAGTAGGAGACCCAAAAACCGAATTAGATTTGTATCCAACTTCACCAGGTTATAGACTTATTTTAAATAATGTTTTGTTTCCTGCTGCTAGAAAGAAAAAGCAGAAAACCTAAAGCAGACCTATTCCTAATGCTAAAGAGATAGCAATTAATAAAACAGCTACTAATTTCTGAATAAATTCTAATGTGACTTTTTTGAGCAATTTGTTTCCGTAATAAGCTCCAATTATTGCTGAAATGGTTGCGCATAGTATGAGTGGAATATTATCACTTAGACTTGAGTTTAAAAAACGTGTTGCATATATTGATAGTCTGGTAAAATCTACAAAAGCCGAAATTACTACAGCAGTACCTATAAATACTTCTTTTGTTAATCCAGCATTAATTAAGAAAGCAGTTCGCAAAGCACCTTGATGCCCAGATAATCCTCCGAAAAATCCACTTAAAAAGCCACCAAAGGGTAAATGTTTTTTCTGAAAATTCAACTTTTTAAGAGATGGTAATAATTCTATTATAGCAAAACTAATTAATAAGATTGAGATTATAAGTTTTACTGGAGTGATTACAAATTGTCTTTTACCAATTGTGTATTCATATATAGGTGTTAAGTCTGTTATATTAATAAGTATATATGCACCTAGAAAGGAAGCTATAACAGCAGGAATCCCAAAATAGATAAGCACATTTTTATTAGCATTTTTACCAACTAGAATCAGTTTGTAAATATTATTAAAAAAATGAACGACTCCAGTTAAGGCAATAGCAATTTCAATGGGAAAGAATAAAGAAAATACAGGCAATAGAATAGTTCCTAAACCAAACCCAGAAAAGAAGGTTAAAATAGATGCTAAAAAAGCAACCAAAGATATAATCACGTATTCCATAAGCGTAAAAATATAGTTTTAATCGCAAATTTTTAAATCAGATGTAGGTATTTAACCTTATCATAAAACTAAAGATTATAAAACAAAAAAATCCAACTCATTTGAGTCGGATTTTTTTATAAGTGAAATATGTTATACAATAGGCGAAACGCCTTATTTAATTTTATTTACAATAGCTTCAAAAGCTTCTGGATGATTCATTGCTAAATCAGCTAAAACCTTACGGTTTAATTCAATATCATTAGCTTTGGCTTTCCCCATAAATTGCGAATAAGACATACCATGTAGTCTGGCTCCAGCGTTAATACGCGTAATCCATAATGCACGGAATGTTCTCTTTTTGTTTCTACGGTCTCTATACGAATATTGCATCGCTTTGTCAACCGCATTTTTAGCTACAGTCCAAACGTTTTTACGACGTCCGAAATAACCTTTTGCTTGTTTAAGCACCTTTTTTCTTCTGGCTCTCTTGGCAACAGAATTTACTGATCTTGGCATAATTTTAATTGTTTTTTGTAGTAGGCGATCGAAAATCGATACTTTAATTGCCTAACTCCAGGGTTTATAATAATTATTTAACCGAACGTGATTACTTTAATCGTAATTGTTCCTTAATACTATTTTCATCACTCGCATGTACTAAAGTACTGTGAGTTAATGCTAACTTACGCTTTTTAGACTTCTTTGTTAAGATATGACTTTTAAAAGCGTGCTTTCTTTTAATTTTACCAGTACCAGTTAGTTTAAAACGTTTTTTGGCACTAGATTTGGTTTTCATTTTAGGCATCTTGTTCTCCTAGTTTATTTATTTCACTTATTATCTTAAACCTGAATATCAGGAATTATTTTGTTTTTTTTGGAGCAATAAACATAGTCATACGTTTACCTTCCAATCGTGGCATTTGTTCTACTTTGCCTAGCTCTTCTAAATCTTGTGCTAATCTTAATAGTAGAATTTGCCCTTGTTCTTTAAAAACTATCGAACGTCCTTTAAAGAATACAAAAGCTTTTAATTTGGCTCCTTCTTTTAAGAACTTCTCAGCATGCTTCTTTTTAAAATCGTAATCATGATCATCTGTTTGAGGACCAAATCTAATTTCTTTTACGACTACTTTACTTGCTTTAGCTTTTAAAACTTTTTCACGTTTCTTTTGCTCATAAAGAAACTTTTTATAATCCATTACCTTACAAACCGGTGGGTCTGCTTTAGGTGATATCTCAACAAGGTCTAAGCCTTGTTCATCAGCAATTGCAAGAGCTTCTTTAGTTGAATACACTCCAACTTCTATATTGTCACCTACTAGGCGTACTTTTTCTGCTCTAATTTTAGAGTTGATTTTGTGTTGGTCTTCTTGACTAACCCTCCTTGAAACTTGTCTTCTTCTACGTATTGCTATGGCCTTATAATTTTAGTTAAACTTATTTTTAAAATGTTTTTAATGATTTATTTATGTCTTCGTTAATAATATTTATCAATTGTTGAACAGGAATCATGCCAAGATCCTCTCCACCATGTAAGCGTACTGAAATCTTATCTTCTTGCTCTTCATTGTCTCCAACTATAACCATATATGGGATTTTCTTTATTTCGGCTTCCCGAATTTTCTTCCCCATCGTCTCATTTCTATTATCAATCAGGGCGCGAATTTCGTTATTTTCTAAGACATTTAAAACTTTTTTCGCGTATTTTTCATATTTCTCACTAATTGATAGAACAATAACTTGATCTGGAATTAGCCAAAGTGGGAAATTTCCTCCTGTATGTTCCAATAATATTGCTATAAAACGTTCCATACTACCAAAAGGCGCTCGATGGATCATAACTGGTCTATGAAGCTCGTTATCACTACCTTTATAGGTTAAGTCGAAACGTTCTGGAAGTGTATAATCAACTTGAATAGTTCCTAATTGCCATTGTCTTCCAAGGGCATCCTTTACCATAAAATCTAATTTCGGACCATAGAAAGCAGCTTCGCCAGTTTCAATAATATAATTCAAGCCTTTATCATCTGCAGCATTAATAATTGCTTGCTCTGCTTTTTCCCATAAATGATTTTCACCAATATATTTATCTGGATTTTCAGGGTCTCTTAATGACACTTGGGCAGTAAAATTATCAAATCCTAAAGAACCAAACACATAAAGTACTAAATCAATAACATCTTTAAATTCTTTGTCTAATTGGTCTGGTGTACAAAATATATGGGCATCGTCTTGTGTAAAACCTCTTACACGTGTCAGACCATGTAATTCACCACTTTGCTCATATCTATAAACTGTTCCAAATTCTGCAAAACGTTTTGGCAGATCTTTATAAGACCATTGGGAGCTTTTGTATATTTCACAATGATGAGGACAATTCATTGGTTTCAATAAGAATTCTTCACCTTCTTTTGGTGTGTGTATTGGTTGAAAACTATCTTCCCCATATTTTGCATAATGACCAGAAGTAACATATAATTCTTTCTGTCCAATGTGTGGCGTAACAACCATTTCATATCCAGCTTTCTTTTGAGCTTTCTTAAGAAAATTCTCTAAACGCTCACGTAAAGCAGCCCCTTTTGGTAACCATAGAGGCAGTCCTTGGCCAACCCTTTGTGAAAAAGTGAATAATTCTAATTCTTTACCAAGTTTTCTGTGATCTCTTTTTTTAGCTTCTTCTAGTAATTCTAAATAAGCAGTTAACTCCTTTTGTTTAGGAAATGAAATACCGTAGACTCTTGTTAATTGTTTGTTTTTTTCATCGCCTTTCCAATATGCTCCTGCAACACTTAAAATTTTTACAGCTTTTACAATTCCAGTATTTGGAATATGCCCACCACGACATAAATCTGTAAAGTTAGAATGGTCGCAAAATGTTATTGTTCCATCTTCTAGATTTTCAATTAAATCTACTTTGTAATCGTTTTTGTCTTTGTAATATGATAGTGCTTCAGCTTTCGAAACTGATCGCATCATAAAATCATGCTTACCTCTTGCAATTTCAAGCATTTTATTTTCAATGCTTTTGAAATCTTTATCGGAAATTGACTCATCACCTAGATCAATATCATAATAGAATCCATTTTCAATCGCAGGACCAACCCAAAGTTTAGAACTCGGATAAAGCTCTTCCATAGCTTGTGCTAATATATGTGCAGAAGAATGCCAAAAAGCTTTTTTACCATCATCATCATTCCATGTATATAATATTAAAGAACCATCTGTGGTTAATGGAGTGGTTGTTTCTATAATAGTGTCATTAAATTTTGCTGAAATAACATTTCTTGCAAATCCTTCACTAATGCTTTTAGCAACTTCCATGGCTGTTGAATTCTTTTCAACTGACTTAATATTACCATCTGGTAATGTAATCTCTATCATTATATATGTATTAAAATAAAGCCACAAAGATAATAGTATATTAATTTACATACAATCTTCCTTCAATAATTATATATATGAAATAAATAATAGCTAATTCTGTTTTTTAAATTGAATTCCTAATTTGTAATAACTTGATACTTAGGTGCTGTTTTTTGTGTTGCAAATAAAACTAAAAATACTTTCAAAAAAGTTTGTTAGTGATA
>DFBO01000123.1:0-2712 GCA_002366675.1 Flavobacteriaceae bacterium UBA3078
AAGGCATAAGCTTAAAGGTACAAAGCAATAAGTTAAATTAGCTTGTCAATTTTTTGATTAATACATTAAGCATTTTTTTCTATTTCAATTGAAAGACTCTTTATTTCTTCTAAATCCACGTCCTTTATAAAGCTTAAATTTACTGCTATTTGTAATTGAGTCTGCATTTCAAATAGCGATCCTCGTGCAATCTGTAAAAAACGTGCATAATCTTTTGTATAATTTCTTCCAAATCCTTCAGCTATATTAGAAGATCTTGAAACAGAACTACGTTTAGTTTGAGATGTTAAACCAAATTCTTCCTCATAAGGAAAATCTGCCAAAAGTTTGAAAACCAAAGTTACCATAGTAACTAATTTCTGCCAAACTATTAAATCTCTATAACTCTTCATTTAACAAAAATACAACTTTTAACAATTCCCTTATGCCTTTAAACTTAAGCCTATAAAACTAATTTTCTAGGACCTCTCGCATCGCTTTTGCCTTAATCAGGCATTCTTCGTATTCTTTTAATGGGTTGCTTTTTGCTGTAATAGCACTTCCTACAGAATAAGAAACATATTTTTTGGTTTGGTTGTACAAAATACTTCTAATAACCACATTAAAGTCGAAATCACTACTTGGAGTAAAATACCCAACTGCTCCAGAATACACACCACGTTTAGTTTTTTCTAATTTTTCAATAATTTTTATTGCTGAAATTTTTGGTGCTCCAGTCATGCTTCCCATAGGAAAAGTAGTTTCTAAAACATTTACAGCATGTTCTGAATATTCAATTTCTGAAGTTATCGTGGAAATCATTTGATGCACTTGAGGAAATGTATAAACCTGACATAACTCTTCAACTTTTACACTACCTTTTGTAGCTGTTTTAGATAAATCGTTACGAACCAAATCGACTATCATAATGTTTTCACTTCGTTCTTTTTCGTCTTCAGATAATTGCTTTTTTAAAAGATTATCTTCTTTCTCATTGTTAGAACGTTTAGCTGTGCCTTTTATAGGCTGTGAAACTATTTTATTTCCAGTTTTCTTTATATAACGTTCTGGAGAAGCAGACAACACATATTTATCACCAAGTTTCATAAAGGTCGCAAAAGGTGGCTTAGAAATATTATTGAGCTTCATATATGTTTCTAAAGGCTTAATCTGCGTATTTTCAGCATAAAACTCCTGACAAAAATTAGCTTCATAAATATCTCCTCGATGAATATGTTCCAGCATCGTTTCTACTTTAGTTAAATATTCGTCTTTATGGATACGAAGCTTTATTTTTATTGGGTTTTCAGAGACCTTTCGACTGCGCTCAAGGTGACAATTTTCAACTTGGCTTATCTGTAATAAATCATCATCAAACTCATCTGAAACCATGTTTAAATAATGCATTTCAACAGTGTCGCCTTTAAATAAAAATAACTTTTTAGGCTGAAAGAAATAGAGTTCTGGAAACTGCAAGCCATCGAAATTATTAGATTCTAAATCTTCAACAGCATTTTTTAAGTCGTAAGTTAGATACCCGAAAATCCAGTCTTTAATCATAGACTGATATTCTTTCAATTTAACAAAAGCTTCATAATAATCTGTCTGAATACAAGTAAAAGCATCTACAGCCATCATGGCATCAAAACTTGAATGCTTCTGATTAAAATGGTTAGAATCCATCCAATTAACTTCATTAAATTGCTGACTCCAAGTCAATAATTGACTTTTAAAAAAATCTATGGATTTTGGCTTATATACGTGTATTGTTCTCAATAATACAAATTACCGAAATTTAATATTGATTTGAAAGCTAAAGCAAACTATAATCTACATTAGTTTTCAATAAAAAGATTCCTGCCTTTGCAGGAATGTAGAATCCTTTTAAAAATCTATCTTTGCAGCATATAAAATATGTATAAGTACGTTTTAATCTGTTCGTTGTTATTGTTTAATGAATGTCAGATTGAATTCGCTAAAAACAATCTTCTAATAATAATATCCAAATATGGCTCATTTCAGAGACTTAAATTTAAACACACCACTATACAACGCCTTAGACGATTTGGGTTTTACACAACCTACACCTATCCAAGAGCAAGCCTTTAATGTAGTAGCTTCTGGGAAAGATGTGGTTGGGATAGCGCAAACAGGAACTGGTAAAACTTTTGCTTATATGTTACCTATTCTTAAAAATCTTAAATTTTCTAAGCAAGAGAATCCAAGAGTTTTAGTCTTGGTTCCAACTCGTGAGTTAGTTGTTCAGGTTGTTGAAGAAATAGAGAAACTAGCAAAATACATTAATATTCGTGTGCTTGGAGTTTATGGAGGCGTAAACATAAATACTCAAAAAATGGCTGTTGCTCAAGGTTTAGACATTATTGTTGCAACTCCTGGTCGATTATACGATTTAGCTGTTAGTCGTGTGTTACAATTAAAGTCTATTCAAAAATTGGTGATCGATGAAGTAGATGTCATGTTAGATCTTGGTTTTAGACATCAACTATTAAATATTTTTGATATTCTGCCGGAAAGAAGACAAAACATTATGTTTTCGGCAACCATGACACAGGATGTGGACGATTTAATTTACGATTTTTTTATTGCTCCAGAACGCGTTTCTATTGCAGTTTCTGGTACACCTTTGGATAACATATCTCAAACAAAATATAGGGTTCCTAATTTCTATACGAAACTAAATCTCTTAAATAATTTGTTGAGTGATACTGAAGA
>DFBO01000123.1:2886-13957 GCA_002366675.1 Flavobacteriaceae bacterium UBA3078
GATAATGTATCTCATGTTATCAATTTTGACACACCAGATTTTCCCGAAAATTATATGCATCGAATTGGTAGAACAGGTCGTGCTGAACGTGAAGGACAAGCTATTATATTTTCAACTGAGAAAGAACAGGAATCTCTTGAAAAGATTGAAAGGTTGATGCAAATGGAAATTCCGTTATTAGAAATTCCAGATACAGTGACTATTTCTACTGAACTTATCGAAGAAGAGCGAGAAGTTATTAAAGAACGAAACAATCCGTTAAGGCTTAAAAAAGGTGAAACAGTTGGTGCTGCTTTCCATGAAAAATCAGAGAAAAATCAAAAAGAAAATAAAGGAGGTTCTTATAAATTTAAAATTGCTCAGAAATATAAGAAACCAAAGACTCGTGGCGACAAAAACTATAATAAGCGTAATAAGAAGAAATAATTTATTCTTTATTTAAATCTGTTATTCATCCAATACTTCCAAGCACGTTGATAAAATTCTCTAGTGGATTATGAAACTATACTTGTATTTAAAGAACTTTTAAGAAATTCAACAAATTGTTGGTCGTTATCAATTGCAGTTTTTCTATGCAAATCCAATAAAATTAACACACAAAATCAAAAATAAAATTCTTAAAGTCATATTCACACTTTTATAGGATACGTAATTAAACTTCTTAGAGGGAACTATAATCAACATTATATTTAGTAAAAAAAAGTCCCTTTCCATTTCTGGAAAAGGACTAGAATAACCTTGTTTAATCAAAACCTTCCTAACAATAACTTATACCATACATAAGTTTAGCCTTGAATTCAACTTAATTATTCAAATAATTAATAACATTAATTATTAACTAAGGACTAATATCTTCAATTTTTCTTACTTGACCAAGCATAAAAGAAAATTCTATTACACTAATTATAAACAATAACAAACAAAAAAGCGAATCATATACATCACTGATTATCAGTAACTATACAATTCGCTTTTAATAGAAATAATATGGTAGTTCGTATTAATTTCTAGCTTTAAGTGTTTCTAATCTCTCTTTATGGTAGTCTTTACCGCTAATCTTATAGGCTAAAGCAACGTATTTTAAAGTGTTTTCATAATCATTTATTGCTTCGTAATAATCTGCCATAGAATCGTAAGCATTGGCGCTCTTTGGGTAATATTTAATAGCCTGTTCAAAATACATTTTAGATTTATCTAATTGCTCCATGTCTATATTCATATATCCAGACATAATTAAAAGTTGTTCAGGATAAGGCGCAACATAATATCCGAAATGATGTCTTAGTTTATGCTCACGAAAAGAGATAATGTTTATTAGTTCTTCAGTGCTTGTTTCTGGATTATTAATTTTATCTGTATTTTCCATTTGAAACCATGTGAAAAGGGATAATAAACCATCCTTTATTGATGGCTGAGGAATGGTTCCATGCAAATCGTTTGGATAAAACTGCCATTTAAAAAACAGCTCGCTTTTAGGGTTTTCTTCTATAATATTAGATAGTATGATGTTTGACCGAGCAAATAAGGTATATTCAGACGTGTCTTGCATCACATTGTCTATGGTTATAGCAGAATTTTGCATGTGTAATTGTCCACCTAAAGACATAAATAACCCTTTTCCTTTGTAATTATTTTTAAGAAAAACATATTCAGCTTGCTTTAACAATTTCTGATTATCCCAATCTAAACTTGGATCGATACTTATATAGTTTGCAAACAACTCTGGTTTATTTAATAAGGTATAGATAGTGAACAATCCTGCATACGAATGCCCAATTAACGTTCTATAATTAGTAACAGGATATTTTCCTTCTACATAAGGAATAAGTTCAGTTTCAATAAACTCTAGGAAATTGTCTGCCACGCCATTTTCTTCATTATAAGGCATTCCACGTCTTGATGTTATTTTAGATGTTGTTAAGTCTCTTGTTCTGTTTTCAGCATTAGAAACACCAACTATAACCATTTCTGGCATAAAGCCTCCACTATAATAATCATGAACATTAACTACTGTTGGCAAAAGAACTCTGCCATCTAAAATAAAAATAACAGGATAAGTCTCCTCAGAATCTGAAGTATAACTTTCAGGAACTTGAATATAAATCTCTCTAGATTCGTTAAGCACATTAGAATATAGGCTATCTTTTTGTCCTACTTGATATACATATTCCGTTTGAGAACTAACTGTTTGCTGAAAAAGTAAATATATAATGATTAAACTAACTGTTCGCATGTTGATATGATTGATTTTAACTAATTAATTTTTTTGTAATCCTCTTAAAATAACAATTCCTATTCTGGCTATAATAAAAGTTAATAAGCCAAATGTTGCTGTTAATAGGGAAAGTTTAAGTCCACCTGCAAAAATTGATGGATCGGCATTTCCCATAGCTTCTATAGAATCGAAAGCAGTAATTAACCCAATAACTGAAGAGAAAAAACCAATGGCCAATCCTAACAAACTAGTATCAATAGCTAATTTTAGCATCTTTTTAGATGTTTTGATATTAGTTTTTATACTTAAAAACCCTTTAACAATAAAGAATAAAGACAATAACAAGCAAATTAAAATAATATACATAAAAAAGCCTCCTTCACTCATTCTATCTGCGAAAGGATTTAATGCAATAACTACTTCTGGAAATAACACGAATAGTTTCATAATTGATGGGTTTTAAATTAAATATGATTCAAACTTAATAGAGATATTCGGATATAAAACTTAATTGCGACGAACAACCAAATTAGCAAAGGTTTTAACCTTCATTTTTTAATTAATCTTAGTTAATGTTTTTGGCGATTCGCCTGGCTGCATGAATAATAGTGTTTTAGCTTCTAAATTAAAATTTAATGTGACACCTAAAGATTCTAAAACAAATTCATCTTTTTCAGTTGCCTTTAATACTTTTAAATCACTGCCTTCAGGTGCTCCCTTTAAAACTTTACCATCTGTTTTAAAAACTAAATTAAATGGTAACTCATTAGATTCATAAACACCTACGTATTTGTTTAATTCTGCTTTACTTAAAGCCACAGTATTAAAAGATGGTATATTTAAATCCTCTCCTTTTATAGCTGAAATGGCATTAAACATGATTGGCATCAATCCATAATCTAAAGCATTTGTATTTAAAGCTAATGCTATTTTATGTTCTGGAATGTAGATATACATAGATTTAAAAAAATCTATAGTACCATTGTGGGCAAAAATAGTCATCCCTTTCTTTTTCGCACTTAAAATACCACTTCCGTATTCGTCTTTAATGGTTGTCATTATTTTAAAACTCTTTTCAGACATTAACTTTCCATTAAATAATGCATTTAGAAAAACAACTATTTCTGAAGGATTGGAAACAATACCTCCTGCTCCACCAGGAATTGTTAAGATTGCTTGATTAGCTTGATGTAAAGAGCCATCGTCTTCGTAATAATATGAGTAACACTCATTGTCTGAAATATTTATTTCACTACCAAAATAAGTGTTTTTTAACCCCAATTTTTTAACAATCTTTTTATTAAGAACCTGACTGTAAGATGCATTTTCTATATCTTCTAAAATATATCCTAAAAGCACATAATTTGTATTACTATAGTCGTTTTTTGAGCCTGCTTTAAAATCTGGTTTGTGCTTAGACATCATAGTCAACATCTGTTCTCTTGTAGTTTCAACTTGCTCATTAAAATTGTCGTCTGCTGCAATATTAAATAAACCACTAGAATGATCTAGCAGGTTAGCAATTGATATTTTTTCTGAACCTGGAATTTGAGGAAAGTAATTAGAAAGTGTTTCATCTAGTTTAATTTTACCTTCATCCACTAATTGAAAAATCATAACTGCAGTATAGGTTTTTGTGATACTGCCAATTCTAAACTTTGAGTTTTTGGCAATAAGCTTGCTTTCTTTTTTATTGATATACTGATATCCAACAGACTTATTATAGATTTCGTTCCCATCTTTAGTTATGGTTAAATTGCCCATAATTTTATCATGATCAAAAAGCGTTTGAAGAAATTGATCTAATTGATTAAAGTTTTGAGCTTGCATGCTTGAGAAACTCCAAGCGAGAATAAAAATAAGAAGTACTTTCTTCATGTTTTACAATTTGTTCTGATTAATAGCTTACAAAGCTATGCTTCAAATTAAATTAAAAAGGAACAATGCGACAATCAACCAAATTAGCAAAGGTTTTAACCTTTTGTTGAAACCCTAGCTAAATCTGTTATTCATCTACAAAAATTGAAATCGCATAAAAAACATTGTATTATTGTAACTTAAAATGTATTTAAAAGAATTTTATGTTGATTGTCGACATTCTGAACTTGTTTCAGAATCGCATAAAACCATACAATTATGAGACCCTGAAATAAATTCAGGGTAACACAACGAGATAAGATGCAACCAAAATATATTTGTGTTTTAAACAAACTGCATGTTTACCAAAAAAACCATATTAAAAACAATGACACGTGTGATTCTTCACATCATTTTTTGGTGTGCAGTTCTGTTATTCTTTACCTATTTTTTTGGTTCTGGTAGCGATAATTTTAATAATACGTTACTGTTTTCGTTGTTCTTAATGCCAGTAACCATAGCAACAACGTATGTATCAATTTATAAACTTATCCCAGAATATTTAGTTACCAAACGTTATTGGCTTTTTGGACTATACAGTTTATACACTTTGATAATTTCAGGTTATCTTATTATGGTTTCTATATTTTTTAGTCTGATTTATATCGCTAATTTTCAATATACCGAAATGAATCCCTTGACCAGAAATATCTTATTGGTAACAACTGGAGTATATGTCATAGTGGTTGTGGTGAGTGCTTTTAAATTACTTAAATTGAATTTAAAACAATCCGAAAACACTAAGAAATTAGAAACTAAAATTTTAGAAACACAACTAAAATTAAAAGAACAGGAATTGAATTACCTAAAAATGCAAATTCATCCACATTTCTTGTTCAACACGTTAAATACCATGTATGGCTTTGCATTAAAAAAAGCTGATGAAACACCCGAAATGATATTAAAACTTTCTAATTTGTTAGATTATTTACTGTATCAAGTAGATAAGCCTTTTGTGTTACTAACTGAAGAAATCAATCATATAAAAGATTATATAGAGCTTGAGAAATTGCGATTTAATAAGACTTTAAATGTGAGTTTTAATACTGAAAATATTTTGGAAAGCACACAAATTGCTCCTATGCTTCTACTGCCTTTTATAGAAAACAGCTTTAAACATGGACATTTAAAAGATGGTGTGTTAACTATAAAAATTGATTTATCTTGTACTACAGAACATATTCATTTTTCAATTGAAAATACTAGTTCTAAAACAGATGCAAGTGATAAAGGTATTGGTTTAGAGAACATGCAGAAACGCTTAGATTTGCTTTACAAAAACAAGTATGAGCTAACTATTGACGACACGAATAATATCTTTAGAGTAAACTTAACATTAAGCACAAAGTAATTGAGTGAAAACAAAAACATATCCTGTATAATTGTCGACGACGAAGCCATTGCTAGAGAAATTATTGCGACACACATATCCAAAATAAGCAACATCCAAATCGTGGCAAGTTGCAGTAATGCCATGGAAGCCTTTAATGTAATTAGCAATAACAACGTGGATTTGGTGTTTTTGGATATTAACATGCCTGAAATTTCTGGAATTGCTTTTGCAAAGTCTATAAACAAAAACATTAAAATTATTTTCACAACGGCTTATAGAGATTATGCTGTGGAAGGTTTCGAGCTACAAGCTGTCGATTATTTACTGAAACCTATTTCGTTTGAACGCTTGCTAAAAGCTGTAAACACCTATTTTGAAGTCTATAGCGATTCTAAAAACCAAGAACCTCAAATTACAGAAAGCAACCATTTTATGTTTGTTCGTGCAGACAGACGCATGATTAAAATGGATTACGATGCCATTATTTACATTGAAAGTTTTAGCGATTATATTAAAATTCATTTAGCCAATAAAACCATCGTTACTCGTGAAACCATAAGTGCCATTGAAGCCAAACTACCTAATAAACAATTTATTAGAATCCACAGATCGTTTATTATTGCTTTGGCACATATATCTTCTTTTACCAACGAACATATTGTTATTCATGGACAAGCTTTAACCATTAGCAGAACCTATAAAAAGGAGGTTTTGGAGTTGTTGGAGAAATATTAAGGAACGAAAACTGAGGTTCGCTTATCGTGTTTGTGTATGGTTAGTTACGTGGTTAAGCACCTAATTTAGCAAATAAATCACAGATAGAATATTCCGCAGGAATGTTCGTAAGCCGGCAGTGACCTAGCAATTAATTATACATGGTGTTGTGCTTTCGTTATTTTAATGGTGTTTTTGTCAAAACTTGTAAGTCATTAAGTATTTCTGTTGCTTTATTTAAACTATTTTTTATAAGCTTTATTTTTCATTTGAAATTCACTTTTTGTTTCAATTCGACAGATATTTCTATGTCTTTTTAAAGGCAATACTAATGTTAAATTCTTCTCAGTTTTTATCCTGTAGAATCCTAATCTATAAGGTAAAAAGTGATATGTGCTCTGAATAATTAATAGTTGTTTATGTTATTAAATTAATAATAAGAGATTGTTATAATAACTATCAAATGATATTTTTTTTCATTGAGGATAATTGTATTATTGCCTCTTAATATAAAAAAAATATTATTTATGAATAAGTTAGTATTGTTAAGTGTTTTTACAATAGTTACATGTAAGGGTTTATTTGCGCAAGATTTATCTTACGGAGTTAAAGCAGGAATAAATATTTCGAATTTCCTTTCAGATGATAATTCTGATGAATATGATTCAAAAGCTGGAATTAATATAGGGGCGTTTTTGGAAATTCCAGTTTCGGAGAAGCTTTCTGTACAACCAGAATTAGTTTATTCTGGTCAAGGATCTCAAGAAACCTTATACATTGATGTTGAAGAGGACGGAGTGATATCAACATATTATAGAAAATATAAATACACGTTTGATTATTTAAATATTCCTGTTTTAGTTAAATATTATGTTATTGACGGTTTAAGTATACAGGCAGGTCCACAGTTAGGTGTTTTATTGTCTGCAAAAGGTGAAATAGAAGCACATCATTTTGTAAATGAGGAGGTAGAAATTGATATATCTTCTCTTGCTGAGCCAATTGACTTTTCTTTTGACTTTGGTATAGGCTATGAGTTTGGTGATCATTTCTTGATTGATGCTCGATATAATGTGGGTCTGACGAATGTGGTAGATAGTAATGATGGAACACTTAAAAATTCTGTATTTCAATTTTCAGTTGGGTATAAATTTTAAAAAAATTATTTCATTTCCTTCTAAATTCAAACAGTCTTATTAGTTTTATTTCCAAATATTTTACGCCATTCTTTATCGGAATCATATAAACTCAATTCTTGAGTTTATTATTTTGTTGTGAATTTTTCTAAAGAATTTTATCATTAGTTAGCGGTTAGTCATAATGAAGCACAACGACTTGATATGAAATCGTTTTAATATTTTATATCTGATGATAAGCGAAGTTAGTTTTTTTTAAAAATGATAGTCAATAGATTGCATTTATGAATTAAAAATAGTTGTAAACAATTAAAAGCCACCTAATTGGTGGCTTTTATAATATTTTGAGAATCTATTTCATAGATTCACTCTTTCGTGGGAACTACATATGCAAAGCGCGATCTTCAGTAGCAGCAAGAGCAGCTTCTTTAATAGCTTCAGTAAATGTAGGATGTGCATGAGACATTCTAGAAACATCTTCGGCAGAGGCCCTGTATTCCATTGCTACAACAGCTTCGGCAATCATATCTGCTGCACGAGCTCCAACCATGTGAACTCCTAAAATCTCGTCTGTAGATTTATCAGCTAGAATTTTTACAAATCCGTCTAAATCCATACTCGCTCTACTTCTACCTAAAGCACGCATTGGAAATTGACCAACTTTATAATCTACTCCAGCTTCTTTAAGTTGCTCTTCGGTTTTACCAACAGCAGCAACTTCTGGCCATGTGTAAACCACACCAGGAATTAAGTTATAATCGATATGTGGTTTTTGTCCTGCAATAGTTTCAGCTACAAAAACACCTTCTTCTTCAGCCTTATGTGCTAACATTGCTCCTTTTATAACATCTCCAATGGCATATATATTACTTGCAGAGGTTTGTAAATGATCGTTTACTTCTACTTGACCTCTGTCGTTAAGCTTTACTCCTGCTGCTTCAGCATTTAGACCATCAGTATATGGACGACGCCCAACAGATACTAAGCAATAATCTCCTTTAAACTCGACTTCTTCACCCTTTTTGTTATCTGCTTTTACAATAACTACATCTCCTTTTCTTTCAACAGATTTTACTTTATGTGAGGCATTTATTTTGAATTTTTGCTTCTTTAAGACTTTATTTAATTCTTTAGAAACACCTGCATCCATAGTAGGTACAATTCTATCTGCATATTCTACAACAGAAACTTCTGCTCCTAAGCGTTTGTAAACCTGTCCAAGTTCCAATCCAATAACGCCTCCACCAATCACGATTAAGTGTTTTGGTATTTCAGTTAGTTTTAAAGCTTCAGTAGAAGTTATAACTCTCTCTTTGTCAATATTTATAAATGGTAAATTTGAAGGTTTACTTCCAGTAGCAATAATGGTGTTTTTTGCTTCTATTTCAGTGGTATTTTCACCTTTAATAGTAATATGTGTGGCATCTTTAAAGCTTCCTAAACCTTGATACACATCCACTTTATTTTTCTTCATTAAGAAGTCAATACCACCTGTTGTTTGATCTACAACCGACTGCTTTCTAGCTATCATTTGCTTTAGATTCACTTTAATATCTCCAGGAATATCGATTCCGTGTTCTTCGAAATGCTTGACAGCATCTTCGTAATGATGTGAAGAATCTAAAAGAGCTTTACTTGGAATACAACCTACGTTTAGGCAAGTTCCTCCAAGAACTGAATATTTTTCTATAATGGCAGTTTTCATTCCTAGTTGTGCGCAACGGATAGCTGCTACATATCCTCCAGGACCAGAACCAATAATGGCTACATCGTATGAATTCATATAAGTATTTTTAATCTAGTTGTGTTAAAACGAGTACAAAAATACAATATTGATTTATGAATAGCTAAACACAAATAACTAATTTTTAAAATAGCATATTACGATGGAAAGCCAAGCATCTCTCCCATTCCAACTGTAAATAGCCAACAACCATATATAGCATGCTCAATAGAAACTAGAAGTGTAGATTTAGCTTTTTGAAAGGTCATTGCAAATAAAAGACCTCCTAGAAAAGTTATAATTATTACTAGAGTGTTTCGGAAAAATAAGTGCGCCAAGGAAAACATAATAGCATTTATGAATATGAATAGATTTTGGTTTTTAAATAAAGGCTGAAATCTTTGAAAGTAGAAAGTTCTATAAATCAATTCCTGAGGGTAAACAGAAAAAGCACTGTAAACAAATAGAATGAACATCCATTTCAATGGTTTATTAATTAAAACCTGATATAATGATTCCTTATTTGTGAAATAGACAAAAAGAGTTGTTAGGAGAGCAATGACGATTAGTTTGACAGCTGTCTGTTTCCAAAAAGATCTCCAATTTAAATGAGAAGCTATTTTAAATTTATTGTTTTCAACTCTTAATAACACAAAAACAACATATATAAAGCCAAATATTCCAATAGCTAATTTTAACCAAATGGAATAATTGAGTGTAAAACTTATCGGTATTAAAATAAAAACTATAAAAAACTCAAGAAGTTTGTACGTAGTAGATTTCATAGTTAGACAGTTATAGCTGTAGTATGTTTCACTTCATTAATAACAAACATGCTATGTGTACTCCCAATATGATTTATTGATGTTAGCTTATTGACCATAAACTCCCTAAAGGCTTCCATATCTTTTACAATAACTTTTAAAAGATAATCATAATCACCACTTATATGATAACACTCAAGGACCTCTTCCAAATTAGCAACCTCTTTTTCAAATTTTACAACATAAGCTTGAGAATGCTGAATGAGCTTGATATGGCAAAAAGCAACGAAAGTTTTATCAACCTTTTCCTTTTTTATTAAAGCAACATATCTAGAAATCACACCTTGATTTTCTAGCTTCTTTATACGCTCGTAAACTGCAGTTACAGAGAGATTTAATTTACTTGAAAGTTCTTTATTTGTTTGCTTACTATCAGTCTGCAACAAGTCCAATAGTTTTCTATCAATAGCGTCAAAATTCATTTTTGAAAAAATTTCAGTTATAAAGGTTAAACAATACAATAAGGCAATTTTTAATCATCAAATTTACGAATTAATAGATTTATAATCTAAAATATCAGTTATCTATTGATTAATTGTCTAGTAATCATCAATTTTACATCAAATTAATTAAAGAAAATAATATTATGGCATTTAAACCAGCAAACAGCATACAAGATTTACAATATTTTGGAGAATTTGGAGGCGTTAATCCATCCATTTCAGATTCATCAACCTATACGTTTTTATCGGCAAAAACCATGTTCGATACTTTTGAAGGAAACGCAGATGGTTGTTACCTATACTCACGTCATTCATCTCCTTCAAACCTGTATTTAGGTGAAGCTTTAGCAGCCATGGAAGGCACTGAAACTGCCAACGTAACAGCTTCTGGAATGGGAGCTATTACGCCAGTTATTATGCAGCTTTGTGGTGCTGGAGACCATGTTATTTCTAGTAGAACAATCTATGGTGGAACCTATGCTTTTTTAAAGAACTTTACTCCAAGATTCAATATTGAAACAACATTTGTTGATATTACAAAATTAGATGTGGTTGAGGCAGCTATTACTCCTAATACCAAAGTTCTTTATTGCGAATCGGTAAGCAACCCATTATTGGAAGTTGCAGATATTGAAGGTCTGGCAAAATTAGCTAAAAAGCATAGTTTGAAATTAGTAGTAGATAATACATTTTCACCTCTTTCAATTTCTCCAATACAGTTAGGAGCAGATATTGTAATACATAGTTTAACAAAATTCATTAATGG
>DFBO01000123.1:14024-14284 GCA_002366675.1 Flavobacteriaceae bacterium UBA3078
CATATAAGAATGCAACAACATAGTTTAAATGCAACGTATTTAGCTGATAAATTTGAGTCTTTAGGATTAAAAACGGTTTATCCAGGATTAGCTTCACATCCATCACATGACTTATTCAAATCTATGATGAATGAAAAATATGGTTTTGGAGGTATGTTAACTATCGATGTTGGAACCTTAGATAAAGCCAATGCTTTAATGGAATTAATGCAGGAGAAAAACTTAGGATATTTAGCAGTTAGCTTAGGGTTTTACAAAAC
>DFBO01000084.1:0-159 GCA_002366675.1 Flavobacteriaceae bacterium UBA3078
TGCTAGAATTAATAACAAATATACATTGCCAGGAAAAATTGAATGGCAAACTAGATTAAGCTATAGAGGTCCATCAGCAGATGCTCAGAATAAAAGAGAAGGTGTTTTTTCAGCCAATATGGCTTTTAGCAAAGACCTTTTCAATGAGAATGCTTCCAT
>DFBO01000084.1:195-3239 GCA_002366675.1 Flavobacteriaceae bacterium UBA3078
TACGCCTACTTATACAGGCACATCGGAATTCCAATGGAGAGAACGTAGCATAAATCTATCATTCACCTATAGATTTAATCAACAAAAGAAACGCCAACAACGTGGTTATGGTGGTGACGATATGGATTTTGAAGGTTAATTAATCTTCAAGAATAAAGCATAAAAAAAAGGAAGCCAATTGGCTTCCTTTTAATTTATAACGAAAAACGTAATTAATTTAATTGACGTTTTGCTTTTCTTTCTTCTTTAATTTCTTTCATTCGCTCAATAAAAGCTCCACCAATCCAATAAGGGATAACAAAAGTTAATAAAAATATCATTAACCAAAAACCTAATGTTAATATGGTTAAAAATGCTAAAAATCCTAAATACTGGTCAAATTCGAACATAATGAAAATCTGTTTTTTTGATAACTATGGCAAATATACATGAAAAGGTTTTTTTAAGCAATAGTAAAATTAAGATTTATTAACATCTTTTTTTTCTATTGTTTAATAACTTTAAAATATGTTGCTTTTTGAGTTGCATCCTTCAATTTCAAATAATACATTCCAGAACTCAAACAACTAATATCTATTTGACTATTAGGTTCAAAAATTCCAGTATTTACTTTTGCTCCATTAGTATTATAAATTTCATATTGGATATTTTCTAATAAACCAGAAATTTGAAAATAATCTGATGCAGGATTCGGATAGATTCTAGGAGCTAAAACAGGCTTGTTTTCTTTTATACCTAACAAAGTACCAAGATCTTCTACTTTAAAAACCTTGTCTCCTTGTCCTCCAGCTATAAAAAGTTCATTATTATGTACTAGAAGATTCATTGGTTGACCACTCATATTGGAGATAAAATCTTCAGCTACTAAAACAGAATCACTCATGTCAACTGTCATTAACTTATAATTTAAAGCCATACCTACAATTAAAGTGTCACCAAAAAATGCTAAAGAATAAATATTAGATTCAAAATTTGTAATTACTTCTTCAACTACTGGATTTGCATCTGTAATATTGATTTTAGACACTTTATTAGAATACCCAAAATATAATTCATCTCCTTTTAAAGCGAATGCCAGAATTCGAGATTCAATATTTCCAACAACCAATTGAAGAGATGGGTTAGAAGAATCTATTGCAATTTTTGAAATCCTATCGTCTCCAGAAATAAACATTTCATTATCTGTAGCAATTAATGCTCTCGGACTATTTGCATAAAATAATTGAGTGGTTGTAGGATTAGAATCATTAATATTAAATTTTAATAAATAATTTGTAGCATAATACAGTTCATCTCCTACCAAACATACAGCTCTTGGATAAAACTGATTGGTAAATAAATCCACTTTTGTAGGATTAGTAACAGACAAATCGACTTTAGATATAATTCCAGAATTTGGAACACCTGCATGTTCAGCAATAAATAATTCGTTTCCACTTATAGCAATTCCTACTGGATGACTTAAACCTGTTACTACATCTACTGTTTGAGAAAACAAATTACATGTAAATAGCAAGACTATTAATAAAGGTGTTTTTTTAAGCATTCGTTTTTTTATTAATTATTCAGTAAAAATAGGAGTTAAATTATATTACACAAAAATCAAGATGTAGACAATCCTAAATTTAATTGTAAAATCTCATCCAAAAATAGACTATAAAATCGTAATTTTGTTACTCAATAAATTTAATACAATCATGACTTTTAGAATAGAAAAAGATACCATGGGCGAAGTTAAAGTTCCTGCAGATAAACTCTGGGGAGCACAAACTGAACGCTCAAGAAATAATTTTAAAATTGGAGCACCTGCTTCTATGCCTTTAGAAATAGTTTATGGTTTTGCTTATTTAAAGAAAGCTGCAGCTTATACAAATTGTGAATTAGGCGTGCTTTTGGAAGAGAAACGCGATTTAATTGCCCAAGTTTGTGATGAAATTCTTGAAGGAAAGCATGATAACCAATTTCCTTTAGTTATTTGGCAAACAGGCTCTGGTACACAAAGTAACATGAATGTGAATGAGGTGATTGCAAATAGAGCTCATCAAATTGCAGGAAAAGTTATTGGTGAAGGAGAAAAAACCATTCAACCAAATGACGATGTTAATAAATCGCAATCATCAAATGATACGTTTCCTACAGGAATGCATATTGCATCCTATAAAAAAATTGTAGAAAATACCATTCATGGTGTTACTGAATTAAGAAATACGCTACACAATAAATCAATCGAATTCAAAAATGTGGTTAAAATTGGAAGAACCCATTTAATGGATGCTACTCCACTTACATTAGGCCAGGAATTTTCTGGGTACGTATCTCAATTAGATCATGGTTTAAAAGCTCTTGAAAACACTTTACCACATTTAGCTGAATTAGCATTAGGAGGAACAGCTGTCGGAACAGGTTTAAACACTCCAAATGGATACTCTGAACTTGTAGCAGAATACATTGCTAAGTTTACAGATTTACCTTTTATAACAGCAGAAAATAAATTTGAAGCTTTAGCTGCTCATGATGCTTTAGTTGAAACTCATGGTGCCTTAAAGCAATTAGCTGTTTCTTTAAACAAAATTGCAAACGATATTAGAATGATGGCATCTGGACCTCGTTCTGGAATAGGAGAAATTATTATTCCTGCTAACGAACCAGGAAGTTCTATTATGCCAGGAAAAGTTAATCCTACACAATGTGAAGCATTAACAATGGTTTGTGCTCAAGTAATGGGTAACGATGTGGCTGTTACTATTGGTGGTACACAAGGTCATTACGAATTAAACGTCTTTAAACCTATGATGGCAGCCAATGTATTGCAATCTGCTCAATTATTAGGTGATGCTTGTTTGAGTTTTAATGAACATTGTGCAGCTGGAATTGAACCAAATCATGAAGTCATTAAACAACTATTAAATAACTCATTAATGCTGGTTACTGCATTGAATACAAAAATTGGTTATTATAAAGCAGCTGAAATTGCAAATACAGCCCATAAAAATGGTACAACATTAAAGGAAGAAGCTGTTAATTTAGGGTATGTATCTGCTGAA
>DFBO01000100.1:0-21637 GCA_002366675.1 Flavobacteriaceae bacterium UBA3078
AATATTCTATCTTCTCCTCTAAACTCTCCAACCAATTCGCCACGTTCATCTACGTTTAATCTTTGAATAGTATCATCAAACCAAATTTTACGTGGTTTTAATGTAGATACTCCTTTCTCCTTTAGCTCAATTTTCTTGATGGCATTTTTGGTTACAAGGTTTCCTTTTGAAACTCGACCTTTTATAAGAACATCTGCAAAATCTAAATCCCATTTTAGTTTCTTAATACTACCAACCTGTCTTAAATAAATAGTAACCATTTCTGCTTCACCATTTGGATTAGCTGAAAAATACCAAAGTTTAGAGCCTTTATTACCCTTTGTTAAATCGTATTCTTTATCGCGAGTTATAGAAGTTACTGCAAATCGTTTTACATATGAAGGTCCTTTAATTCCATCACGATATACCATATTATAAATGGTGCGTTTATCTTTCTTCTTAAAAACAGCAACGTGAATAATATCTTTTCCAATAAAGGTTTTACTGCCAACTTTTGTGACCATCATTTTTCCATGATTGGTAAATACTATAATATCGTCAATATCACTACAATCACAAACATATTCATCTCTTCTTAAAGATGTGCCTATAAAACCTTCAACTTTATTAACATATAACTTAGTGTTTCGAATAATTACTTTTGTAGCGTCAACATCTTCGAAAGTTCTAATTTCAGTCTTTCTTTCTTTACCTTCACCATAATCCTTCTTTAGTCTTTCAAAATAAGCAATAGCATATTCAATTAGATTTGCAAGATGGTGCTTTACTTCAGCTATTTGATCTTCAAGTACATCAATTTTTTGTTGTGCTTTATCTATATCAAATTTTGAAATGCGCTTAATTCTAATTTCTGTCAAACGTGTTATGTCTTCAGCTGTAATTGAGCGCTTTAAGTGTTTGACATAAGGCTTAAGCCCTTTGTCGATTGCACTAATTACACCATCCCAAGTTTCTTCTTCTTCAATATCACGATAAATCCGATTTTCTATAAAAATACGCTCAAGAGATGCAAAATGCCATTGTTCTTCAAACTCACCAAGTCTAACTTCTAATTCACTTTTTAATAATTGAACTGTATTATCTGTAGAGCGACGCAACATTTCCGATACACCAACAAAAAGAGGTTTATTATCTTCAATAACACAACCTAAAGGAGAAATAGAACTTTCGCAACTTGTAAATGCATAAAGCGCGTCAATTGTTTTATCTGGTGAAATGCCTCCAGGCAAATGCACTAATATCTCAACATCTGCAGCAGTGTTATCTTCAATTTTTTTAATCTTAATCTTCCCCTTATCGTTTGCTTTTAATATAGAATCTATTAATGACGATGTATTTGTACCATAGGGTATTTCAGTAATAACTAAGGTGTTTTTATCTAGCTGAGAAATTTTAGCTCTTACACGAACCTTTCCTCCACGCAAACCATCATTATAATTACTTATATCTACAATTCCAGCTGTTGGGAAATCTGGGTAAATAGTAAATCGTTTTCCTTTTAAATGTTTTACTGAAGCATCAATAAGTTCAATAAAATTATGAGGTAATATTTTTGTTGAAAGTCCTACTGCAATACCTTCTCCTCCTTGTGCTAAAAGCAAAGGAAACATAACCGGAAGATTGACAGGTTCTTTTCTTCTACCATCATACGATGATTGCCATTCTGTTATTTTTGGATTGTAAACGACATCTAATGCAAATTTTGATAAACGCGCTTCTATATAACGTGAAGCTGCAGCACTATCTCCTGTTAATATGTTTCCCCAGTTTCCTTGGGTATCTATTAAGATATCTTTTTGCCCAATTTGTACCATGGCATCAGCAATACTAGCATCTCCATGAGGATGATATTGCATGGTATGCCCAACAATATTGGCAACTTTATTGTAACGTCCATCATCCAAATCCTTCATTGAATGCATAATACGACGCTGTACAGGTTTTAAACCGTCTTCTATAGCTGGAACAGCACGCTCAAGGATAACATAAGAGGCATAATCTAAAAACCAATCTTTAAACATACCTGAAACTTTAGTAATAGTTTCTTGGTTTTCTTCATGTTCATTTAACAAATCGTTGTTATCTTCACTCATTAATTATTAGATTTTCTATTGTGTTTAACCATTTTGGTTAAAGATTGTCTGATATATTTTCTCTTTTTTCTTGTCACTAAAGTCACATTAAATTTTTCTTTTACAATATAACCTCTACTGTCTTTTATATAGAGTACTAAAGTTTTAAAAAAGAAATAATTTTTAAATTTAAAGCCTGTTAATCTATCTTTAGAAAACTCAACGGTGTGTTCTCTATAGTTAAATTGATCAGATAATAATAATCCTTTGTTTGTAACTATTACCTTTAACCCATCACTATCATATTCAAAATATTTAGCAATAGAGTGAACAATAAAAAAAATAGCGCTAAAGCTTAGAACAATGACTAGAAAAGTTGCAAATGGATTAGGTGTTAAGTCACTAAATGCTCTAAATATCGTTGCAGAAAGCAATGCTAAAATAATTAGTACAAAATAAACCGATACGATAACGTTTTTTACTTTTGCATTGTTAGTTCTCATACGTTTTCTTCTTCTAAAATATCTAATTCAACTTTAAGGTTGTCAATAATAAATTCTTGCCTTGTTGGTGTGTTTTTTCCCATATAAAAAGATAATAACTCTTCAATAGGCATCTCTTTATCTAACATTACTGGATCTAGACGAATATCTTCACCTATAAAATGTACAAACTCATCTGGAGATATTTCACCAAGTCCCTTAAAGCGAGTTATTTCTGGTTTTGGCTTTAATTTTCCAATAGCATCACGACGCTCTTCTTCGGAATAACAATAAATGGTTTCCTTTTTATTTCTAACACGAAATAAAGGTGTTTGCAAAATATACAAATGACCTTCTTTAATGATTTCAGGGAAGAATTGTAAAAAGAACGTAATTAATAATAACCGAATGTGCATCCCATCTACATCAGCATCTGTAGCAATTACTACATTATTATAGCGTAAATCTTCTAAAGACTCTTCGATATTTAATGCTGCTTGCAACAAGTTAAACTCTTCATTTTCATACACTATTTTTTTACTTAATCCATAGCTATTTAACGGTTTTCCTTTTAAGCTAAAAACAGCTTGTGTATTAACATCTCTAGATTTAGTAATACTACCTGAAGCCGAATCTCCTTCTGTAATAAACAAAGTAGTTTCTAGGTTTCTTTCGTTTTTAGTGTCACCAAAATGGACACGACAATCACGTAATTTTTTATTGTGAAGATTTGCTTTTTTCGCTCTGTCTTTTGCTAATTTTCGAATGCCTGAAAGCTCCTTGCGTTCACGCTCAGCTTGAAGAATTTTTCGTTGAATTTTCTCAGCTGAATCTGGATTTTTATGTAAATAGTTATCTAATTGTGTTTTTAAAAAATCGTTTATAAAGGTTCTAACGGTTGGAAGCTTTCCTCCCATGTCTGTTGATCCTAATTTTGTTTTTGTCTGACTTTCAAAAACAGGTTCCATAACTTTTATAGAGACAGCAGAAACTACAGATTTACGAATGTCTGATGCCTCATAATTTTTACCATAAAATTCTCTAATGGTTCTAACAAATGCTTCTCTAAATGCTGATAAATGAGTTCCACCTTGTGTGGTGTTTTGTCCGTTTACAAACGAATGATACTCTTCACTATATTGTGTTTTACTATGTGTTATAGCAACTTCAATGTCGTCTCCTTTTAAATGAATAATTGGATATAACATGTCTGTATCTTTAATGTTTTCAGCTAAAAGATCTTTTAAACCATTTTCACTAAAATATTTTTCTCCATTAAAAATAATGGTTAAACCAGTGTTTAAATACACATAGTTTTTAAGCATTTTAATAACATACTCATTTCTATATTTGTAGTTTTTGAAAATAACATTATCTGGAATAAAAGATACTTTGGTTCCTTTTCTTCTGGAAGTATCGTCAAGTAAATCTTGATTAGTAAGGTTTCCTTGCTCAAATTCTGCTGAAGCAGATTTATTATCTCTTGTGGATTCTACTCTAAAAAAAGATGATAAAGCATTTACAGCTTTGGTACCAACGCCATTTAATCCTACAGATTTCTTAAATGCTTTGGAATCGTATTTTCCACCAGTATTCATTTTAGACACCACATCTACAACTTTTCCTAACGGAATACCACGACCATAATCACGAACAATAACTTTTGTGCCTTGAATGGATACATCAATAGTTTTACCTGCTCCCATAACATATTCATCTATGGAGTTGTCTAAAACTTCTTTTAAAAGAATGTATATACCATCGTCTGGCGAAGATCCATCACCAAGTTTACCAATATACATACCAGGACGCATTCTAATATGTTCTTTCCAGTCCAGTGAACGTATATTGTCTTCGGTATAATTGGATTTTACAGTCATAAATTTGGTGCAATAATTTGATACGTTGCTAATATAAGGTTTCGCTTTAAAAAATGAAATACTGAAACAACAAAGTAATTAACAATAAAAAGCCAATGTTGTTGAGAACATTGGCTTTTTAAGATTATATAATTTATTTATAGGTACTTCTCTATACTGTTCTTAACATAAATGATTTAAACATTAAACAAGAAATGCATCACATCGCCATCTTTAACAACATAATTTTTTCCTTCAACACGCATTTTTCCTGACTCTTTTACTTTGGCTTCACTTCCATGAGCAACATAATCATTATAAGCAATAACTTCTGCTCTAATAAAGCCTTTTTCGAAATCTGTATGGATAACTCCTGCTGCTTGTGGTGCAGTTGCACCAACATCAATAGTCCAAGCACGAACTTCTTTTACTCCAGCTGTGAAATACGTTTGTAGATTTAATAACTTATATGCAGAACGGATTAGTTTGGCAGATCCTGGTTCGTCCAATCCAATATCGGTTAAGAACATTTGGCGCTCTTCGTAATCGTCTAATTCATTAATATCTGCTTCTGTTCCAACTGCAAGCACTAATACTTCAGCATTCTCATCTTTTACAGCTGCTTTTACTTGCTCGACATAAGCATTACCAGAAACAGCTGAACCTTCATCTACATTACAAACATACATAACAGGCTTGTCTGTAATAAACTGACTTGGTTTTACATAATCATTATAATCTTCTTCAGAAAATTCTAAAGCTCTAACTGAAGTTCCAGCTTCCAAACCTGCTTTAATTTTCAATAAAATAGCTTCTTCTTTTTGAGCCTCTTTGTTTCCTGTTTTTGCTGCACGTTTAACTTTATCAAGCTTTTTATCAGCAGTTTCCAAATCTTTTAACTGCAATTCCATGTCGATAGTTTCCTTATCATTTATAGGATTAATTTTACCATCTACATGCACAATATTATCGTTATCAAAACAACGCAATACATGAAGAATGGCATCTGTTTCACGAATATTTGCTAAAAACTGATTCCCCAAACCTTCGCCTTTACTAGCTCCTTTTACCAATCCTGCGATATCTACAATTTCTACAGTTGCTGGAAGCACACGTTCTGGATTTACCAATTCTTCTAATTTTTGAAGTCTTGGATCTGGTACATTTACAACACCTATATTAGGTTCTATGGTACAAAACGGAAAGTTAGCACTTTGCGCTTTGGCATTAGATAAACAATTAAAAAGGGTCGATTTCCCGACGTTTGGTAATCCTACGATGCCTGCTTTCATTTTCTTTAGATAATTAGATTAAAGACGCAAGAACCATGACGTTGGTTTTTGCGAGTGCAAAGGTAACTAATTACTTGAATAGTTTGAATAGGGAATTGGAAATTGTTTATGTGTGAATTTTTTGGTTACGCTTATCGGTCTAGTATAAGAATAGTAGCGGATTTACACGCAATTACTTTTCGGTTAAACAGACCTCAATTATGTTTATTTACTTTCGTTTTAGCGATTAAACCGCTATTATTTTTATACATTGTTGGCATACGTTATTTGTTTTCATTCAGCCAATTTTCGTAGTTTTTTAATAAAAAATTAATCCCATCATTTTTATATTCTTCTGTAAATAATGTAAAGTGGTCTCCTGCATAATATTCAAATTCTATATTAGCATCTATACTTTTCATTTCTTTCTCTAAAAGTTTGACTGCGTGGTGTAAATGAAAATTGTCACTTGTGCCTACTGTAATTCTGATTTTCCCAGTAAGGTCTTTTTTAATATTGCTCCAATTATCTCTTAAAATAATTGAAAGGTCATATCTTTTCCAAAGAGGAATAGCTTTCTTATTAATTTCTCCACTTGGAATATTTACTAACCTAATTCTATTTCCATCATTATCAAACCCTCCAAAAACAGCATCGAACGAACGTAGTTGAGAACCTCGGTAAATTACATTTTCTGTTCTGTAGAAATCTTTCGCACTAATGACTGGAAATCTGCCTGCTATGGTAACATCAGCTAATAAATTTCCTTTTGCGTCATAAAACATATTATTTGCATCATAAATGTTTTTATTTTGATAGTTCCTAAAATCTACTTGGTCAGGTGCGCTTGACCAAGCTCCAGCAAATGTTTTTGGGTAATTTATTTGTAGCCAAAGAGAAGTCCATCCTCCACTACTATGACCGTGTAATAAAAATGCACCATTAGTTCTATATTTTTGTTTTAATGCAGGCATAAATTCATTTATAAGTGCATCTCCCCAAGGTCCATTAACATCACTATTAGCATAAGTAGAATGTCCTTCTGGACAGTTACCATCTAAATAAATTACAATTGTAGATTGCTCACCTAACTGTTCTAAAAAAGTACTGCGACCTGAATGTAATTTATAATTTGCTCCGAAACCAAAAATTGAAAATATAACAGGATATTCTTTTTTAGGTTGTTCAAAGTAATCTTTTGGTAAACTAACAGCAGCACTAACAAAAATATCTTTTTTATGAAATTTACTTAAGAGGTCAGATTTAATACTTAATTCTTTTAGAAATTCAGTTTCATTAAACTTAATTGGTTGAATAACCTTATTTGCTTTTAACTTAAAGACTTTGTCGAAATCTTTAGTTAAATCAATTTTGATTGGTTCAGAATATAAATTTCCAGAGCTTGTGCCAATATTTGCATCACCTAAATTCAAATCGAATACAGCCTGTACATAATATTCTCCTCGCTCAATATTTGATAATTCAACAGGATAAGATATGGCATTATCATCGAAAATGATACTTTCATTAGCTTTTAAATCCTTAGCAACAACTCTGTACACTGGTGTCAATTCAAGTCCAACAAAAATATCCTTTGGTGACTTTTTTTCCTTTGAAAGGTAGAGTAGAACGTTTCCCGAATACTCTTCTTGCATTACATTTGTGTCGAAACTAACTTCAAATATTTGAGCTTTCGCTTGGAATCCAATAATTATGAAAAGGATAATTAAAATGTAAGTTTTTCTCATATCAGTGTTTTTAATGTTTGCCAACGATATCATATAAAATCGTTTTAATGTTTTATATAATACGATAAGCGAAGTTAGTATTTAAATACTTAAGTGTCAATAAGATTAAAACAGTACTTATAAATAATTATAAACAAAAACCCCAAGCAAATGCTTAGGGTTTTTAATATAGAATAAGGCTTAGTTTTTAATCTTCAGGATGCATAAAACGTTGTTTTCCTAATAATTGTTCTTCTGTTTCTACATGATCCTCATCTGGTACACAACAATCTACAGGACAAACAGCAGCACATTGTGGTTCTTCATGAAACCCTTTGCATTCGGTGCATTTATCTGGAACTATATAATAAATTTCGTCACTTATTGGTTCTTGAGCTTCTTCTGCATCAACTGTTTTTCCATTTGTTAAAACTACATCACCAGATAAGCTTGTACCATCTTTATATCTCCAGTCGTCTGCTCCTTCATAAATAGCAGTGTTTGGACATTCTGGCTCACAAGCTCCACAGTTTATACATTCGTCTGTTATTATTATTGCCATAGCGATTTTTATCTTAAATTTGCAGCTGCAAAAATAAAGCCAAAACAATTCATAACCAAACCTAATAATGAATTTAGAAGAAAGAATCCAAGCGTTTGTAAAATTAGGAGATTTTTTAAGTCAGTTTTCAAGAAAAGGCATAGTTAAAAATGAATCAGTTCCATATAACGACTTATTTTTTGATGGGTTCAAACATCAAATAAAACTCGCTAAAGAACACAACAGTTGGTTTACAGATGATAACATTTATTTTGCTTTAGAAAACTGGTCTAATGCATTGACTAAGAGTAATATTAACCAGTTTGTTACTAACTATCACTTTAAAGATTTAAATCCCAAAAAAGTAGCTATCATCATGGCTGGAAATATTCCGTTAGTTGGATTTCACGATTTCTTTTGTGTTCTACTTTCTGGTCATGAAGTTTTGGTTAAGCAATCTTCTAACGATAAGTATCTACTTCCTTTTCTAGCTAAATATTTAGAGCATATTACTCTAGAATTAAAAGGTAAAATATCTTTTAATGAAGGGAGATTAAAAGAATTCGATGCTGTTATTGCTACAGGAAGTGATAATACAGCACGATATTTTGAATATTATTTTAAAGGGAAACCTTCCATTATAAGAAAGAACAGAAACTCGGTTGCTGCATTAACTGGTAATGAAACAGAAGATCAATTAGCACAACTTTCAAACGATATCTTTAGATATTATGGTTTAGGCTGTAGAAACGTGTCTAAATTGTTTGTTCCAAAAGAATATAATTTCGAAAGCTTTTTTAAAGCCATGTATTCTTGGCATCCAATAATTAATGGAGCTAAATACGCTAATAATTACGATTATAATAAAGCTGTGTATTTAATGAGCGAGTTTGACATGCTGGAAAATGGGTTTTTAATGATTAAAGAAGATACTAGTTACTCCTCTCCTATTGCTACTGTTTTTTATGAACATTATGAAACTATCGATAGCTTGAAAAATAAACTAGAAATAGACTCAGAGAAAATACAATGTATAGTGTCAAATGGCTTATTTACTAATGAAATTGATTTTGGGAACACACAAAATCCAAATCTTTGGGATTATGCAGATAGCGTTGATACCTTAGATTTTTTGTTAAAAATTAGTTGATAAAATATAGAATAAACTCCTTATAATTTATATGAATTTAGCACCTTTGCTACTGTTAAAATAAACATCATGAAAAAACATAATTTTAGTGCAGGACCATGCATTCTACCACAAGAAGTATTATTAAAGGCTTCGGAAGCTGTAATGGATTTTAATAACGATGGTTTGTCCTTATTAGAAATTTCACACAGAAGCAAACCTTTTGTAGATGTTATGGAAAAGGCCAGATCTTTAGCTTTAGAGTTGTTAGGTCTTGAAGGTAAAGGTTATAAAGCCTTGTTTTTACAAGGTGGAGCAAGCACACAGTTTTTAATGGTTGCTCTTAATTTATTAGAAAAAAGAGCTGGTTATTTAAATACTGGTACTTGGAGTGATAAAGCCATAAAAGAAGCAAAAATATTTGATGATGTGTATGAAGTGGCATCATCTAAAAGCGCTAATTTTAACTATATCCCTAAAGGTTACGATATTCCATCTGAATACGATTACTTTCATTGTACTTCAAACAATACCATTTTTGGAACACAAATGAAATCGTTTCCAAAGTGCAACATTCCAATGGTTTGTGATATGAGTAGCGATATTTTCTCTCGTGTTTTAGATTTTTCACAATTCGATTTAATTTATGCAGGAGCTCAAAAAAATATGGGACCAGCAGGAACGACTCTAGTTGTTGTTAAAGAAGATGTTCTAGGAAAAGTATCAAGAAAAATTCCTTCAATGATGGATTATAAAATTCATATAGATAAAGGTAGTATGTATAATACACCTCCTGTTTTTCCTGTATATGTATCGATGTTAACTTTAGAGTGGTTAAAAAACCTTGGAGGCATAAAAGCTATTGAAGAAATTAACGATATGAAAGCTAGAGTAATGTATTCTGAAATAGACTTAAATCCATTATTCAAAGGTTTTTCAGTGAAAGAAGATCGTTCAAACATGAATGCTACTTTTACTTTAGTAAACGATAATTTAAAAGAAACCTTTGAAACCATGCTTAAAGAAGCAGGAATTAATGGATTAAATGGACATAGGAGTGTTGGTGGTTATAGAGCTTCAATGTATAATGCTTTGCCTTTAGATAGCGTTAAAGTGTTAATTGAAGTTATGAGTGAATTAGAAACAAAAGCATAAAAAATGAAAGTATTAGCAAACGACGGAGTTTCAAAAAGTGGCATCGAAGCTTTAGAAAAAGGTGGATTTGAAGTTCTTACAACTACAGTTGCGCAAGAGCAATTAGTGAATTTTATAAACGAACATAAAATAGATGTCATTCTAGTTAGAAGTGCAACACAAGTACGTAAAGATATTATTGATGGCTGTTCAAGTATTAAAATAATTGGACGTGGTGGTGTTGGTATGGATAATATAGATGTCGAGTATGCCAGAAGTAAAGGCATTCATGTTATTAACACACCAGCTGCTTCTTCTCAATCTGTTGCAGAATTAGTATTTGCACATTTATTTGGTGGAGTACGTTTTCTACACGATTCTAACCGAAACATGCCTCTAGATGGTGATACACAATTTAAATCTTTAAAGAAGAATTATGCCAAAGGTGTTGAATTAAGAGGAAAAACTCTTGGTATTGTTGGTTTTGGACGTATAGGTCGTGAAGTAGCCAAAATAGCATTAGGAATTGGTATGAAAGTGATTGCTAGCGATAAATTTGTAGGTAAAGCAGAGATTAAAGTTGAGTTTTATAATGGTCAGTTTATTAATGTGGAAATTGAAACTGAACCAATGAAAGACATTCTTAAACATTCAGATTTTATAACTTTACACGTGCCTGCACAGGATGATTATGTTATTGGAGAAAAACAATTTAACATGATGAAAGATGGTATTGGAATTATCAATGCAGCTCGTGGAGGTGTTATAGATGAAGTCGCTTTAGTAAAAGCTATAGAAAGTGGCAAAGTTGCCTTTGCAGGTTTAGATACTTTTGAAGAAGAACCTACTCCTGCCATTCCAGTTTTAATGAATGGTAGAATTTCTTTAACTCCACATATTGGAGCTGCTACTAATGAAGCACAAGATAGAATTGGAACCGAATTAGCATCACAAATTATTAGTCTTTTAAAGACTACAAAAACATAAATTTGTTAACAAACTAGATATTAAAAGCTTAGATGTTTAAAAACTTCTAAGCTTTTTTTGTATTTTACCCTTTCATAAAATTTATATAAATAATGGCAGGAATTTTAGATTTATTAAATAGTGATATGGGTAAGGCTATCATTAATGGTGTAGCAGGACAAACCAATCAACCAGAAAGCAAAACAAACGATGTCTTAACAATGGCACTTCCAGTGTTAATGCAAGCTATGAAGCGTAATGCATCTTCTCCACAAGGAGCTGATGGCCTATTGAGTGCTTTAAATAGTAAACATGATGGAAGTATATTAGATAATATTGGAGGCCTTTTTGAAGGAGGTGTAGACTCGAATGTAATGGAAGATGGTAGTAAAATATTAGGTCACATTTTAGGTGGAAAACAACAAAATGTTGAAAATGCTATTGGAGCCAAAGCTGGAATGGATGCTAATTCTGTAGCAAATATATTAAAAGTAGCTGCACCAATACTTATGGGAATGTTAGGCAAACAAACAAAAGAACAAAATGTGAGTGATTCTTCTGGTCTTGATGGATTACTTGGAGGCTTATTAAAAGGAAACTCTCCACAGCAAGAACAAAGCTTTTTAGAATCGATTTTAGATGCAGATGGAGATGGAAGTATCATCGATGATGTTGCAGGAATGGTTCTAGGTGGAAGCAAAAAGGGAGGTGGTCTTGGAGCCTTACTTGGTGGTCTTTTTGGAAAATAAAATTTCAAGAAAATTAAAAAAAAGTCAAACTTAGGTTTGGCTTTTTTTTATGTTAAAACAGTTCAAAATCAAATTTATACAGAATGATTTTTGTATATTTAAATTAAAATAAATGCCGTGTTCAAACTTTTAACATTTAAGAGAAATGATGAACTAGCTGTTCCATGTGACCGTTGAAAATGCAATAAATCTAAACACATGAAATCCATTATTTATATCATTCTAATTTGTAGTTTTTTAGTTAGCTGTAAATCCACAAAACAAGTAGATACAACTTCAAGTATAGATGAAGTTAGTTTGACAGAGAACGATACAGTTTCTATATCTAATAACGAATTAGAATACGAATTAATTATTATAGAACCTGGTTATAATCTGTGGTTAGAAACTAGAGCTAGACCAAGAGGATATTACGAACAAGATTTTTTAGAAACCAGAAATAAACTATATGTTGATGCTTGGAATGAAAGAGCCAACCAGCCTTTAAGATACCCTTCAGATTTGTATGATTCTCATATTTATTATAACACGACTGTAGATTATGGTTATGAAGTAAACTACAAACTCTATAACTATTTTATATACTTTCAATTAACCTTTAAACAACAATTAACTAGTTATATTCCTAGAATTTAAAGTAACTTTGCATTTTTAAAAATGCTCATGGAAAAATTTAAAAAAACCTGGGAAATACAAAAAAACTGGCAACTTATCTTTCCACTAATAGGATTGTCAGGATTAGTTTATAGCTCATTTAAGCTTGCTAATGCACTTTTAAAAGCAAACAATCTATTGCTTGTATTGGCAACCACTGCTATCCTGTTTTTTATTCTATTAAAATTTATTTTATTCCTATTTAAAAAATTAGAGAATAAATGGCTTGTAGATTATAAATGGGAAATGATACGTATTTTTATTGTTTTTGCAATCACAGGAACATCCTCTTTATTTGTTGGAAGACCAATAATAAAACTTTTAGGCATTACTAAAGAAAACTTAAACCCTATTGTTTATTGGTTTTTATTCATTATAATTGGTCTCATTTTTTATCAGATCCTTTTAGTGTTTTTTGGTTGGCTATTTGGTCAGTTCAAATTTTTCTGGGAGTTTGAAAAGAAAATGTTACGTAGATTCGGATTAAAACGATTTGTAGATTAATGCATAAGGCTTTAAAACATATCTTATTTAAAAGTTTCACAATTTTAATTGTGTTGGTGCTTTTTGCACCTTCTCTAGTTAAGTTTGGACATGTTTTTGAAAATCATAAACATGAAGTTTGTATTGATAATACTAGCTCACACTTACACACTTTAGATTTAGAATGTGAGTTTTACAAATTCAATATTAGCAACCCGTTAATACTTTCTAAATTTCAAATTGAAATTCCATTTTTAGATTACTATTCTTCTACAGAAACTATTGGATTATATAATTTCGATTATAATCATCAGCAATTATACTTTTCTTTAAGAGCACCTCCACAAGTATTTATTTAATACGATTAAGTAAGAGATAATATTATCTACGATTAAACTTACTCCATTACGCAATATTAAAGAATTAATTAAAAAACATGAAACACTGCATTGTTATCATAGCTGTGTTTGTATTTGGTTTTAATGCACTTGGTCAAAACTGTCAATTATCATTTTCTGGTAAAATACAGGATTTTCACAATGGCGAACCAATAGTGAATGCCAACATACATAATAAGACTACTGACACTTATACAACATCTAATTTAGATGGCAATTTTGTGTTTAAAAATCTTTGTAAAGGAATTTATCAAATTACTATTTCTCATTTGTCATGTGAAACAAGGAATATTGAGATTAACCTTCAAGAAGATTTAGTTGAGACTGTTTATTTAGAGCATCATATAGAAGAGCTAGAAACTGTAAGTGTTGAAGGTAATTCTACATCTAAAGAAACTGCTACTGGTCAAGAAACAGTTATAAAGAAAGAGAGCATTGACAATAATAGTTCTGCTAGTCTAGGCGATATAATTAAACAAGTAACCGGAGTTAATTCTATAAACACTGGTAATGAAATTGTGAAACCTGTTATAAATGGATTGCATAGTAGTAGAATACTAATCATGAATAATGGTGTTAGACTTGAAAATCAAGAATGGGGAATTGAACATGCTCCAAATATCGATGTTAATGTAGCAAATTCAATTTCAGTAATTAAAGGGGCAAGTGCTTTAGCTTACGGTAGTGATGCCATTGGAGGTACTATTGTTTTAGAACCTAAAAATGTTGTCATAAAAGATACACTCTTTGGAAAAACCATAATGGGTTATAAAAGTAATGGTAGAGGTTTTAATATAAATAGTTCACTTGCCAAGAATTACAATTCTGGATGGTATTTAAACGGAAACTTGGGTTATAAGCAAAATGGTGATTTAAAAGCACCAGACTACTACTTAAATAATACTGGATCTAAAAATATATCTGGTAGCTTTCAAAGTGGATTCAAAAGTTTTGAAAAAGGCTTTGAAGTTTATTTAAATTATATAGATAGTGAAATTGGTATTTTAAGTAGTTCGCATATTGGTAATACTGCAGATTTGGTTGAAGCCATTAATAGCGATGAACCTTTAATTATTGAGCCTTACAGTAATTCTATAAATGCACCAAAGCAAGATGTGAGTCATTTACTAGCGAAAGCTAGTGGATTTATGCGCTTTAAATCATTTGGTAAAGTAGCCTTTCAATATGATTATCAGAACAATCATAGATATGAGTTTGATAAGCGTGTTGGAGACGATAGAGATAAAGCTGCTGTCGATTTAAAACTTCAAACTCACAGTGTTAAAGCTGACGTGCAAGTAGATAAGCTTGGAAGATATTTGTTGAATTTTGGGTTATCTGGAAGATATCAAGATAATTTTGCTAATCCTGAAACTGGTGTTAGACGTCTTATTCCTGATTACACCAAATATGATTTTGGAGCGTATTTTATTGTAAAAGCCAATATTTCAGAAAAACTAATTGGAGATTTTGGAATCCGTTATGATTTAAATCATATTGATGCTTTAAAATACTATAAAAAAAGTCGTTGGGTAGAACGTGGTTATGATGAAGATTTTTCTGATATCATTATAGATGATATTGGAACACAGTATTTAACGAATCCTGTTTTCACTTATAATAATATTGCTATTTCTACAGGGTTACTTTTTGATTTAAATGAAGACAACGAGATTAAACTGAATTATAGTTTGTCATCCAGACCACCTAATCCTTCTGAATTATTCAGTGATGGTTTACACCATTCGGCAGCAAGAATTGAATTAGGAGACTTACGTTTAGATAAAGAAATTTCAAATAGAATTGGGTTAAGTTATCTTTTTGAGAATGATAAATTCAATTTAACACTAGATTCGTATTTCAACAGAATTAACAATTTCATTTTTCTTAAACCAGTTGGAACGGAAGCTACGTTACGAGGTGCTTTTCCAGTTTGGGAATACACCAAAACCGATGCAAACTTATTTGGACTAGATGCCAATGTAGACTATTATCTGAATGAAGCTTTTACGTTTAATCTTCAATCATCATATATCTATGGCCAAAATCTTGATGAAAATTTACCGCTTATTGATATGCCTTCTTTTAGATTAAGTAGCACTATTTTCTACAGCAAAGAAGAATGGAGCGACTTTAATGTAAGTTTAAATTATGTTTTTGTTGCAGAACAAAACAGATATCCAGATTATAATTTTGAAACCTATATAGCCTCTACAAATACATTTGAATTAGTTGATATAAGCACACCTCCTCCAGCCTACAATATATTTAATTTTCAAGCTGGAATGACATTTAAGGTTTTTAATAAAAACGAGCTAAATGTTTTAGCTAGAGTAGATAATATTTTCAACACATCCTATAGAGAGTACTTAAATAGATTAAGGTATTTTGCTGATGATACCGGAAGAAATATAAGCATACAATTACAATTAAATTATTAAATAAAAAACAAAACAAATTATGAAATCATTTTTAAAATTATTAACATTAGTACTAATAGCAAATCTTGCTGTATCATGCTCAAATGATGATGATGCCACAGTTCCACCACCAGTTAACGAAGAAGAAGTTATAACAACATTAACTGTGACGTTTATGCCTCAAGGTGGAGGCACAATTGTGGAATTAAAAACACAAGATTTAGATGGAGATGGACCAGATGCTCCTGTTGTAACAGTTTTAGGCTCTTTTCAAGCCAACACTACTTATACAGGTGCAGTTGAATTTTTAAATGAGTTAGAGAATCCTGCAGAAGACATTACGGAAGAAGTTGCCGAAGAAGCACTCGAACACCAAGTCTTTTTTAATGTCACTAACAATTTAGGTGCTGTAACATATAATGACCTGGATAGCGATGGTAATCCTATTGGTTTGGATGTTACTTTTCAAACAGCAGATACAGGCACTCCAATTAATGGAGCAATGACGGTTACATTGAGACATGATCCTAATAAAGGTGCAGCTGGTGTAAGTGATGGTGATATTACTAATGCTGGTGGTGAAACTGATATTGAAACAACATTCACTCCTATTACTGTTGAGTAATATTTTTTTTTGAAAAATTTAAAAAAAGACAACCTATTATTGGTTGTCTTTTTTTTTAATTAAATTATCAGCCTCATCAATTTCCCCTTTTTTAAACACATAAGTATATAGCCACATAAGTGTAAACGATGGAATAATGTCTAACATTGGTAGTGCTTCTTCAACAAACGAAATAACAGCTGCAACTTTACCAGCTCTTCCTGCATAAAGTTTTGTCATTAAATAGGCAGATAATGGAGCCCATACAAAATCAAATGGAGGGAATATAATGGATACATATCCTAACAAATCGAATAGAAGTCCTAATAATAGTTTTTTAGTTTTTGAGCTTTTGTCTAAATTCATATAATAACATGTTAATTAGCAATCTATTAACAAATAGTGTTCCACTTTCTAGTTCTAAACATTTTCTTAAATATATATTATAGAAATCAATTAGTTACAATATTTCTCTAACAAGACATTAACACTTTCTAAAGGTTTTTAACTTTTAGTTAGTAAAATGGTATTGTCTACAAACTTAGATTTGCTTAATCAAGTGTAACAATATTTCATTTTTGTTCTCATTATTACATCAATCAATCAATCAATCAAAAAACAAAATTATGAAACATTTTGTATTCATAGCATTACTTTTCTTAGCTATTTCTAGCGTCTATTGTCAAGAAAAAAAATCTCTTCAAATACAGAGAGCAACCATTGCACCAAAAATAGATGGTGTATTAAATGATGAAGCATGGCAAGATGCAGAAATAGCTGAAAATTTTATTCAGTTTAGGCCTGAAGTTGGAAATAAAAAAGAAGATTATCAAAAAACTCAAGTTAGAGTTACTTATGATGATGATGCCATATACTTTGCAGCTTATCTTTATGATAATCCAGATGAGATTATGAAACAGTTTCAAAGTCGTGATAATTTTGGAATTAATGACTTTTTTGGGGTCATTATAAATCCGAATAACGATTCGCAAAACGATACTGAATTTTTTGTTTTTCCAACAGGAAATCAAGCAGATGCTATTCAATCTCCAGGAATTGGAGAAGATTTTGGATGGAATGCTGTATGGCAAAGTGCTGTAAAAATTGTAGAAGACGGTTGGGTTGTAGAAATGAAAATTCCATATTCAACCTTACGTTTTTCAAATAAAAAAGAACATGTATGGGGATTGCAATTTCATAGACAATTTAGGTCTGACAGATCTCAATATACCTGGAACCCTATAAACCCAGAAGTTGGAAGTGGGAGCCTTTATCATGGAGAAATAAAAGGACTAAAAGACATCCAACCTCCTACTCGATTAATGCTTTATCCTTATGCTTCAACAGTTATTAGTAAAAAAGGTGAAGCAGACATTACAGATGAATATAATATTGGACTTGATTTAAAATACGGAATTACAGAGAATTTTACATTAGATGCAACTTTAATCCCTGACTTTAGTCAAGTAGGTTTCGATGATGTTCAATTAAATCTTGGACCTTTTGAGCAGCAGTTCTCCGAACAAAGACAATTCTTTACAGAAGGAGTTGATTTATTTACCAAAGGTAATTTGTTCTATTCAAGACGAATTGGAAATGCACCTACTGGAAATCCAGATCTTGAAGAAGATGAAATTGTTTCAGATTATCCAGACAAAGTAAAAACCTTAAACGCTTTTAAAATTTCTGGAAGAACCAAAAATGGTTTAGGAGTTGGACTTTTTAATGCTATTACTGAAAAGACGTATGCAACTATCAATGATACGATAACAAATGATTCAAGAAAAGAGTTAGTAGAACCACTTACTAATTACAATATTTTTGTAATAGATCAGCAGTTTAATGGAAATTCGTCTGTAAGTTTAATAAACACTAATGTGACTAGAAATGGTCATTTTCGTGATGCAAATGTCACTGCAGTCTTATTAGATTACGCAAACAAGAAAAACACTGTTGGCGTTGAGGCAGCAGTAAAGCATAGCTTTTTAAATTTAGAAGAGGATAACCAAAGTGGATTTAATACTGAAATCGAAATTGGAAAAATTAGTGGTAACTATCAATACAGTTTTGCACATAGACTTGCAGACGAAAAATACGATATAAACGATTTAGGCATCCTTTTTAGAAACAACTACAGTAATTTTAGTGCCGATTTCTCTTACCGAATTTTCGAGCCTGTGGGTAATCTAATAGGTTTTAATTATGGTTTTTGGGCTAATTACAGAATGTTGTATAACCCAAGTACATATACTGGAAAAAATATAGGTGGACGTGTTTTCTTTCAAACCAAAAGTCTGTTAGCTTATGGTGGAAGCGTTAATTATGAAATTGGGAAACAATACGATTATTTTGAAGCAAGAACAGAAGGTCGCTATTTTATTTATGAAAATTGGGTGAACGCAAATGCATGGATTTCTACCAATTACAACAAAAAATTTGCTTACGATTTTAACTTAGGTTTTGGAACCCTGTTTGAAGATGGCAGAGATATGTTTAATTTTGATTTTAGAATTAGCCCTAGAGTTCGCTTTAACGATAGATTTACATTAATATATAATATGAATTTCAACAACTCTAATGGTGGAAGAGGTTATATACAAGATTTAAATAACGAAATCATTTTTGGTCAACGTGATAGAACTACGTTAGTAAATAGCTTAACTGGAAATTATAATTTTAATGTTTTTCATGCTTTATCTTTAACATTTAGAAATTACTGGAGTGTTGTAACTTACAACAATCAATTATATACTTTAGAAAATAATGGTCACTTAAGTACTGAAGATGGTTATACATTAGATGATGTTAGCAACCCAAATGTAAATTTCAATACTTGGAATCTAGATTTTGGCTATTCATGGCAGTTTGCTCCTGGAAGCACACTAACAGCACTATACAGAAATAGTTTATTCGATTTTTCAAACGCTTCTAGAGATACTTATTTCGATAGTGTTGGAAATCTTTTTAATCAACCAATAGATCATAATTTCTCTTTACGAGTTGTCTATTTTATTGATTACAACAATGTTAAAAACATTTTTAACAAGAAACATAGCTGATAATTGTACAAAACGTCTTATTGTCTTAAATTCACCACAACATTACGTTTTATATGATTCAAGCAAAAAATATTCACAAGTACTATAACGATTTACATGTATTAAAAGGTGTAGATTTAGACATTAAAAAAAGTGAAATAGTATCTATTGTTGGTGCTTCTGGAGCAGGAAAAACCACCTTACTACAAATACTTGGAACATTAGACAAGCCATCTTCAAAAGATACATGCAACTTTGTAATTAACGATACGAATATTAGTTCGCTAAACGATAAAGCATTGGCTAAATTTAGAAACGAGCATATTGGATTTATTTTTCAGTTCCATCAGTTATTACCAGAGTTTACAGCTTTAGAAAACGTTTGTATTCCTGCTTATATAAAGAAGACTAAGAAGAATGAGGCAGAAAAAAGAGCCAAAGAACTTCTAGATTTTTTAGGACTGAAAGATAGATACCATCATAAACCAAATGAGCTTTCTGGTGGCGAACAACAAAGAGTAGCAGTTGCTAGAGCATTGATAAATAATCCTGAACTTATTTTTGCCGATGAACCTTCTGGAAATTTAGATAGCGAATCTGCAGAAAACCTACATCAATTGTTTTTTAAACTTCGAGATGAGTTTGGCCAAACCTTTGTAATAGTTACACATAATCAAGAATTGGCCGACATGGCTGATAGGAAACTAACCATGGTTGATGGAAAAATCATATATTAGTAGATGATTAACTAACCAAACCATATGCTATTCATACTTCTTTCTTGGATTTATATTTTAGCAATTACTTTAGTGGTAGGAGTGAGTATTAATCGCTTATTAAAACTTCAAGATGTCAACCAGATTCTAGTGCTATTTCATGGTTTTTTTGGCATCACTTTAATAGCTGGATTTTGGGCAATTATTTTACCAATTGACTGGAAATTTCATGTGTTTCTTATAATTTTATCCATCATTTTATTTTATGTAAATATCTCATTTATAAAAAAATATCTGAGTTCAATTAAACATGAACTTAATAAAATATCTAAATTCTTTAAAATTGTATTTGTTATTATATTTGGACTTGTTTTAGCACAATCTGCCTCTCCTCCATTCTTACTAGATAATGAATCTTATTACATACAAACCATAGCTTGGTTAAACGAGTTTGGCTTTGTAAATGGACTCATCAACCTACATTTATTTTTAGGTCAAACAAGTGGTTGGCATATCTTGCAAAGTGCTTTTAGTTTCAGTTTTATATATGATGGTTTTAACGACTTAAACGGTCTCTGCCTTTTATTAGGAAACTTGTATGCACTCATTAAATTGAATGATTATTACAAAAAGGGTCGCAATCCACTAGATTTAGTAGTTGGTCTCTTCCCTATTTTTAATGTGTTTTTGTTTCAATTTGTTAGTTCTCCATCACCAGATTTGGCAATTTATGTCATGTCCTTATTTGTGTTTTATGGCTTTTTAATGAATTACCATGCATGCAGTAAAAATGGTATCGTTTCTTTAGTCATGCTTACCTCGTTTTTAATTCTTATTAAAGCAACAACCATTGTTTTCACTTTATTTCCATTAATTATCTATATAAAACATTATAAACACGTCAAGCAATACACGTTTAAAATAAGCATGGTTGTGTTACTAATTATAGGTTTGGTAGCAATCAAGAACATTATAATAACTGGAAACCCTATCTATCCATTAGTTGGCTTGGAAGGTTTAAAAGCTAGTTGGAGTTTACCAACTAACATGGAGACTTACTTTTATAATTACGCCAAAGCTTATGGTTATGCTGTAACACCAGAAGTTTATAGCAATACTTCTTATGTCCCTTTAATTAAAAGTTGGGTTTTACAAACTGGAATGGATGGCTTATTTAATAAGCTCATACTTTTGGTTTTAGTTTTGTTCTTATTCTTTTTAAAGAAATTCAAGAACAATAAAGCCGTCCTATTTATATATGGAATTTCATGGCTACAGCTATTATTGTTATTTACAACATCGCCTCAATACAGATTCTACATACCTTTTCTGATGATTCTTTCACTTTTTCTTATTGCTGAATTTATTACATCTAAAAAACTTACGAAAGGCTT
>DFBO01000100.1:21648-21913 GCA_002366675.1 Flavobacteriaceae bacterium UBA3078
TAAAACAAGTACATTTTCATTGAGTTATTTGGTTGAACCACATGGAAATAGTCAGTTTAATGAAGATTACCAAACTATAAATCTTGAAAACACACAGATTAACACACCAAGTAATATAGATTTTTTCTGGGGAACAGGAAACACGAAACTACCTGCATTAAACAAGCAACAATTAGAATATTTTAAAACCCATTTTAACGTGATTCCTCAACAGAGAACGGAAGAGTTAAAAGATGGTTTTTATTTTAAGGCAATAGATTAAAGC
>DFBO01000100.1:22067-25742 GCA_002366675.1 Flavobacteriaceae bacterium UBA3078
CTAAAAAGCAATTCGTCTTTTATAGGATTTACTGTAGACCAAAGCCTACCTTCAATCCAAGACAACATTCTTACAAATCTTTTGTTACCAGAATCCTCTTTCATAGAGCCAATTGTTTTCCCATGAACATATGGAAAAGAATCAGGAGAATTCACTTTGCTTTTTGAAACATGTTGAAGGGTTTCTTGTTGAAACTCTAAATATTCCAGGTCTTCTTATTTTCAAAATATAATTTCCAGAAGGAGTTTTTATCAAGAAATTAAAATCCAATTCTCCTGGCAAATCATTTGCGTCACCTTCTATATTATAAAGATTTAGCATGTTCTGGTTGAATTTTCATGTTAGAATAGTCTGCTGACATGTTACGTTTGTTGAATTGAAAATAAGATAAACGAAGTTATTTTTTTTTAAATGAAAAATTCGAAAGAGATTCTTCCAATTTTTAAAAATCATATCCATATTTTTATTGATTCAAAGCATGTAAAATTGAATCAAACAGAATTAAAAGAATTTCTAGATGCCAAAGCCTTACAATACAATTGTCCAGATTTTATTGAAAGCGATCCTATTCAAATTCCACATCTTTTTAGTAAGAAAGAAGATATTGAGATTGCAGGTTTCTTAACTGCAACCATTGCTTGGGGAAATAGAAAAAGTATTATAAACAATGCCAAAAGAATGATGGTTTTTATGGATCATTCGCCATACGATTTTGTTTTAAACCACCAAGAACAAGATTTAGAAGCCTTATTACCTTTTGTGCATAGAACTTTTAATGGAATTGATTTCATCACATTTATAAAGGGTTTGCAGCATGTTTATAAAAATCATCAAGGTTTGGAAAATGTGTTTTCTAAAGAGAATGGCAATCAATTTTTACAAATGGCTATTCATCATTTTAAAACTGTATTTTTTGAAATCGTCCATTTACAAAGAACTCAAAAACATGTAAGTGATCCGTTGAAAAATTCAGCAGCAAAAAGAATTAATATGTATTTAAGATGGATGGTTAGAAATGATAACACTGGAGTTGATTTTGGCATTTGGAAAAACATCTCTCCTTCACAATTATCTTGTCCGTTAGATGTTCATTCTGGAAACGTCGCTAGAAAACTAGGTTTGTTAACACGCAAACAAAATGATGCTAAAGCCTTAATGGAATTAGATTTAAATCTTAGAAAACTAGACTCTAAAGATCCTGTAAAATACGATTTTGCTCTTTTTGGTTTAGGTGTTTTTGAAGGATTCTAACAGTTTTTTTTGAAACAGACATTAAATTCTGTAGCTGAAGGAGTTGCTAAATACTAAACAAAAAAAAGCCTGATAAAAATTATCAGGCTTTTAAATTATAGAATCTTATTTTTTTTATCCTTTTAACCATGCTTTACGTAATGCTGTTTGAGCATCTGTCGCGTTTGGATTAGGAACTAATGTTTTTCCTATAGTATAAGATGTTTCAACAGTTGCATTAATAACAACTTCTTCTCCTTCTCTATCTAATACAACAACTACTTCTTTTCCAGGTTGCCACATAAACACTTTTTGGAACACATTATTTGCTGTCATCATAGTTACCTCTTCACCATCAACAGATTTAACCACATCGTTAGGTTTTACTCCATTGTCATGCCAAAAACTATTTTGAGAAACTAAATTATTAAAATAAATAGTTCCATTTTCTTGATTTGCACCAAAAATTAAAGCACCATCATTTTGAACAAAATTTGTTTCTACTTTGCTTTCTCCCATTTCAAGTCCAGCTTTTGCAAAGAAGTCATTATAATTTATTGGTAAGTCTCCTACTACATGTGTTTGTAAAAAGTCACCAACAGAAGGATAGGTCATTTCTGTAATTTCAGCAATAAGGTTATCGTCTACAAATGGTTTATTTTTCCCGTACTTCATAGATAATTCTTTCATTAAAGAAAGGATTCCTCTATTTCCATTACTTTCTTCCCGCATTAAAATATCAATACACATGCCAATTAATGCTCCTTTTTGATATACATTGTAATACTGACTTGCATAAGGTTCGTCTAATACATTTTCACTCATAATAGTAAAACTCATGGTATCATTCATTCCAGAAGCCGTTTGAATTTTACCCATTATTTTAGAGTAAAACTCTTCATCTGTTACTAAACCTTGATCAACTTGAAATAACGTTGCAAAATATTCAGTAACACCTTCATACATCCATAAATGCTTTGAGAATGTTGGATTTGCATAATCGAAATAATGTACATCTTCAGAATGCACACTTAAAGGCGTTACAATATGAAAGAATTCATGAGAAACCACATCTACCATGCTCTCTGCTAATGCTGGGCCAGGAATGGCTTCAGGCATAACAACAACTGTTGATGTGTGATGTTCTAAGGCACCAAATCCTTTTGGAGAATCTGCTTCACCACGAGATAAGTACAAGTAAATATCATAACGAGGTGTACTGTTTATGTCTCCCAAATATGCTTTTTGAGCTTGCATCATGGTTTTCATTGTTTCACCAATTTGCTTTGCAGTATGAGTTTGGTTTGGAGAATAAACGCTTAATACCACTTTAATTCCTCCAACTTCAAAAGTTTCAACATCTAGATTTCCATACATCATTGGGTTATCTGTAACATCAAAATATCTTGGTGCAAAATAGCTAGTTGTTATTGAAGTTCCATCTTCACTAGTTTTCTCAGCTACATTCTGTAATGCAGACGTACGAACAAAATCTGCTGGAGCAGTAATATCTATTTTGTATTGATTGTTCTTTAAAGAATCGAAATAACCAATAAATCCATGTAAGTTTAATACGTAATTATCAGATTCAATATTAGTTCCTGCTGGAGAAAAAGGAGTATCTCCTCCTATTCCACCTGAAACTTCAACATCAAAAGTATCATTTACATAATACGTAATGTAATCTAAATTTGTAGCTCCACTAATAGTCCAAGTATTTGTGTCTACTTTATTAACTTCAATTTCTGTACCTTCATAGTTGTATGCTTTAAAATCATCTACATACTTTCCAAAATCACTTACTGAATAAGTACCTTGTACTACTTTAGGTAATCTATAAGTAACTGTTTCTACAGTAAACCTACCAGGATTAATGACTACAGGAGCTTTATCATTAGCAACTTTAGTTAAGTCTACTGAAGTTTTAATAGGTGTACTAACTGCAAGGTCTGCAGTCGTTTTTGTGGAAGAACCACAAGCAACAAGAATCATACTGATTCCAAAAATGGTAATTAGTTTTTTCATTTTTTAATTTTTAGTATATCGTTTTGACGCTCAAAAATACAATGTGTTACATATTTAAGCCTTAACTTTTTGTTAAAATGAGTTATTGCTATATTCGCTTTATGCAAAAACCATTAATTAGTATACTTATTCCCTTTAAAAATACGACTCAGTTCCTTCCAGAATGTTTAGATTCTATTTTAAAGCAAACATATAGTAACTGGGAGTTGCTTATTATAGACGATAGTTCTACGGATGATAGTTATCAAATAGTAAATAACTATGTCAAAGAAGATAAACGTATCAAACTCTATAAAAATAAAGGTGAAGGTATTATAGCTGCTTTAAGATTGGCTTTTGAAAAAAGTTCAGGATCCTATATTACCAGAATGGATAGTGACGATATTATGTCTATAAATAAATTGGAAGTTTTATTAAACA
>DFBO01000223.1:0-3586 GCA_002366675.1 Flavobacteriaceae bacterium UBA3078
ACAACCCAGAATCAAACCCAGACAAATCAATTTTTTCTGTTAAGGCATTTGGCTCTACACTTAACAGCTTCTTTCCCAGCAAGTCATAAACAGTAACAGAAGCTAGTCTATTCTTAGCTTTAACATACAACTCATCGCTTACAGGGTTCGGGTAAACCTGTACAGTATCTAAACCATACTGCCCAACCCCAAGTGTACAAGCAGGCACCTGCTCAAAAGCATCTGCCCCATAGGTCTCTATTAAGCCTCCTTGAAAGGTTAATGTGGCTCGGTGGTTAAAACCACCGTCTGCAACAAAAGTGGTAATAAATAACACATAACGTTCTCCTGCATTAACGGTGATATAGGGTATAAAACCATCTATAGTGCCCCCCTTGTATGGGGTGTTCCCCAATTCCCGTATATGCATTAATGGAATTGCCAGGACTCTCAGTACTACAAGCTACGTGATAATCAGCGCTATGCAAATCCGTACAATTGGGATTGTTTCCAAATAATAGGTATTCCCAATCTTCTTCTACTTCTGGTAAGATATAAAACCCAAATTCTCCCGTATATTTTGGTGTAAACGCAAACCAAGCAGAACTGGACTCAAAGGTGGTGGCACTTGTATTTGACTGACAATATAAAGTCAAGGAGCCATAAGCATCATCAATAACGCCAGAACCATTTACCTCAAAATAATAGCTTTGGCTAGCATCACATAATGTATAAGCATCTGGGCAGTCTGCTTCAGCGATTATTTGGGCTTTTGTATCCAATGTTGTAAACACTAGAAAAAATATAAATAGGACTATTGCTTTTTGAGATTCCTCGACTGAGCTCGGAATGACATTATAACATAAGTTTCTTAATATGCTTACTTCCATCTTCTAAAATTACGTTATTTATTTATATATTTTGTCAGTTGTATAATTATATCAAGATTAATTTAATAACCTGTAAACTTATTTTAGTACGTACTTAATTATCCCCTTGAGAGGAATACAGGGGTGTTCCAACACTTTTTATATAAGAAATTCAACAAAACCTCCTTCAGATTTCCTCCGTGTCTCCTTCGGGTTTAGTTCGGGTTAGTTCGGGTGTATAAGCAGAGTTCGGGTCCTAAATTCTAAGCCATAGATAAAATCTATAGTGCTCTCTGGGTCAAACAACTCCCTTATCGCTTGTAAAACAAGACTTTACAATGAAACATAACGAGATAACTCCACCATTTATAATGTTTACTCTCTCTAGCTTTAAACAATATAATGGCATACTAATATTAAAATGTATTGAATAATCTGTATCGTTATGTTAAGACAAAGCAATTTAACCCATACGTTATAAGCACATCACATAAAACCAGACACTAGACGCAACAGAAAAGCGACAGCCACATAAAACACTTAGGCATAAAATTTGTTTATCTTTACATCTCTAACAAATTACAAAATGACTCAAAGCATTAAGCATTCTTTTTTATTCATACTATTCCCTTTCTTAATTTTCGGACAAGCACTTGAAGTTGTTCCACCAGATTATATTAAAACAGTTGTCTTTACTGGAAAAACACCAGAAAGCCAACTACCTATTTTAAAATTAGGAGATAGAATTATACTAACCTTTGATGCTTTAAATGGTGATGAAGATGATTTTTATTATAAAATAGAACATTATAATTTCGACTGGACGCCATCTAATCTTACAAAAGCTGAGTATATGAATGGTTATGACAATAATAGATTAAGACATTACGAAAATTCTTTTAATACCTACCAAATATATTCTAATTACAAGCTAACTATTCCAAACGAAAGAACACGAGGTTTAAGAGTTTCCGGCAATTATATGCTTGAAATATATAATGATTATGATGAGTTAGTGTTTTCAAGAAAATTTATGATTTATGAAAACCTTGCGAATGTAGGCGTGAATGTTATTCGCTCTAGAGACGTTAAATTTTATGACGAAAAACAAACCGTAGATATTAATATTAATACCTCTAATTTATCATTCAATAACCCAACTGAAACTGTAAAAACAATAATTGTGCAGAATAATAACTTAAACACGTCTATTAACAACCTAAAACCTCAATATACTTTAGGAAACCAACTCATTTATAAATATAGAAGTGAATCTAGTTTTTGGGGTGGCAATGAATATTTAGCTTTCGAAAACAAAAATATTAAAGGCGCAAATGTTGCCATAGAATATATAGAGTTAAACGATTTATATAATAACTATTTATATACAAATGTTGCTAGAGCTAATAGGCCTTATACATACAATCCAGACATTAATGGCAACTTTGTTATTACTGCAATTGACACAGAAAACCCAACAATTGAGGCAGATTATGTTTGGGTCCATTTTTCTTTATTGCCTGAAGATTATTTACTAGACAAATCTATTTATGTATATGGCAATTTTAATAATTACGAATTGACTGAATTAAACAGAATGTATTATAATGATGCTAGAGGTGTTTATGAAACTCAAATATTATTGAAACAAGGTTTTTATAGTTATAAATATGTTATGACGGACGAGAACAACAATCTTGTTGAAGGTGCCATTAGTGGTAATTTTGATGAAACAGAAAACAACTATAAAGTTCTAGTTTACTACACAGATCTAGGTGCTAGATACGACAGGCTAATTGGTGTAGGTGAAACAAATTCTATTAATAATTAGGAATTAAGACCTGTTTTTAAGTCCAATCGTCTTAAAATTTGTGTTATTAACATTATTATTTTATAATTTTGGTATATTACAACACAGGAAACCGAAATGTAGATGGTTCAACAAGTAACAAAAGGGATAAAAATAACAGTAGAAACTTCATTCGAAGGCTCATTTTATAAAAATTATAAAATACAATATGCATTTGGCTATAAAGTAACTATTGAGAATCAAGGCAAAGATTCCGTGCAACTTCATGCAAGAGAGTGGACTATTTTAGATTCTTTAAATAATATTGAAACTGTTACTGGCGAAGGCGTTATTGGTAAGAAACCTGTTTTAAAGCCTGGAGAAACCCACACATACTCTTCTGGATGTTTATTAACATCTCCCTTTGGTGCTATGTATGGACATTACAACATGGTAAACTTTACTACTACCAAAAAATTTAATGTAGCCATTCCAGCCTTTAAACTAAGTGCTCCTTTTGCACTTAACTAATCTTCAAATTTTATTTAGATTTTATTAAAACGGTAGACCTTGTCCTCTTGTCTAACATGAATAAATTTACAATTTGAATAATGGATAAATTCAAATTCTATTTCGTGTTTAAAACTAACATTCTCAACTTGAAAAACTGCTTCAACATCTATGGTTCCAGAAGGAGAAATTCGTTTAAACAAATATTCATGTTCTTGATTGGTTATGTGTAATTCAAACCATGCTCCAGCAGCAATACCAGGCAGCCATTGTGCTGAATGGTGAGTATCTTCTACTTGTTTAGGCATTAATGTTCCTATTAAATTTGGTTCGAATTCTTTTAATTTATCTAAAAAGCAAGCTCTATTTATTTTCCCAACAGAAACAAACGCATTTAAAAAATGACCTTTTTCATCTAATTGATAAACACTATTATTTG
>DFBO01000223.1:3661-7780 GCA_002366675.1 Flavobacteriaceae bacterium UBA3078
GCATACCTTATAAAATGCTTGTTCTGCATTTTAGAAATATGTTTTCTTGCAAGATTATAATCTATTTCAGAACATACAGAAGCATATAATGATCCATCTCCATGAGTTAATTTTGGATGTGTTGCTAAAAAAACCAAAATCTCATTCAAATTTGATATCTCATCATTCTCAATGTTTGCTATTAATGGAAAATCCAATTCACAATCTGTATCTCTTCCTCTTACTCGTCCATTTGGTTCGGGAGTAATGTAACGTCCAAAATCATGATACTCTAAAACACCAGTCGCTTTATTAATTAATACCAAAGCTGCATGACCAGCACGAACATGAGATTTACTACCAACCCCTAAATATTTTAAATAAGGTGAATACCATTCTTCTGCATGAGACACAATAGTTTCAGGATAAGCTAGTGTTAAAATAATGCCTGTGTTAGTCATTGATTGGTTCGGAAAGTGAAAAGTTTGATTTTGAAATGGTGCTTTTCTGAAGGTTGAAGAAATCCATTTCTAGATTTAAATGATGCTTTTCAATTTGAGTAATACTTGTTGTTTTCACAAAGACTCTATCCATAATAACACCATAATCTTTGTTTTCTTTTCCAGCAGTCTTATGGAAATTCAAAATTGATTTAGAGTTCAATTCATTATTAGCTTTATAATCTTCAAACCATTCTAATCTAGAATCTTTCATCTGTTTATTATATAAAGTAGACGATGACCATATTTTAGGTTCCAAGGGCAACTCTTTGAAATGTTTTTTACTGCCATCCCAAACCAATTCATAAAAGTTTAAGTTTTCACTCCAATCAACTAACACTATTGTAAAAGGCTCTATATTATTCAGATTATAATCTTCAATAGTTTTAAAAACGTTATTTGAAGTTAATAAATCTTTTACTACAACACCACGACTTAATCTATAATTATCTTTTCTAGAATGCTGAGTAAAACCTCCATTAAGCAAGCAAATAAGTCTGTTTTTATCGCTTAAACCAATCCATGTGCCTCCAGCCATTTTATCTTTTGGATAAAATAATCTCACCCCTTTTTCTGTATAAAAATTTGGGTCTAGAGTTTCTCTTTCTGGTGCTTCATCTCTATTTGAAGTCAACACAAAATCAGAATCCCCTAAAGGAATAAGGCTTACAGTACACATAAAATTACTAGTCTAATTACGTCAGGCAACTTACAAAAAATAATCATAATTTAACTTGTCTTTAGGATTCCAAAGAAATGTTAATCGGTAAAAATATTGTAACTTTGCACCTGAATTTTTTACAAATTACAAAATAAAAACAATCATGGGAAAAGGATTTTTTAATGTACCAATTGCTGTTAACGAACCCGTTATGAGTTACGCTCCAGGATCTCCAGAAAGAGATGCTGTTTTAAAAGCCTATAAAGAAATGTTTAATAGTCAAGTTGATGTACCAATGTATATCAATGGAAAAGATATCTCTACTGGAAACACTAGAACCATGTCTCCTCCACACGATCACAAACATGTAGTTGGAACTTATCATTTAGCAGAAAAGAAACATGTAGATGAAGCTATTGCTACTGCTTTAGAAGCAAGAACTGCTTGGGCAAATACGCCATGGGAGCAACGTGCAGCTATCTTTTTAAAAGCTGCTGAATTAATTGCTGGTCCTTATAGAGCTAAAATTAATGCTGCAACCATGATTGCACAATCTAAAAACATTTTTCAAGCAGAAATTGATGCTTCTTGTGAGTTAATAGACTTCCTACGTTTTAATGTTCAGTTTATGACTGACATTTACATGGAACAACCTGAAAGTACAAGTGATGCTTGGAATAGAATAGAATACAGACCTCTCGAAGGATTTACGTATGCTGTAACACCTTTTAACTTTACTGCTATTGCTGGAAACCTTCCTGCTTGTATGGCATTAATGGGGAATGTGGTTGTTTGGAAACCAAGTGACAGTCAAATATATTCTGCCAAAGTAATTATGGATGTATTTAAGGAAGCTGGTGTTCCAGATGGCGTAATTAACGTTGTATTTGGCGATCCTGTTATGATTACTGATACTGTAATGGCAAGTCCTGATTTTTCTGGATTACATTTTACAGGTTCAACTTTCATCTTTAAAGAGCTTTGGAAGAAAATTGGAAATAACATTCATAATTATAAAACATACCCTAGAATAGTTGGTGAAACTGGTGGAAAAGACTTTATCGTGGCTCATAAAACAGCAAATGCGAAACAAGTTGCTACTGCAATTGTAAGAGGAGCTTTCGAATTTCAAGGACAAAAATGTAGTGCTGCTTCGAGAGCTTATATCCCAAAAAGCTTATGGAATGACGTACAAAAATATGTTGTTGAAGATGTAAAATCTTTTAAAATGGGCTCTCCTGAAGATATGAGTAATTTTATTACTGCTGTAATTCATGAAGGTTCATTCGATAAATTAGCTAAATACATTGACCAAGCAAAGAATGATGCTGATGCTGACATTTTAATTGGTGGTGGTTACGATAAAAGTAAAGGTTATTTTATTGAACCAACTGTTATTGTTGCTAAAGACCCTAAATACACAACCATGTGTACTGAACTTTTTGGCCCAATAATTACTATTTATGTTTATGAAGATGATGCGTATGTAGAAACTTTAAAATTAGTTGACGAAACTAGTGAATATGCTTTAACTGGAGCAGTACTTGCAACTGATAGATATGCTATCACTCAAGCAACTGAAGCATTACAAAATTGTGCTGGAAACTTCTATATTAACGATAAACCAACTGGAGCAGTTGTAGGACAACAACCTTTTGGTGGAGCAAGAGCTTCTGGGACAAATGATAAAGCAGGATCTGCTCAAAATTTATTGCGTTGGGTGTCACCAAGAATGATAAAAGAAACATTTGTAACTCCTATAGATTATAGGTATCCATTTTTAGGATAGTATAAAAAATGATACTTTAAAAAAATCCCAAACAAATTGTTTGGGATTTTTTTTGCTTTAATATCAACTAATGCTTTTATATTTTCATTAAATTGTAGATTGAATTTTCACAATTATCTATAACTACTGCCAACTAATTGCTTTAAAATGAAAAACAACTACTTCTTAATCTTATTTATTTTATCGGTTAGTGTATTCTCTCAAGACAAAAAAAATGCGCTTGAAAAGTTTGATGTTTCAGATATGGAAACTTCGGTTTTAATCCCAAGTTCTCCAATTATTGATCTTGAAACATTCAATACTAAAACAGTGAATAATTACAATTTTTATCAAGCATACAAAGCCATTGTAAAAGGCGACTTGCAAAATCGCTACTTCCCTCTTGATAATTTAAAGGAACAAAGCAAACAAAGCTATTTTACAAACGTTATACCACTTGCTATAATTCATTGTGATTATGAATCAATAACAGATGAAGCCTTACAAAGCAATTCAATACAAAAAGATACTGAAGGTTATTTATTAAGAACTAACAATTCGGCAATTTTTGAAAAAGAACATGTTACAATAACATCTCCATTAAGAAATATTAGTAAAGGGTTACAGACGACGTTTAATTTATCTACTTCAAATATTTTTAACACAACGAATCAGGTTATTGAGCATGTTGAAATTGATTTTAACGATGGTGCAGATTTTAGACAAATTAACTTAGAGCAAAATATAGTGGTTAAATATTCTGAGGCTGGCAAAAAAACAATCACTTTCAGGCTAACCCTAGATAATGGCTATGTTATTATTCGTCAATCTAATATAGATATTACTTATTCTAATGCTGATTTATTTACCAATTATAATCGTGTAATAACCACTTTTAATTCTAGTATCACACCAGATTTATTACCTTATGGAGAAGCTGTTTCTTATCCAGGAACTGGTGAATACGAAACCTATTTAAGTGCAGATAATATTTTAGATAAGCCTATTTTCCTTGTGGATGGATTTGACCCTGGAGATGGAAGAGATATTACAGGATTATACGAGTTATTAAACTTCGATGATAATGGAAGCACATCAAATTTAGGGGACTTAGTTAGAGAAGAAGGCTTTGATGTTATTATACTAAATTTCCCTATTTACACAAGAACTGAAGATACTGCAGTTATTGATGGTGGTGTTGATTTTATTGA
>DFBO01000223.1:7786-15473 GCA_002366675.1 Flavobacteriaceae bacterium UBA3078
CCAAGTATGGGAGGACTAATTTCTAGATATGCCTTGAATTTTATGGAAGACCAAAATATGAATCATGAAACACGACTTTGGATTTCATTTGATGCACCACATCTTGGAGCAAATGTCCCTATTGGGTTTCAACATCAATTCAATTTTCTTGCATTTGGCTTAGATGATTTTTGGATACTTGGAGATCAAAATGTTGAAGAATTACATCCAATTATTGATGGTATGTTAAGATCTTCGGCTGCAAGACAAATGCTGACAGATCAATTTGAACCACATATTACAGATAGCGATGGGGTTACTTTTAATAGCTCATTAGCCTTACCTAGAGCACACCCTTTTAAAGCCATATTTGATGGAAGAATGAATAGTTTGACAAGTTTTGGCTTTCCTGAATTAACAAGAAACGTAACCATAATAAATGGTAGTGGAAATAACAATCGCTATCCAGACAATACAGCTGGAGCCAATAATTTAAATCCAGGAAGCAGAATTTTAAATGCAAATATCAATATCATGACAGGAGCAGATTTAAAAGTAGAAACTTTTTTTACTCCTGATGCAGGCACACAAATTCTTACTAGCAAAGTACATTTAGATTTCGCTTGGTGGTTTCCATTAGCTAATGATAGAATAAATAATGCTGATTCTAGAGCTTACACATATACTAATGGTATTGATGCAGCATCTGGAGGTTTATTTGATATTTTAAATTTATCTGAAGGCTTAGCTACAGATGGACTAGTTGGTGAATTTTTAGGGGCTTTAAGTACAGATTATTTTAATTTCATTCCAAGTGTAAGTGCTATGGCTTTCGAAATTACTAATAATGAAATCAATTGGTTTCATACGCCATCTGGTGTTACCACAGCAAGGGCTACAACAAGTGTAACTCCTTTCGATGCTTGGTATATGCCTATAGAGAACGAGCCACATGTAACTTTAACTGAAGACAATGTTGCTTTTGCTTTAAATGAAATTTTTCAAGAGACTCTTTCAGCAGATTCTAATTTAGAAAATAGCATCAAATTAAAACGAAATCCAATTACAGATAATTTAACAATTCTTAGTTCCAAAATTATTGAAAACGCTAAAATTTCCATTTTAGATATTACTGGGAAAATTGTTTATAACCATACTATCACTTTAAACAATAGTACAAGAATTCCATTGTTACTTGCGTCTGGTTTATATGTATTAGAAGTAGAAACTCAAAATAATTATAAATTTAAAACTAAATTGGTAATCAAATAGAAACTTTGTTAAAATAAAAAAAGCTACTCTAAATTAGAGTAGCTTTTTTTATTTATTACAATATCAATTACTCGTATGACTTATCTTCTTCTAAATCTGCAACCTGAGCATTTTTGGCATTATTGTTTTCGTCAACAATCATAGCTACAATACTTAAATTAGCTGTATTATATTCAGAAGGGATAGAAATAGAATAAGATGTAATATACTCAGTCAATGCTTCAGTATTAGGAATTGGATCTCCCAAAACATCAGACAAGGAGTTTCTTAAAACATCATTATGTACAAAATTTGGTATTGGATCACCTAATTGGTAAAATGGACTTGTATTATCATCATTGTAATAATTTACTTGATCGTTAATAATACCATCTTCTAGTAAATAAACAACTAATTTATCTCCTTGCGAAGAACCGTTTTCATAAACCACATTCAATTGAACTAGTAAATCACTTCCTGTTAATTGAGAATATATAGCAATAGCTAAATTCGTATCTAAACCTGCAATGCTTGTTATATCACTATTTGCATGAGGTAGTGCCCAGTCTGTGGTTCTATTAATTCTTGCAGCAGGAAGGCCTTCTACATTAAAAGCACCTTTTAATAATTCAATTTGGTCAAAATGCATTGGATCTGGAAAACTATTAGCAGTTTCATGAATAGCTACAACTGCAATATCATGAGTTTCCGTTTCTAAAGACTGAATAGCTCCTGCCACTCTTGGGCAAAAACCACACCATGTTCCAGTATAGTCTTCAACTACAATTTTACGTTTAGGAATAATTACACGAAAAGGTTCCGTATTTGTTGTAATTTCGACACCATCCTCTGTATAAACACCATACACCTCAAATTCTCCAATTGTTGAAGACATAAATGAAGTTCCATCAATAAGCTCTCCATCAACATAGAACATTGCTGTAGAGGTTACATCTTCTCCTTGTTCATTAATAATTTTAAAAGGAATCTCTTGATTTACTAAAGAAGCTTCTCTAACTATTTCATCTACTGTTATTTGAGCCGTAGGACCAGTTAAAGGAACATTATCTTCAGTCTTGCTACATGAGACAGCAATTAAAAAAACTAGTAATAAAAATAACTTTGGCAACTTTTTTGCATTCATAGTAATATGTTTTTTTTTGCTAAAGTAATTATTTTTTATATATATCATTCAATTGCAAAAAAACAAGTAATATTGTGTTAATTAATTTAAATATTTATGAAAAATTTATTTTTGGCGTTATGCCTTCTCCTTATTAGTATGCCTTCTTTCGCTCAAGACGAACTTCCTAATGTAGATTTAAAGACGATGGAAGGCAAAAATGTTGTATTAAAAGAAGCCACCAATAAAGAAGGAATTACAGTTATTTCTCTTTGGGCTACATGGTGTGTGCCTTGTTTAAAAGAATTAGATGCTATAAACGAAATATATTTTGAATGGCAAGAAGAGGTTAATGTTGAACTTATTGCTGTGTCTGTTGACGATAGTAGAACTGTTAAACGTGTGAAATCTTTAGTAAACGGCAAAGACTGGGATTTCTCAGTATTATTAGACACCAACAACGATCTTAAAAGAGCATTAAATGCATCAACAATCCCTTTAACTATTTTAGTAAAAGATAATAAAATTGTTTTTAAACACTCTGGATATAATCCTGGTTCTGAGTTAGAACTTTTCGAAAAGATTATGGAATTATCAAAATAGCACACCAACTGCCAATTAAAAACCAATACATCAACCAATAATGAAAAAGTTACTTTTTGGAGCAATTGTTTTATTTAATACTTGCTTAATTAATGCACAAGAAAACGGGAATTTTTATGGAGGCTTAGAATCTAATTCTCAATGGTACCAAACAGATGAAGGCATAAACTTTATAGCACCTGAAGATCAATTTAGAGCAAACAATTATGTGACTTTAAATTATAATCTAGGGAAATTTACTGCTGGATTACAATACGAATCTTATCTTCCTTCTGCTTTATTAGGTTACGCACCTGTTTACGATGGTGGAAATGACGTTGCTACTTACTACTTAAATTATAAAGACAATAGTTTAGATATTACTGGTGGTTATTTCTACGAACAATTTGGGAGTGGATTAATCTTACGTTCATGGGAAGACCGTCAATTAGGAATAAATAATGCCTTTAAAGGAGTTAATATTAAATTTAAAGCTACAGAATACTTAGACTTTAAAGCTGTTTTTGGTAGACAAAGAAATGGATTTGAAGAATCTAGTGGTACAATTCAAGGGCTTGATGCAGATTTAAGTGTTAGCAATGCATTAAATATTGATAATGTAGACATTCAAATGGGGCTTAGCTATGTTGCAAGAAATCAAGACACAGAGGGGAATCAAGCACTTCCTAGCACTGTAGGAGCTTATGGTGGACGTTTAGATTTAATATTTAATGATTTTTATGTTGGCGCTGAAGCCATATTAAAAGATCCAGACGCAATTGTAATTGAAGGACAATTAGCTTCTAACAAACTATATGATGGTACTGCTTTATTAGTTAATGCTGGATATGCAACAAAGGGTCTTGGTATAAATGCGTCCTTTAGAAGATTAGAGAATTTTAGTTTTTATTCAGATCGTTTTGCCGAAGGAAACATATACAACCAAGAAGTAATAAATTATGTACCTGCTTTGACGAAGCAACAAGATTATATGCTAACCAATATTTATGTGTATAATGCTCAATCTAGACTTATAATTGAGACTTACGACCAACGTGCTGGTGAAGTTGGTGCACAATTTGACTTGTATTATTCTTTTAAAAAAGGAACTAGTTTGGGAGGAAAATATGGCACAAAATTGGCATTTAATTTTTCTTATTGGGGTGGTTTAGATGCTGAATACAATATTGAAAACAAATGGTATGAAGCAAAATTCATAGGCTCTGGACCTCAACTTTTCAGGGATGTAAATCTTGAAATTAAAAAAACTTGGTCTAAAAAATGGAGTTCTGTCTTTACTTACCAAAATGTTCTTATCGACAAAGGTGTAGTTCAAGGGGGCTCTTTTGGCAAAAATACTATTTATGCCAATATTGGTGTTATTGAAGCTACTCGTAAATTCAACAAAGGAAAATCTGCACGTTTTGTTGCTCAGCATTTGTGGACAGACCAAGATAGAAAGAATTGGGTTGCAGGTGTGTTTGAATATAATTTTTCAAGTAAATTAGCCTTATATGTAGCAGATAACTGGAATTATGGGGGACTTGACGAAATACATTATTACAGTGTTGGAGGTAGTTATAGCAAGGGAAATGCTAGATTAGGATTAAATTATGGTAGACAAAGAGGAGGACTTATCTGCATAGGTGGTGTTTGTCGTTTTGTTCCAGAAAACACAGGTTTAAGTGCTAACCTAACCATTACTTTCTAAAAGAAATATTATATCAATCACAAAAACAGTATTTTATTTTAGAATACTGTTTTTTTTAACATATATATTAAAGAATATGCTATATTTGGTATCCTTAAAATTAATTCAAGAATTAAAACTTCACAAAAATGATTAAAAAAATTACTTTTCTACTAACGCTTTGCTTTGCTTGTACGCAATTCGCAACAGCGCAAACAATAATTGAAGAAGGCTTCGAAGGAGCCACATTCCCTCCAACAGGTTGGACTTCATTTATTGGCACAAATGGCCTAGGAACTCAATACAATTGGGTGCAATCAACTGCTCCAAACACTGGAACTTATGGAGCTGGAAATCGCTATGAAAACGTAACTGGAGGTATTGCTGAAGATTGGTTAGTAACCAGTCAAATAGACTTAACAAGTGCTACAGATGCAGAATTACGCTTTTATTCAGGACAAACTTATGGCACAGATTATGGTTCAAATTACGAGATAAAAGTTTCTACTAATTCTCAAACTACTCATGCTGACTTTAATACTGTTGCTAGTTATAACGAAAATAATGTTGGCCCAGATGGTGGCTTAGAACTTAAAACAGTTGATTTATCTGCATACGATGGGATGATGATTTATATTGCTTTTGTTCACCTTAATGATGATGGTGACAACTGGTTAATTGATGATATTGAGGTAAGATCCCCTTTAGCTTTAGATGCCAAAGCAGATGAGGTTAGTTTAAATAGATATTCGCTTATTTCTACTGACAACCAACTTTCAGTAAAAGTATTTAATAACGGTCTTGCTACAATTACCTCTCTAGATATTTCTTGGAATGATGGTACAAATACATATACTGAAAATTTTACTGTAAATATAGCTGCTGGACAGTCACAAACAGTTAATCATCCAACACCAGTAAACTATGGTACAGTAGATGAAAAAAATATTGCCGTAACTATTACAAGTGTTAATGGTGGTGCAGATGGAGATAGTACAAATAACGATCTAGAAGCAAAATTCAATACATTATCTCAATCTGGAACAAAAATCGTTTTAATTGAAGAAGCTACTGGAACTTGGTGTGGATGGTGCCCAAGAGGCGCTGTTGGCATGGACTATATGGCAGCTAACTATCATGATACAACTGCTCTTGTAGCAGTTCACAACGCAGACCCAATGGAAGTTACAGAATATGACAATGGAATTGGACAGTATATTGGTGGATACCCAAGTGGAGTTGTAGATCGTAATATAGGAGATGTTGACCCTTCTTCTTCTTCTTTACAAGCAGTTTATAATTCTCAAATTAATAAAATTGTGCCTGTAGATTTATCTATAAGTGCAACTCAAGCAGGAAATGATTTAACCATTTCTACAGAAGCAACTTTTTATTCTAATTTCAATTCTGCTGACACTAATTACAGATTTGGAGTTATTATTACAGAAGATGGTGTTACTGGAACAGGAGATGGAACAAATAATAATAATCAAGATTATGATCAAGTTAACTATTATTCTGGTGGAGGTAATGGCCCTATGGGAGGATATGAAGGTTATGGAAACCCCGTGCCTGCAACAGATATGGTATACGACCATGTTGGACGAGCTCTATTAGGTGGATTTAACGGTGAGGCTGGATCAATACCTGCTGTAATTACTGATGGTGAAACTGTGTCTTATGAATTTAATTATACTATTCCAGCGTCAAGCGATGCAGCAAACATGTATATTGTTGCTGTATTAATTGACCAAGATAATGGAAGCGTTGTTGGAGCATTACAAAGATCGGTTACTGAATCTTTAAGTATAGAAGAGGAATCAGCATTAGTTTCTGATGTTAAAATTTACCCTAACCCTGTTCAAGACAACTTAAACATTTCTTTTGAAGCTGTTAATGGAAACTACAATGTTTCTGTAACAGATATGTTAGGCAGAACCATGTTAAGTCAAACTTATAAAGACTTATTTGGTATTCAAAATTTACAATTACCAGTTTCTAAATTAAGTAATGGTCATTATATAGTTAACATTACAAGTGGCAACACATCTTTTAGTAAACAGTTTATAGTAAATAAGTAATATTTATCTTATATATATTCTTAAAAGGGAAGTAATTTTATCACTTCCCTTTTTTTATTTATAAAAATCTTATCTTTGTTAAAATCTAGCAGGATATACTATCCTGCTAATTAGTTATTTAATAAACAAAAAAAAATCAAATCCCTATGAAAAAAATACTACTTTTAACTACATTTTTTTTATCTTCTTTTTTTGTAAATGCGCAATTTGAAGTAAGAGAAACAAGTACAAATAATTTAGTTTCAGACAATCAAGAGATAGGCTTTACAGAAGCAGGCTGTGCTTATAGTGATCCATGTAACTGGAAATTTAAAGTTACAAACACATCTGCAAATCCTATCTACATGAAAATTTTTGTTGATGGATTAGAAGGAACTGATGGTTCTAATTTTCAATTATGTTTTGCTGGTGTTTGCTTAAATAATGTAACACTTGGCAGTAGCTATCCTAATAATGCAGCAATGATAGCTTCAGGAGCAACTAATAGTGCTGGTAATAATTTTTGGAACCAAAACGCTCCAGAAACAACAACTCCAATGTCTTGGACATTAAGATTCCAAGCTTTTGATGATGCAGACAATGAAATAGGAACTCCCTTAACAGTGACTTACAGATTCGACCCAAATTTAAGTATTGAAGAGTCTGATTTAACTCCTTTTGAAGTTTACCCAACAATGGCAGATGATATTCTTAACATTTCATCTCGTGAAGATTTATCTCTTACATTCTATAACTTATTAGGAAAAAAAGTTCAAGAAGTAAACATTAACTCTGGAGATAACGTCTTAGACGTTTCTCATTTAGCAGCTCAACCATATATTTTACGTTTTACAAATGATATGGGAAAACAGTTTACTAAAAAAATTGTAATTAGATAGAGTATTATCTTAACAAATAAAAAAACAAGCCTTATTTTTTAATAGGGCTTGTTTTTTTTTACAGACATTTTAAACTACTAACCTTTATATTTAATTGGCAAAT
>DFBO01000283.1 GCA_002366675.1 Flavobacteriaceae bacterium UBA3078
GCTTTTATACCTCCTAATTCATTTTTGGCACCTTTTCCTGCTTCAACAATACGTTTTACTGTTGCATATCTTACTTTGAAGAATTCATCTAAGTTATTTGAGAAAATTCCAATAAAACGTAACCTTTCAATTAAAGGAACGTTTTTATCTGCAGCTTCTTGTAATACTCTGGCATTAAATTGCAACCAACTTATTTCTCGATTTATATAACTATTATTAACCTTTTCGTTTTTTGTCATTCAAATTATTTATACTACAAATATATTCTATTCAACCCAATTATTGAATAATTTCATATAGCAAAAAGATTGGCAATTTGATTTATATATATTACTATCTTAAATCTCTAGGAAAGATTATTTTAACCGTTTGACCTTTTTTTATATACTTCCAAGATTCAATTTGAAAATCAATAATAACTAAACCACTCGTTGGTACATTATCTATATATATGTCTCCAAATGAGTTTACAAAATTTGTAAGTGCGTGATTATGCCCAAAAACCATTAGTCTATTAATACTATTATTGACACTTTTAATTGTCCTTACAAGATCTTCTCCTGAAAAATCATAAAGGTCTTCTTTTAAGCAAATTGGACTTAAGTTTAAGTTTTTATTAAATATATCTGCTGTCATTCTCGCTCTCTTCGCAGTACTAGACAATAACAAGTCAGGGAGTTCTTGCAACTCATTAAACTTTAATGACACCAGTTCAGCATCACTTAAACCTCTAGATGCCAAGCTCCTATCATGGTCATCAACCTGTTCTTTCCATGATGATTTGGCATGTCTTACAATGATTATTTTTTTCATTTTTTAAGATTAAATGCAATTTTTATCGATAAAGTGTTGCATATATTCGATATATAACCTATTTTGGCTTTTTTATTGCGAAAATTTACTAATAAAAAACATTAATATTATTATGAATTAGAACAAAATACTGAACAACTATGATGATTAGATAGGTAAAGCTTGAATAATCGCTCTCGGCTAATTATATTATTTTACCGATAAAGTGTTATCATATCTCATCTTATCGAATTTATAAGTTATTTAGCATTTTTATTTGATTGGATTGTTTAATCGCTATTTATTTGTTACGTAAGCTATTAATTAAAAATGATCCCAAATCAAAATTTACTTAATCCATTATACGTCGACTTTATAAGTCAATGTACTTCCCTCAACAATTTTTTTGATATTATTATTTATTTAACAGTTTTTATTATTTAACATTAATAAAAAACAATTTTTGCAGTATATACAAATCTACAATCTTATGAAGACAATTACTCATAAAATTAATTTGCATGGTATTCTATTGATTATGTTTTTACTATTCAATAGTTATGCTTCAGGTCAAATTCTCACAAAAGGAAGTGACAGCCAATTAACCACTGATTCAAACACTATTGATACGAGCAATTCAGCACTCAATGTTGATTCTTGTTCAGCAAACGATTTTACATTAAGTAATTTCTATTTAGCTGATGTAAATGGTAATCCTTTAGATAACACTTGTACCCCAGGTACACCACAATCTGCATATATATTTGCTCTCTTTTCTGCAAATACTGGTGCAGATCGATATAGCTTATATATCGATTATGATGTATTTATAAATGGTGTATTAGCATATCATGTTAACGATTGTTTATATGATGGTCAGCCAATTCCAGTTGGACAAAATTTACAAGTTCAACAAATTAATTGGAATTGTGGAGATCAAATACGATTAGGTAACTTTTATATGTCTTGGCAACCAAATAGTGGAAGACCCTGTTCAACAAATCCTTCAAAATGTTTTTTTGATGCAGATGGATTTATAGTAAATGCACCATTAATTGCAAATTTTGAATCTGCTATTGTATGTACTTCATATCAAATAGACTTCACAGATTTAACAACTGGTGGAGATATAGATAATCCATATAGTTATGTATGGAATTTTGGCGATGGATCTCCAAACTCTAATCAACAAAATCCTTCTCATACTTATTCAGGTTCAGGAACTTATACGGTAACATTAACTGTAACTGATGCCGATAGTGTAAGCGATAGTCAATCTTATCAAGTTACTGTACACCCAATATTAACTGGTTTAACCTTAAATGCAACAAACGTTCCTTGTAATGGTGGTACAACTGGTTCTATAACAGCTAGTGGAACTTCTGGTGGTTTTGGAAATTATACTTATAGTATTAGTCCACAACCTTCAGGATATACACAAAATAGTGGACAGTTTGGCAATTTACCTGCTGGAACATATACAGTTACTGTAACCGATGAGAATAATTGTTCTATAAGTGAAACTGCAACTATTATAACTGGAGATAGTACTGCACCAATTATTAATGCACCTAATCCAATTACTGTAGAAGGTTGTATTACAGCTGATGTTACTAATGGAAATTTAACTTCATTACCTTATTCAACTACTGATACTGCTATTACTGAATTACAGTTTTTAGCTGAAGGTGGTACTTTTACTGAAGATAATGTTGCTAGCATTACATATCAAGATAGTGCTTCTAGTTCTTGTCCAATAATTGTAACTAGAACGTTTACTATTGTTGACAATTGTGGTTTATCTGCTTCAGCGAATCAAACAATTACTATAAATGTTCCTCCATTAAATATTACAACTATTGATGGTAGCACAACAGTTAATTGTTTATCTCAAGCAACTGAAACATTTACCATGCCAACTATTCAAGATGCTTGTGGTAACGATTTAACACCTTCAACGGCTGTTATTACTGAAAATCCAAACCCTGTTACTTGTGAAGGTACACGTACATATACATATACTTATACAGATTGTAATAATGTTCAAGACACATGGTCCTTTGTTTATACAATAGAATATATTGGTTTTAATCCAATTGCACCAACTACTGATACAGCTGATTGTTATGCTAATATTGTTGTGCCTACACCTCCTACAGTTACTGATAA
>DFBO01000204.1 GCA_002366675.1 Flavobacteriaceae bacterium UBA3078
AGATTTTCCAATTACCTATTTTGCATTTGCTTCGCTTCCTCCCAAAATACATCCATTTCAGCAAGAGTCATATCCTTTAAATCTTTATTCAATGCTTTCGCTTTTGATTCTAAATATTGGAATCTTTTTGAGAATTTTTTATTTGTTCGTTCTAAAGCATTTTCTGGGTTTATATCTAAAAACCTAGCATAGTTTACCATAGAGAATAAAACATCGCCAAACTCACTTTCCATACCTTCCTTATTCTTGTTTTGTACTTCGTGTTTAAACTCGCTTAGTTCCTCCTCTACTTTTTCCCATACTTGATTCGATTCTTCCCAATCAAAACCAACTCCAGCTACCTTATCTTGAATTCTGTTAGCTTTCACTAAAGCTGGTAAACTTTTTGGTACACCTTCTAATACACTAGATTTACCTTCTTTAAGTTTTAGTTTTTCCCAATTCCGTTTCACATCCTCTTCGTCTTCAACAACCACATCACCATAAATATGTGGATGTCTATCAATCAACTTATCGCAAATGCTATTACACACATCTGCAATATCGAAATGATTGGTTTCGCTTCCTATTTTTGAATAAAAAACAATGTGCAACAAGACATCTCCTAGCTCCTTTTTTACTTCTTCTAAATCGTTATCTAATATCGCATCTCCTAACTCGTAAGTTTCTTCAATAGTTAAATGACGTAAACTTTCCATAGTTTGTTTTTTATCCCAAGGGCATTGCTCACGTAATTCATCCATGATAGTTAATAAACGATCAAAGGCTTTAAGTTGATTTTCTCTAGAATTCATTCCTGTATTTTTGATAAAATTACAATTTTAATATGTGATTTAAACTTCTATATGAAACAAAAAAAATCTAGCATTAAATGCTAGATTTTATAGTAATTAAATACATTTTATTTGTTATTCTTCTTCTTCAGAAACTGTTTCTGTTTCTACAAAATCCAACATATCATGTTTATGAAGTAAGTTATACCATTGCACTACTTTTTTAATATCACTTACATAAACTCGATCTTCATCATAATCAGGTAAAACTTCAAAAAAGTATTCCTCTAAAGCATCTTTACTGTCTTTATGGCTCACAGGAGTTACTTGACCACTTTCCTTTTCTTTAATTTTAGACAATACGTTACTTAAAGGCACTTCTTCAGTTAACGTGTAAATAGCTATTTCACTTAATACACTTACATTCTGATTAATACTAACAGACAACCTTTTTTTATCTAATAAAGATTCTGCTATAAATCCACCTCGCGTTTGTGTTATTAATTTAAATAATCCTGGTTTACCAGAGATGGCTAATACTTTTTCTAAGCTCATAATTAATTTTTAAGGAGCGCAAATATGCTACGTTTGTTAAATTAAAACAAATATTATCGTTTCTTTTTTTGATTTGGAAAACGCATTCTATAATCAACGCTAATTTTTCCTTTAGAAATGTTAGCTAGTTTCCCTTTAATAAGACGTTTTTTAAGTGTAGACAATTTATCTGTAAACAGAATACCTTCTATATGGTCATATTCATGTTGTATAACTCTTGCTATTAAACCTTCAAAAGTTTCAACATGCTTTTCAAAATTTTCATCAAAATATTCTATTGTAATAACAGGTTGCCTAAAAACATCTTCTCTAACATCTGGAATACTTAAACAGCCTTCATTAAATGCCCATTCATCTCCTTCTTCATTAGTGATTTTAGCATTAATAAATGTGCGTTTAAAATTTTTCAATTCTGTTTGCTCTTCTGGAGTAAAAACATCGTCTTCAGCAAATGGAGATGCATCTACAATAAACAACCTAATAGGTAACCCAATTTGTGGTGCAGCCAAACCAACACCTAGAGCACCATCCATAGTTTCATACATGTTGTCTAAAAGCTCTTTTAATTTTGGATAATCTTTGGTTATGTCTCCTGCTTTTTTCTTTAAAACGGGATCTCCATAGGCTACAATAGGTAAAATCATTTTTTGTTATTTGTAAATTATATGCAAAAATACAATCTTTAATTTAGATATATAAAAAAACTCCTTTTATAAAAAAGGAGTTTTAGTAACTTTATATGTGTCTATTTGTAATTAACAAATCTTGCTTTTATCTGCTACGAAAAACAAATCTACTTCACCTTTAATCTTAGAATTAATTTTAGCATTCAAAATATCTTTCTTCTTAGCAGTAATTTCTAAATTAGAATCTACTTCTACTTGCTCAACAAGCGTATTAAACGCAACAACTACTTCTGGGTTTACAACCTCATCATTAGATTGAGCATTAACATTTAATGTTGTTAAAAAAGCAATAAAAAATAAAATTAAAAATGATTTCATGTCTTCTGTTATTTTTGGTAACAGGACAAATATATCATCGACAAACGGTAATTAAAGAATAAATTTGTTGAAAGACTATGTAAAATCGATAACATGATAAAAACATGCATTTCATCGATAAACGCACTGCCTATAAACCTTTACAAGGTGCATTTCGTCGATATAATAATTTCAAGCTATTTAGAATACAAGTAACTTTGTAATATAAGTGTGGCACTAATTTCATCTACTAAGGCTTTATTTTTACGCTGCTTTTTAGATAAACCAGCCTCAATCATGGTTTGAAATGCCATTTTAGAAGTAAACCTTTCATCTACTCTTGTTATAGGAATTTTAGGGAATGCTTTTTTTAATTTTTCTAAAAAAGGAATTATTAAGACTTCACTTTCAGAAGCCTCATTATTCATTTGTTTAGGTTCTCCTACAACAAATAACTCGACATCCTCAGATGTTGTATATGTTTTTAAGAATGAAATTAAATCTGATGTAGCTACAGTTTCAAGACCAGATGCAATAAGTTGCAACTCATCTGTAATAGCAATTCCAGTTCTTACTTTTCCGTAGTCTATGGCTAATATTCTTCCCATTGGGCAAAGTTACTATTTAAATAGAAAAGATGCAGTACAGTACATCACTCATTTTTCATGATTATATAGATTAGACTTTAAAGATTTCAATTATAGGTTTATCTTTGCGAAAACACTTTTAAAAACTCATGAAACAACTTCAGCAAATCATAGAAAATGCTTGGGAAAACCGAAGCTTATTAACAGACAAAACAACAATCGATAGTATTAGAAATGTTATAAGCTTACTTGACGAAGGCACTTTACGTGTTGCAGAACCTACAGATAATGGCTGGCAAGTTAATGAATGGGTTAAAAAGGCTGTGGTTTTATATTTCCCAATACAGAAAATGGAAACCTTTGAAGTAGGAATTTTTGAATATCACGATAAAATTCCTTTAAAAACAGGTTATGCAGAAAAAGGCATTCGTGTGGTCCCTCATGCTGTTGCAAGACATGGAGCTTATATTTCTAAAGGTGTAATCATGATGCCTAGTTATGTAAATATTGGTGCTTATGTAGACGAAGGAACCATGGTAGACACTTGGGCAACTGTTGGAAGTTGTGCTCAAATTGGTAAAAACGTTCATCTTTCTGGTGGTGTTGGCATTGGTGGCGTTTTAGAACCGTTACAAGCTGCTCCTGTTATTATTGAAGACAATGCCTTTATTGGTTCTCGTTGTATTGTTGTTGAAGGTGTAAAGGTTGAAAAAGAAGCCGTTCTTGGTGCCAATGTCGTTTTAACTGCATCTACTAAAATTATTGATGTTACTGGAGATAACCCAATTGAAATGAAAGGTATTGTTCCTGCTCGTTCTGTAGTTATTCCTGGTAGTTATGCAAAAGTATTTCCTGCTGGAACTTATAATGTGCCATGTGCTTTAATTATTGGAAAACGTAAAGAAAGTACCAATAAAAAAACATCGCTTAACGATGCTTTAAGAGAGTATGATGTTGCAGTTTAAGCTTTAGAGAACTGCATCTTTCTTCCAGATTTACGTAATTTCTTAGAATCCACTTTCTTTTGAAACGCTCTGCTATGCTTCAGCATTAAACTATAGGTTTCTTCGTAAGATTTACTATTTAGCTTTGAATACGTTTCAGACATAATTTTTACCATGGTTTTAGACAACCATAAACGCCTAAAATTATGCATGCGCTTGTTAAAATCCATAGTTTCAAAGCGCATTCTATTCAAATCTATTAAATAGAAATCGTATTGTTTCTCTGGTTTTTCAACAATTAGAGTATTCCCAGGAGAATGATCTAAAAAATTAATATTGTTTTCATGAAGCTTAAAGGTAAACGTTGTGAACTGCTTCAAAATCTCTTTTCGATTAGGAAATAAGGGTTTGTGGATTAAATCTCTAAAATCGAAATCGTAAGTCACATGTTTACTTATATAATAACTAGTTGTAAGACCTAAAGCATTCGTGTTTTCTATATAAGCTATTGGAAATGGCGTTGAAATCTCACATTCAATTAATTTATTAGCATATTCAAATGAACGTCTGGCCTTAGACTTCCTGATATACTTATAGACAAAACTATTAAATACATTAGGCGCTTTAAACGACTTGACATTAAGTGCTTCACCATTCACCTCAAACTGTTTAATAACATTTCGCTGACCAACGGTTACAGATTCTCCAGTACTTTCAAAATCTGAAATTATAGATTCTAAAGATGCTTTTAAATGCTGGTATTTTGAGTGAATATGTATTATGGTATTCAGTTTTTGAAATTTCTCAAAGATATGTTAATTGATATTTTAATAAAAGTAGAAAATATAATACTTTGCAGATGATTAAATTTTAACCAAAGAGATTCCTCTTTCTTGTCTAACGACAGGCTGGCTTGAATAGGTGCTATGAAGAAAATACTTGTTATACAAAACAAACGTATTGGAGATGTTTTAATAGCTTCGGTTATTGCACAAAACATAAAAAAAATCTATCCAGATAGTCAGGTTGATTATTTGGTATACGATTATACTGTTGGTGTTATAAAAAATAATCCAGCAATAGATAACATTATTGCGGTTAACGATAGGGAGTTAAAAAAACTAAAGAATTTAAAGCAAATCATTTTTAAAATTAGAAAACAGAGTTACGATATAATTTTTGACCCTTATTCAAAATTACAAAGCCGACTTATTTGTTATTTCTCGAAAGCTCCTATTAGAATTGGGTTTCAAAAAAGAGGTAAAAATCCAATTCTAAAGTTTTATACGCATAACATTCCTTTTTTAAACGAAAAATCGCATATATGTGGTAAGGCAATTGAGGATAGAATTAATATGGTAACATCGGTTTTCGATTTTCCAAAAGAAAAGATTGATCATCATCCACACATTTATCTAACACCTGAAGAGACAAAATATAATAAGTTAGATTCGTACAACAAACCATTTATCATGCTTGGTATTTTGGGTAGTACACCTCAAAAATCGATGCCATATAATTACATAGTTAAACTAATAGATTACATAACTGAAACGTTTGATGTCAATGTGCTTTTTAATTATGCACCACACCAGAATAAAGATGCGTTAAGCATTTATAATCAATGTAAAAACAAAGACAATATTGTAATAGATATTTATGAAGACAGCATACGTGGTTTTATTAAACTCATGAATAAATGTGAATTATTAATTGGAAACGAAGGAGGTATTGTGCACATTTCCAAAGCATTAAACAAGCCTACCTTTACTATATTTTCACCTTACGTTATGAAAGATCATTGGGCAAGTTTTGAAGATGGCCAGACACATACATCTATTCATTTATTGGAAGAAAAACCAGATTTATACAATGAAAATAGTATTGAAAACAGACGTAAAATTGAAGCTGATCCAAGTTTTATGTATAAGCAATTAACACCAGATTTAATCATACCAAGAATAGAACAGTTTCTACTATTACATTTAAAAAACAATTCATGAATATTATAGATAAGGTTCTTAATTAGCGAAGAAAACAGCGTTGGAATAAACAATATAAAAGTGGTCGCTGGAATAATCTAAAAAAAACCTATTGAAGCTTTTCGGTATAAAACCATTATAGACTTTATTGCTAAATAAGACAAACAACAACCTATTATTTTCATGATTCTGAAAAAAGTAATGTTCTCCAAAGAATACTAAAACTTTTAAATAAAGATGGTATTCTAATAGTATCTATTTTTCGTGAAGGGAATGGTTGTTGGGAACATTTTAATAATTTAGAACGTCTCGACCATAAAGTTGTAAAAACTAAAGACGAAAATACCTATTGAAAAATAGGTGTTTATAAGAAATAGAATTAATTCTTATTTTTTAATAATACCAAAATCTGTCCAGACTCTTTTCTCTACTTTAGTCGTTTTTCTAATGGCTAGATTTTTATTAATGGATTCTTGATTCTTATAACCTCTTGGATGGTCAAGATGAATACAAATAGCACTATATCTAATCTGCTTTCCTTTGATACCCAAATTCATTAAGCGCTCGCCTAACTCTCTATCTTGACCTCCATATTGCATACGTTCATCAAATCCATTTATAGCAACAATATCTTTTTTCCAACCAGAAGCATTATGTCCATTCCAACTAGCATTAGTTGGCGTTATGGTATTTAAAAACCAAGACTTAAAACCTCTAGCCGTTAATTTATTATTTTTAAAAGAAGAACTTAAATCATGAGACTTTAACCACTTTAAATTAAAGCATTTACCGTTTAAAATAGATTCTTTAGTAATAGCCTCAGAAATAGTCATTGGCAACATAAAATAACCTCCAGACAGAAAATAACCTATCTCTCTTTCTCTAAAATGAATCTCAACAAAGTCTTCTCTTGGAATACAATCGCCATCAGACATTAAAATATAATCTGCACGACATTTAACAATAGCATTATTTAAAATCTGTGATTTTTGAAAGCCATTATCTTCATGCCAAACATGTGTAATAGGATAAAATACTTCTTTTTTAAAGGCCTCAATAAGGTCTATGGTTTCCTGTTTGGAACCATCGTCTGCAATAACAACCTCAAAATTCTGATAGCTTTGATTGTTATAACCATGTAACACTTTTGCCAACCATTCTGGAGAATTATAGGTGCTTATTATAACAGAAATTGAAATGTCGTTCATTGTATATTTGCTTTGCAAAGCAAATATAAACATATTTCAGGGAAATTTTTGTGTGTTTAAATATGGCTGTTTACAATTAAAAATTTTTATATTTGGGTATATATAAAATAGGAATAAACACACCTATTTAGAGAATAGACACACCTTTGGCGTATATATTCCTTCGTTGGCGTTCATTAGGTACGTTATACAAACATCGTTTACAAAGTTATAGAAACATCGTTTACACTTTTTAAGTAGAAGTCTGAAACAAAAATCAGACAACTATGTACTGGAAAGACACAACGATCATGGAACAGAAAATTGAATTTATTTGTGAATGACGTACAGGAAAATACACTATCACAGAACTATGTAGAAGCTTTTAAATATCCCGTCCAACAGCCTACAAAATCATAGCCCGATTCGAGAGAGAAGGTTATGAAGGTTTGCGAGAACTGTCGAGAAAACCCAGAGGATTACATCCTAATGCAACCGAAGAAAGAGTAATAAATAGCATTCTACAATTGAAAGAAAAGCATAAGCTCTGGGGGCAAAAAAACTATGGAAGTTATTGTATAATGATTTTCCTGATGAAATTATTCCAACTCCTTCCCCTCACTTCCTCATTCACTCACTTCCCTCTACTCCCAACTTTCTTCTCTCTTCCCCTAACTCCCACATATAATTTTTGCTTAAATTTGAACTAGTATAAACGACAAACATTCAATAAACAATTTGCTACTGTAGAAAAACCTTCGATTTTCCAGTCGCACAAATCATATAATAAACCGTTGATTGTAATTATGACCCGTCCTGAAATATGTATA
>DFBO01000076.1:0-1219 GCA_002366675.1 Flavobacteriaceae bacterium UBA3078
AAACGAGTAGTCAATACAACTGTGTCTTCTGAAGATGAGCCAAACATAGCTTCAATTTGTTCTTTTTGACTATATATAATAGATTTTGAAGGATCTTTTTTTACTTTACTAGCATAACGCAATATGTATATGATACAGATAAGTGTTCCAAAAATAAGCATAATCATTCTGCCAGTTAAACCTGTTGTCCAATTGATACCAGCAGCATCAGAAGCAATAATAACACTAAATGGATTGACTGTTGAGCACATGGTTCCAATAGAAGACCCAATATAAATGGCAGCTAAAGGCACAATAGCATCATATTTTGCGGCTAGAAACATTGGTATTAAAATAGGATAGAAGGCAATTGTCTCTTCAGCTAAACCAAAAGTTGTACCTCCTAAAGCTATTAGTATGGTTACTAAGACAATTAGTATGTATTCATGTCCTTTTAAGGTTTTTGCTAACCAGGAAATACCTGCATCAAACGCTCCAGTAAGGTTCATAATACCTATTAAACCTCCAATAATTAAAACTAGAAAAATAATATCTGCAGCCTCAATGATGCCTTTAATTGGTGATTTAAAAAAGGCCAAGACGCCTTGTGGTCTTGCTTCAACTTCTTGATAAGTATTAGGAATTGAAATTGGCTTCCAAATATCACCATTTGTAAATTTTTCTAAAGGGATTTTTATTTGTAAATCCTCTAAAGTCTTTTGATTAGCTTCTAAAGTCGTTGTTCTCTCTAAACTGCTTCTTGTAAACGTATTATCATCTTTGTTATATGAAAGTGAATCGTATTTTCCAGCAGGAATTAACCATGTTAGTAATGCTACTGCTGCTGCTATAATTAATAATATGGTTTGGGCAGTTGGGAATTTTAGTTTTTTCAAGCGACTATTATTTTAATTAGAATAAAGATAGTACTATTTTAGTTGAGACTTTAAAACGAAGATAAAAAATGATACTTAATATCAATAAGAGTTGGCTACCTTATTTACAAGAAGAATTTAACAAACCATACTTTAAAGATTTAAATAGTTTTATTTCTAACGAGTACAAGTCTAATACTTGTTTTCCTCCAGAAACTGATATTTTCAATGCATTTAACCATTGTCCATTAAATAAATTAAAAGTTGTTATTATTGGTCAGGATCCTTATCATGGTTTTGGGCAAGCTCATGGTTTGTGCTTTTCGGTAAATGATAACGTGTCTCATCCACCTTCATTAATAAAT
>DFBO01000076.1:1321-1788 GCA_002366675.1 Flavobacteriaceae bacterium UBA3078
TTTTTTTACTTTGGGGAGGATTTGCAAAAAAGAAAGCAAAACTAATTAATAAGAAAAAACATATTGTATTAGAATCAGGACATCCATCGCCATTAAGTGCCAATAGAGGTTATTGGTTTGGAAACAAACATTTTAGTAAAACTAACTACCTGTTGGAGCAAGTTGGTTTGATGTCTGTTGATTGGCAGTTGTAGTAATAATTCTTGTAGGTTTTATTTCTTTTATTTCTGTACGTTTTGTGGTTTTATTACAGCTAAAAATTAGTAATAAAAAATTAACAACAACAAGAAAAGAAAGAATTAAAGTAATGGTCAATAACATAAGCAATTGGGTTTGTTAATTACTGATATAAATCAAATATAAGTTTTTTGACTTATAATTCTAAACTTTTTTTAACATTTTAATGATGTTAAGTAAATTAACACTGTGATTGTTAGCTGTTTTAGATTGTGAAAAATGTTAAATTT
>DFBO01000076.1:1811-8631 GCA_002366675.1 Flavobacteriaceae bacterium UBA3078
TAATTTTTCTTGAATAGTATCTATAGTTTCCCTGTTTATAGTCTCTTGAGACCATTCTGTTAATGAAAGCCATTCTTGGACATCTTCAATTTTTTGTGAATATCTTTCAGCAATAACTTCATGTATTTTTGGTAGCTCTTTAAACCCTTTGGTAGAAGTATTAATTATACTTAGAATTGTTTTAATTTCGTCTTGATACAATTCTAACGATTCCTCACGAACAGCAATTACAAAACAAGGCCATGGAGTAGGGCAATTACCAATTCTTCTAAAAACACCATCGTCTACTATGGGTTTGGTCATGAATTTTTCCCACATAAAATAGTCGGCTTTACCTTCAGTTAAACCTTCAACTGCACCATCTAGGTTTTTAATAACTTCAAAATGTAAATCTTTATCTAGATTCCAACCATTATTCTGAGCATTTATGTAAGCCATTAAATGAGAACCAGAGCCATAACGACTAATAGCTGCTTTAGTTCCTCTTAAATCATTTATGTCTTGATATTTAGAGTCATCAGCTACATGAATTCCCCAAATTAGAGGCGTTTGCACAAAGGTTTGTATTATTTTACTAGGATTACCGTCTACAATATCTTTTATAATGCCTTCGGTTAAAATAACAGCCATATCAATTTCTCCATCGCGTAAAGCCTTGCACATAGCTCCTGTACCACTAAAATAATCTTTCCACCTTAAGTTTATTCCTTCGTTTTTGTATTCTCCATTTTTAAGTGTTAAATACCAAGCTAAATTGAAATGTTCAGGAACTCCACCAATATGAATTGTCTTCATTAAAATATATTTTCTTAAAAATAATGTTACTTAACTATCTTATTTAAAGCATAAGATATTAGTTTTTCTACAACAGCTTTTGGGTCTTTACTAAATTCTCCAGTAGCTCTATTAGCAATTATAGCATTTAACGAAAGTGCATGATGTCCTAATAATTTTGAAAGCCCATAAATAACAGATGTTTCCATTTCAAAATTTGTAATTCGCATGCCTTTAAAATTAAAGGTGTCCATTTTATTATTTAGCTCTGGGTCTTGAAGAGGTAATCTCAAAACACGTCCTTGTGGACCATAAAATCCTCCAGCAGTAGCTGTTAAACCTTTAAATACTTGATCGCTATCGAATTTATTTTCTAATTCCTTACTGTTATTAATAACAATTGGACGTGCTTTATTGGAGTTCCAATTGGTAAATTCTATGAATGCGTTTTCAATGTCTGGATTCTCAATTTGATTTATTTTATAAAAATGAAGCATACCATTTAAATCTAAACCATGTGTGCTAATAACAAAACTATCTACCGGAACATCTGCCTGTAAAGAGCCAGAAGTTCCAACTCTAACAAAATTTAAACTTGTATGTTCTTCTTTTGGTTTTCTGGTTTCTAAATCAATATTAACTAGGGCATCCAGTTCATTTAAAACAATATCAATATTATCTGGCCCAATTCCAGTTGAAAGAACTGTTATTCTTTTTTCTTTATAAAAACCCGTTTGAGTTTTAAACTCACGTTTTTGCGTAGAAAACTCAATTGTGTCAAAGTGTTTTGTTATTTTTTCTACACGATCTTGATCTCCAACTAGAATAATATCGTGTGCAATATGTTCTGGCTTTAAATTTAAATGATAAATACTCCCATCAGGATTTAATATAAGTTCTGAGTCTTTAATTGACATTAAGTTGCGTTTTAATTAAATTGTTTGTTTTATTATTATACGAATAGTCTAATCTATTAACACCTCCAAAAGTTAAGTTGTTATTTATTTCATACGAAAAATTATGATTTCCAATCAAGGCAACATGACCTTTTCTATTCAATGAAATTTTGTTTTCTTCAACAATATAAAATATACTAAGTAAATCTATTAGTCGCTCTATTTGCATATCTCCAAAGCCATAATATCCTTGATAATTTAAAACATACCCAATTAATTGGTTTTTAGATTTAATAGATTTTTCTTTTATAATAGTTAAGATGTTTTTTTCTAGGACACTTAATCCTGATTTTAAATTTGGAAAGCGTCTTAAATGTGCTATTAAGCAATTATTTAAATATTTAAACGAAGATTTTTTTGTTAGGTAAGGCTTAAATAAATTATGATCTTTTCCACAATAAATTTGCCATAAAGTAACGGCTAACTCAACATCATCGTCAGTTAATTTAATTTTATCTTGATAGTGTTTGTAAAGCTGTTCTGGTGATAATTCAGGAAGACCCTTAAGTTGTGTTTCTCCTTTAATTCGTCCACTACAAACCAAGTAAATAGGCAAGTCCAAGTTTTTATCTTGAAGTAATTTTATAACTGCCAATAAATTTATATGACAAAATAAATCGTATTCAAACCAAAGTACAATCTCTTTATAGTCTTTGGCTGAATCAAGTATACCAACTTCATCTTTAAATTCAGATTCGTTAATTTCTACTTGATAAAAATTATTTAAAAAGGCTTTGCGTTTCTTTAAAAACTCGTCTGTATTAATTTTTCTAGTTGTTGGTCCTTCGCATAACATTTCTTGCCAAGTAATAATGTTTCCAGATATGTCTAGTTCTTTTAAGTAATTTGTTAAACTACCTCCATTAGTGATATGTAACGTTTCACCATTCATTAGCCACCAACACGTTTTACTTGAAACCCTTTGTCTTTTAGAATCTCCATGATTTTATTTCTAAAATCTCCTTGAATAATAATTTTATCGTCTTTAAAACTACCACCAACACTTAAGGTTGTTTTTATCTCTTTAGCCAGAGCTTTAAAATCTTCAGTGGCTCCTGTATAACCTTCAAGAATGGTAATAGGTTTTCCTTTTCGTTTCTCGTATTTACAGATAATGGGCTCGTCTTGCATCCATAAATTGGTAGCTTCATTATTCGTGCTTTCTAATGAAGGTTCTGATTTATGGTCTGGAAATAGATTCTTTAATTGGTCTTGTAGGTCCATAATAAAACTTATTTCTTAATAAGACCAAGCTCAATTAGGCGTTCATTTAAAAATTCCCCAGCAGTAATATCATCGAACTGTTTTGGGTTATTTTCATCTATACAACTTTCCAAAACATTCAATTTCATATCACTAATTGGATGCATAAAAAATGGAATGGAATAACGTGAGGTTCCCCAAAGTTCTCTAGGAGGATTAATTACTCTATGGATGGTAGATTTCAATTTGTTATTGGTATGTCTTGAAAGCATATCTCCAACGTTAATCATCAATTCATCTGGCTCAGCAATAGCATCTAACCATTCTCCTTCATGATTTTGTACTTGTAAACCTCTTCCTTGTGCTCCCATTAATAAGGTAATTAAGTTAATATCTCCATGAGCAGCAGCACGAACAGCATTTTCAGGTTCTTCAAAAATAGGAGGATAGTGGATTGGTCTTAAAATACTATTACCATTATGAATGTAATTATCAAAATATAATTCTTTTAAACCTAAATGCAAAGCCAATGCACGCAATACATACTTGGCTGTTTTTTCTAACATTCTATAGGTTTCTTTTCCAACTTTATTAAATTCAGGAAGCTCTTCAACTTGAACGTTTTTAGGGTATTCTGCTTCAAATTTTGAATTATTTTCAACATACTGCCCAAAATGCCAAAACTCCTTTAAATCGCCTTCTTTTTTTCCTTTAGCACTTTCTTTTCCAAAAGAAATATAACCTCTTTGGCCTCCAATTCCTTCAATTTCATATTTTCTTTTGGTTTCAACAGGTAGTGAAAAGAACTCTTTTACTTCATTATAAAGATTATCCACTAAGGTGTCGTCTAGAAAATGCCCTTTTAAAGCAACAAAACCAATCTCTTCGTAGGCTTTACCAATTTCATCAACAAATTTTTGCTTTCTAATAGGATCTCCAGAAGTAAAATCTTTTAAATTAACGCTAGGTATATTATTCATGGTATTTATTAATAAGAATGTATTACAAATGTACAAAAACATTATAAAGTTTAGAACACTAATTATTTTAAGAATTTCAATTTGAATTATCAATTTATACTATATTTGACAAACAATTTTTATGAGTACGCACGTGTCCATACCTACTGAAATACAATACAAAAAGACAAATCTAGATTCTAACGAATTACTAGAATTATATAAAAACATGCTTAAGCCACGATTAATAGAAGAGAAAATGCTCATTCTATTACGTCAAGGTAAAATTTCTAAATGGTTCTCAGGCATTGGACAAGAAGCCATTTCGGTTGGTGTAACTATGTCTTTAAATAAAGATGAATATATCTTACCAATGCACCGAAATCTTGGTGTATTTACTACTAGAGAAATTCCGTTATATCGTTTGTTTAGTCAGTGGCAAGGCAAGGCTAATGGCTTTACTAAAGGTCGTGACAGGTCGTTTCATTTTGGGACACAAGAGTTCAATGTCGTTGGAATGATTTCGCATTTAGGACCTCAATTAGGAGTTGCAGATGGTATTGCATTAGCTAGTAAACTTAAAAACAAAAATCAGGTAACTGCTGTTTTTACAGGAGAAGGAGGAACAAGCGAAGGCGATTTTCATGAAGCTTTAAACGTTGCTTCAGTCTGGCAATTACCAGTCATGTTTTGTGTGGAGAATAATGGTTATGGTCTATCTACGCCAACTAGCGAACAATATAATTGTAAAGATATTGCTGATCGTGCCTTAGGTTATGGTATGGAATCGCATATTATTGATGGTAATAACATTATTGAAGTTTATACAAAAGTAAGAGAGCTTGCAGAAAGTATCAGACAAAACCCTCGTCCTATATTACTAGAATTTAAAACTTTTAGAATGCGAGGACACGAGGAGGCTAGTGGAACTAAATATGTGCCTCAAGACTTATTAGATGCTTGGGCTAAAAAAGATCCACTAGAAAATTTTCAAGCTTTTTTAAAGGATGAAAATGTTTTAACTGAAGAATTGGAAGTAACTCTTAAACAAGAGATTGTTCATGAAATTAGCGAACATCTTCAGATGGCTTTCGATGAAAAAATAATTATCGCAAATGAAAGTGAAGAATTAAATGATGTTTACAAAACATTTGATTATAAGGAATTTAAAAAAAATACTGAAACAAAAGAATTGCGTTTAATAGACGCCATTTCTGAAGGACTAAGACAGTCTATGGAGCAACATGACGATCTGGTTATTATGGGTCAGGATGTTGCAGAATATGGAGGTGTTTTTAAAATAACTGATGGTTTTGTTGAACAATTTGGAAAAGACAGAGTACGAAATACACCAATTTGCGAATCTGCTATTGTAGAAGCTGGAATGGGTTTATCTATTGCTGGAATAAAGAGTGTTGTAGAAATGCAATTTGCCGATTTTGTAACGTCTGGTTTTAATCCAGTAGTTAATTACTTGGCGAAATCGCATTACAGATGGAACCAAGAAGCAGATGTTGTTCTTAGAATGCCATGTGGAGCAGGAGTTGCAGCTGGACCATTTCATTCGCAAACAAACGAAGCTTGGTTTACTAAAACACCAGGTTTAAAAGTTGTGTATCCTGCATTTCCAGCAGATGCTAAAGGCTTATTAGCAACTGCTATTAACGATCCGAATCCTGTATTATTTTTCGAGCATAAAGCTTTATATAGAAGCATTAGACAAGAAGTACCAACAGATTATTTTACAATCCCTTTTGGAGAGGCCTCGCTTTTAAGTGAAGGAAATCAAGTAACGATTATTACTTATGGAGCAGGAGTACATTGGGCTATAGAAACGCTAGAAAACAATCCAGAAATTCAAGCAGATTTAATTGACCTAAGAACGTTACAACCCTTAGATACAGAAGCTATTTATGCGTCGGTTAAGAAAACTGGACGTGCTATTGTTTTGCAAGAAGATTCCTTATTTGGTGGTATAGCATCAGATATTTCGTCTTTGATTATGGAAAACTGTTTTGAAAACTTAGATGCACCAGTAAAACGTGTGGCAAGCATGAATACACCAATTCCTTTTGTCAACCAATTGGAAGATCAATATTTGGCTAAAGGGAAGTTTGAAAGTACTTTGAAAGAGTTGTTGGAGTATTAAAAAAATGCCGCAAATTCGCAAATAATGTTCTAAATAACATTCGTGTATTAGTAGCAAATTCTTTTAATTAAAGTCTGGTCGAGAGCAGTAGAGACCTTAAAGCGAGAATATAAAATTGAGTTCTCGATTGTATTCGAACTGACCACTAAGAATTTTATTTTAAAGTTTCTGCAACAGCCTGAACTTCATCTAAAACACGTAATAAATTCCCACTCCAAATCATAGCAATCTGTTCTTCGGTGTAACCACGTTTTATCAATTCTAAAGTCACATTAAAGGTTTCAGAGGCATCATTCCAGCCTTCAATACCACCTCCACCATCAAAATCGCTACTAATACCAACGTGTTCGATTCCAATTTTTTCAATTATATAATCGATATGATTTACTAAATCTACTACATTCACGTTGGGAGGGAAGCCTTCTATCTTATTTGCTTTTGCATTCGCCAAATCTAATACTTTTTTAAAATAGCTAAAAAATATGTCTTGTTCTTGATGATTTAATGCCATGACTTCTTCTTTAGATGCATACCATTTTACACCAAGTGAATCTGCAATCTGCTTTTGGATATTATATATTTTAGCATTTCTTGTTTTCATTTTCTTAGTATTCAAATATTCATCTAAAGCAACTACCTGAACCACACCACCATTCTCTTTCATCCATTGTAACTGTTCGTCGTCCAGATTTCTACTTTCATCACTTAAAGCTCTGGCTGCAGAATGAGAAGCTATTATTGGCGCTTTAGTAAGTTCTATCATTTGTTTCATAGCTTCT